>LJVB01000013.1 GCA_001304215.1 Acidithiobacillales bacterium SM1_46 | reverse complement strand
TCGGCGTGCTGATCTACGGCGGCGTGGGCATGGCAACAGTGTTGCTGGGCGGCGCTTACCTCGACTACGACATGCTCAATCCGGCCGATCCACCCGCCGGTCAGACTCTTGGCATCATCCTGGTTGAAATTGGCGTCGGCATTACGGTGAGCGCCGTTATGATCACACTATTCAACGAGCTCGCGCGCGCGGTACGGCGCTGACGCCATGGACTGGATCGGTCACTACAACTACTGGATCTACGTGGTGCTGATGATGATCGGTTTCTATGCCGTCATCGCCAAACCGAACCTGGTGAAAAAAGTCATCGGGCTCGGTCTGTTTCAGACCGCGGCGTTCTTGTTCTACATCTCGATCGGCATGGTCGACGACGGTACCGCGCCGATCGTATGGGGGCATGCCGTTCGCTATTCAAACCCGTTGCCACACGTGTTGATCCTCACTGCCATCGTTGTCTCCGTGAGTACCATGGCAGTGGCGCTGGCACTGGTCGTCGCGATTCATCGCGCCCACGGCAGCATCGAGTCCAACCTCATTGACGGGTCGCCCCCAAAGAAGCACGAATGATCGGCGACAACTTGCCGGCCCTGATCGTCGTCATTCCGCTGCTCGGCGCCGTCATCGCGCCCCTGCTCGGTCGCGGTCAAGGCCCGTGGTGGCTCGCCACCGTGGTCTGCTCCACGGTACTCGCGTTGAGCGGCTTGCTACTTACGCGTGTGCTCGCTCACGGAACCCTGAGCTATGCGCTGGGTGGCTGGGTACCGCCGATCGGCATCGAGTATCGCGTCGATCGCCTCAATGCCCTGGTGTTGTTGATCGTCGCCGCGATCAGCGCCGTCGTCACTCTGTACGCGCGCCTCAGTGTCGCCAAGGAGATTGCGCCCGAACGATTGCGCTTCTTCTACAGCGCCTACCTGATGTGCATCACCGGCCTGCTCGGCATCACTATCACTGGCGACGCCTTCAACCTGTACGTGCTGCTCGAGATTTCCTCGATCAGCACGTACATTTTGGTCGCGCTCGGGCGCCAGCCGCAGGCGCTGCGCGCTAGCTTCAACTACCTCGTGCTGGGCACGATCGGCGCGACGTTTCTCTTGATCGGCATCGGCTATCTCTATCTCGCGACCGGCACGCTCAACATGACGGACCTGGCCGTGCGCCTCGGGGAAATGAGCCACAACCGCACGGTGCGCTCGGCATTCGCCTTCATCATCGTGGGCGCGAGCCTGAAGCTCGCACTGTTTCCACTGCACGCGTGGTTACCCAATGCCTATACGTACGCGCCGTCGGCGGTCACCGCGCTCCTGGCGGCAACTGCGACCAAGGTCGGTGCCTATATTCTGTTACGCTTCTTGTTCACAATCTTCGGTCTCGAGCTGAGCTTCGCCACGCTGCGCGCTGACGTGGTGATCCTGCTAGCCGCGTCTGTCGCCGTGATCGTTGGGTCGCTGGCCGCGATTCGCCAAGACGACGTCAAGCGCATGCTCGCCTACTCCAGTATCGCGCAGATTGGCTACATCGCGCTCGGCATCGCGCTCGTATCCGTCACCGGCTTGAGCGCCGGCATTCTGCACCTCTTTAATCATGCCCTCATGAAGGCGGCTCTATTTCTCGCGCTCGGCTGCGTCGCGTATCGTATTAACTCTACCAATATTCGCGATCTGCATGGCCTTGCGCGGCGCATGCCCTGGACGTTCGCGGCCTTCACTGCCGGCGGTCTTAGCCTGATCGGCGTCCCGCTCACCACCGGCTTCATCAGCAAGTGGTACCTTCTGCGGGCGACGATCGAACGAGGTTGGTGGCCATTAGCCATCATCATCATCGTCGGCTCGCTGCTCGCTGTCGTCTATGTGTGGCGCGTCGTGGAGGCGGCGTATTTTCATCCACCCGCCGAATCTGCAAAAGCGATACATGAAGCACCTGCCGGGCTGCTCTTACCAACTTGGGCGTTGGTACTCGCCAATGTTTATTTTGGAATCGACACACAGCTTAGCGTGGGCACAGCCACCGCTGCGGCACGTGCCCTGCTTGCGGCGGCGGGTGGTACGCCGTGACGGCGGAGACCTTGATGATTGCGGCGCTCGCCGTGCCGCTCGTGGGTGCACTTCTGATCGTGCTCGCTGGGCGGAAGCCGAACCTGCGCGATGCTGTCACGCTGATCACCGCCACAACACTGTTTCTCTGTGTGGCTTCACTGACACCCGACGTGCTGGCCGGAGCGCGACCGCGCGTCGCGCTAGCACAAATTCTCCCGGGCATGTCGGTTGCCCTTGCCATCGAGCCGCTCGGTATGTTGTTCGCACTGGTGGCCTCGTTTCTGTGGATCGTCAACTCCGTGTACTCGATTGGCTACATGCGCGGAAATCGCGAATCGAAGCAAACGCGCTTCTACGCGTATTTTTCCATCGCACTCGCCGCCACCATCGGTGTCGCATTCGCCGGCGACCTGTTGACGTTGTTCCTGTCCTACGAGGTACTCACGCTTTCGACCTATCCATTGGTGACACACAAAGGTACGCCCGAGGCGATACGCGGCGGGCGCGTGTATCTTGGCTTGCTATTGTCGACATCAGTGGGATTGTTCTTTGTTGCTATCGTCTGGACCTGGCAGCTAACCGGAACGCTCAACTTCACGACCGGCGGCATACTGAGCGGGCGCGCGAGCCCTCTCGTCGCCGGGATATTACTGGTCCTGTTCTGCTTTGGTATCGGCAAGGCTGCGCTGATGCCCCTGCATCGCTGGTTACCCGCGGCTATGGTCGCGCCGACGCCAGTGAGCGCGCTGCTTCACGCCGTGGCGGTGGTCAAGGCCGGCGTGTTCACGGTGCTAAAGGTTGTCGTCTACATCTTCGGCCTCGAGTTCCTTCAGGGTAATGGTGCAGCGGACGTGATGGTGTACGTGGCTGGTGCGACAATCGTCATTGCCTCGGTCATTGCCCTGCGCCAGGACAACCTCAAGCGGCGCCTGGCATACTCGACCGTGGCACAACTCTCTTACGTGATCATGGCATCCTTGCTGCTCGTGCCGTGGTCGGTCGTCGGGGCCGCGTTGCACATCGCCGCGCATGCCTTCGGCAAGATCACCTTGTTCTTCGCGGCCGGTTCGATCTATACCGCCAGCCGCAAGACCAACGTGTCCCAGCTCGCTGGCATCGGGCGGCGCATGCCCTGGACCATGGGGGCGTTTGCCATTGGCGCGCTCACCATGATCGGTGTCCCGCCGACAGTCGGCTTCATTAGCAAGTGGTATATCCTGCTTGCCGCCATGGACAGTGCCCACAGCTTGGTCGTCGTCGTGCTGATTGTGAGCACCTTGTTAAATGCCGCCTACTATTTGCCGATAGTCTATGGCGCGTTCTTCCAATCGGCACCCCGCACGGATCTCCACGGCGAAGCGCCGCTGCCGATCGTCGCGGCCACCGTCGCCTGCGCCGCCGGCGCTGTGTTGCTATTCTGGCTGCCCGGTCTACCGCTCGCGCTCAGTTGGGATATCGTTGGGGGAGCACGATGAAGCGTACGCCGCATTGGCTGGTACGTCGTTCCACGATCAGGTTGCTGTGGATTGCATTCGCGACGGTGCTCGCCGCTACCGTCGCGGCTGAAACCATCGGCGACCTGCATGGTCACTTCGGAGTCGACGCCTCGCCCGGCTTCAGCGCGTGGTTTGGGTTTGGCGCCTGCGTCGCAATGATTCTGCTCGCCAAGTTGCTCGGCCTGATCCTCAAACGTCCCGACGGCTACTACGACAACCGTGATCCTTGATTCGACACCTTTGATGTCACCGGCTGTCATCATGATCGCCGGGGCCTTGCTGGCGCCCTTGCTACCCGGTCGCGCGCGCGGACCGTGGTTGATCGCGTTGCCACTCGTGGCGCTTGCTGTCATCTGGGCGGTACCGCTAGACGCTATGTCGTCGATTGAGTTTCTCGACTACACCCTCACGCCGTGGCAGATGAATTCCATCGGACGTCTTTTTGCCACGGTGTTCGCGATCATGGCCGCCGCTGGCACACTTTACGGTCTTCATCAGGCCCGGCCGATCGAGCTTGTCGCGGCGCAGATCTACGCCGGTAGCGCCATCGGCGTGTGCTTCAGCGGCGATCTCATCACCCTCTTCGCCTACTGGGAGATCATGGCTCTCGCCTCGACGGTCGTAATCTGGTCGAACGGCAGCGAGCGGGCATACCGCGCGAGTCTGCGTTACGTCGTAATGCACTTGTTCGGTGGCGTGTTGCTCATGGCCGGTATCGCCGGTCACGTCACGAGTACCGGCTCGGTCGCCTTCGGGCCGCTCGCGCTCGATCGTGCCGCGCATTGGCTGATCCTGGCCGGCGTTCTGCTCAACGCCGGCGCGCCGCCGCTGTCGGCTTGGATTCCGGATGCCTACCCTGAGGCCAGCCCAAGCGGCTCGGTATTTCTTTCGGCGTTCACGACCAAGACCGCAGTGTTTGTCTTGTGGGTCGCCTTTGCCGGCGCGCCGATTCTGGTGTGGGTTGGTTTGTACATGATCTTTTACGGCATCATTTATGCGCTCCTGGAAAACGACATGCGGCGCATACTTGCCTACAGTATCGTCAACCAGGTGGGTTTCATGGTAGCCGGCATCGGAATTGGCACCGAGATGGCGCTGAACGGCGCCGCTGCCCATGCCTTCGCACATATCATCTATAAAGCGCTACTGCTCATGTCAGCCGGCGCGGTCTTGTACATGACTGGAAAGCGCAAGTGCACCGACCTCGGCGGGCTGTTCCAGAGCATGCCACTCACTACGGTCTGTGGCATTGTCGGTGCGCTCGCAATCTCCGCCTTCCCACTCACCTCGGGTTTCGTCTCGAAATCCATGATCTCTCAGGCGGCGGCCGATGAAACCCTGCTGTGGGTCTGGCTCCTGCTCGCCGCGGCCTCGGCCGGGGTGTTCTTGCACGCCGGCATCAAGTTTCCCTGGTTCGTATTCTTTCAAAAAGACTCCGGCCTGCGCCCACCCGACCCGCCGCGCAATATGCGGGTGGCGATGGTGTTATTTGCAGTTCTTTGCATCGCGCTTGGTGTCTATCCGGCGCCGCTTTACGCCATTCTGCCGTTTCCGGTGGACTACATTCCCTATACGGCCGCGCATGTCATCACGCAACTGCAATTGCTGCTATTTGCTGGTCTGGCGTTTTTCGCGCTGCTGCCGCTGATGCGCCGCACCAACACCATTACCCTCGATACCGATTGGCTGTATCGGTGCCTGACGCCGGCTGCTTGGCACCAGCTTGAGCGCTTGTGGCTGGCGCTGCGGCGCATCCGCGACACGCGTATCCAGCCGTGGTGGCAGGAATCGTTGCTGCGCCAGCAGCTCCACGCTATGCTCACCAGCCGCTTCAGCGCGCGCGCCACGATTGGCAACTTCGTATTGCTCACGACGCTCGTGCTGCTGTCCTACCTGGTTCTCTATCTTTTGTTTTGACGCGCACCACGCGCATGTCGACCCAACGCATTCCGATACCGCCACGCGACGACATCGCCGCCTCGGTGCGCCAAGCCCTCGCCGAGGACGTCGGCGCGGGCGATCTCACCGCGGCTTTGCTGCCGGTAGGCGCATTGGCGCAGGCTCAGGTGATCACGCGCGAGGACGCCGTGCTGTCAGGCAGCGCGTGGTTCGAGGAGACATTTCGTCAACTCGACTCCAAGGTGGTCGTCGACTGGAAGGCGCACGATGCCGAGCGCGTGCAAGCCGGCAAGATTCTCTGCACGCTTGGTGGCTCTGTGCGTTCACTTCTCACAGGCGAGCGGACCGCGCTTAATTTTCTACAGTTGTTGTCCAGTACGGCGACCGCGACGCGTCGCTTTGTCGATGCCATTGCCGGCACACGCGCCGTGATCCTCGACACCCGCAAGACGGTACCCGGATTGCGGCGTGCGCAGAAGTACGCCGTCGCCTGCGGCGGGGGACAAAACCACCGCATGGGTCTCTTCGACGGCATCCTGATTAAGGAAAACCACATCGCCGCCGCCGGATCCGTCACCGCCGCCATGCAGGCCGCCCTGGCGCTCGCACCGCCTGGCATCATGGTGGAAATCGAGGTGGAAGACCTTCCGCAACTCGATGAAGCGCTCGCGGCGGGTGCCACCCGGATCCTGCTCGATAATTTCCCGCTCGATCAATTGCGTGAGGCCGTGCGGCGCACAGCGAAGCGCGCCACGCTGGAAGCTTCTGGCAATATTTCACTCGAGTCGGTGCGAGACATCGCGGCCACAGGAGTCCACTACATCTCCATCGGCGGGCTGACAAAACATGTGCGCGCGGTCGACTTATCGCTGCGATTTGTCTAGAAATCGATGCGCTGTTTTAGTCGGTCGCGAGCACTAGCTGATTACGACCCACCGCCTTGGCGCGGTTAAGCGCCTCATCCGCGTCAGTAACCAGGGTGTGCGCCGACAACGTTGATGTCGGAACCATGGCCGCGACACCCGCACTAATAGTGATGTCGGGTCCGGCCAGATTATTCACGTGCGGCAACTTGGTGACAGCAACACCGGTATAGGCATGCGTCCGGCGACCAACGCCACGCCGTTAAGATCGACGCCGGGTAGCAACGCGACAAACTCCTCGCCGCCGTAGCGGGCGACCAGATCCGCCGGTCGTCGGGGCCACTGCCTGATTGTATCGGCTACGCGCTTCAGGCAGTCGAAGCCTGCGAGGTGCCCATAGCTATCGTTGTGCTTCTTGAACAGATCGATATCAACCAACACCAGGGCAAGCGACTGTCCGGGGCGCCCGGAGCGGGCCCACTCATGGACGAGCGTTTCGTCAAACGCAAGTCGGTTGGCTACGCCGGTCAGGGCATCGGCCGCCGAGAGGTGCTGCAGGTTCTGGTTCGACTGCTCAAGCCGCCGCGTCAGTTCCCGCAGCCCCTCCTCCGAGCTGCGCAGCCGGCGTGATAAAACAACAGAAAAGTAGAACATTGCCCACGTAAGCGTAGCCACAGGCAGCGCGGCACCAACAATCCAGCCACTGTACTGCCGCAACGTATTGGTGGGTTTGATAGTGTCGTGGAACATTCGCGGCGTCTATCATTCGACGCGGCTGATCCATTCGTCTCCGGCAACAGACCGCTCGTACAGGCCGCAAAACACCAACGCCCCGCAAGTGCCGGGGCGTCGGTAACAACTTCGTCAGAAGGATTGCCTGATCAGCCGCAGGCCCGGCTGAGCTTGAGGGCGATGTCGCGCTCGATATTACGGATCCACTTGTTGTAGTTGCGGTGGATCTGGTCACCCTCGGCACTGAGTCCCTCGCTGCTCTTGTACTTTACGGTCACTGCCTTAGTGGTCCAGCTCGCGGTCACCACCGCTTCATATTTCTTCTGGAGCTTGGCCTCGAGCGCATTCGCGCCCTTGTCGGTCGGGACCCAGCCACGCCCCAGAAAGGATTCCCGCACCGCAGTCCGGATCTTGTCATTTGACAGGTTATTGCACGGAACCGCGATCGGATCCGGGTTGTACATGGTCTCGGTCCTCGCCGCCCAGCTGGTGACCGGAACGGCGAGCCCAAGGACAAGGGCGGCGGAACCTGCGGCTAAAATCGTCTTCATCGAACGCATGAGGGCTTCCTCCTTGATAGGGGGCATTGTCGTGAAACAACCTGGAATCGTCATCTGGATCTTTCCCGCAATGATACTGGCGTCCGGATCGGCCTGCCAAGAGCGAGCCTGCTACGGCGCGCGTCCGCCCCCGACCGGCAGGTTTCGCGCGCGTGGCCACAGAAAGGCACGAAACAAGCCCTGCAGGTAGAGTCCGCGCGAGAGCAGCTTCCAGGCCACCATGCGCGTGATGCGCACCACGTCCACCACAGAGCGGAAATGGCTCGGGCGGGCGGCAGGCGTATAGATAGCCTCGATGGCCACCGGCACGCTTTGCACGCCACGACGCGATGCCTCGATAAGAATCTCGCTCTCGAAAACAAAGCCGTGGGCATGGTCATGCGCGGGCTCGATGCTACGCAGTAGCGCCACCGGATACAGCCGAAACCCCGACTGGCTGTCCTCGATGGCATAGCCAGACGCCCAGGAGATCCAGAAATTCGCGGCGCGGTTGGCAAACAAGCGCTTGGGTGGGAACGCGGCAGCATTGGCCATTCGCGAGCCGATGATGATTGTGTTCGGCCAGTGCGACGCCGCGTCCAGCAAGCGCGGAATGTCTTCGGGACGGTGTTGCCCGTCACCATCGAGCGTAATGACGGCTTCGGCGCCGCTCTCCAGCGCATGCTGGATACCCCTCCAAAGTGCCGCCGCCTTTCCTTCGTTGCGCAGATTTCGCAGCAAGACCACCGGAAGTCCGCCAAGCGCTGCCGCCGTGTTGTCCGTCGACCCATCATCCACCACGATCACGCGCGGGCAGTGCAACAGCGCGCGCGCGGCCACCTCCCGGATGGTGGCGCCTTCGTTGTAAGCGGGAATGACGACGATTGCGTTCACGCCATGCCACCGTTGACTGAAATCACCTGACCCGTGATGTAGGCGGCTTCGTTCGATGCGAGAAACGCCGTCAACGCAGCCACTTCTTCCGGCGTGCCGGCACGCTGCATGGGCACGATGCGATTTATCTCCTCGGGCGGGAAGGTCTGCGCACTCATCGGTGTCTCGATGATCCCTGGGGCCACCACATTGACCGTGATTCCGCGCGAAGCAACCTCGATTGCCAGAGATTTGGACGCGCCATGCAAACCGGCCTTGGCCGCGGCGTAGTTGGCCTGACCGCGATTACCCATGATGCCGGCAATCGACGACACGCTCACGATACGTCCCCAGCGGGTACGTATCATCGGCAGCAGCAGCGGCTGGGTGACGTTGTAGAAGCCGTTCAGCGATACATCGATGACGCGCCGCCACTGCTCCGGGCGCATGCCAGCAAGCGGCGCGTCATCGTGAACACCGGCATTGTTTATCAGTACCTGGATTGGTCCCGCCGCGAGCAACCGCTCCAGCGCCACGGACGCCGCCGTACTATCGGTCACATCGAATTGCACGAACTCGGCGTTAGCGCCAGCTGCACCAAGCTCCTTGACCAGTTCTCGCGCCTCCTCAGGCCGGCGATTGGCGTGCACGACGACGTGCATTCCACTGTGGGCCAGACGCCGGCAGATTGCCGCGCCAATGCCACCACTGCCGCCAGTCACGAGTGCGCGGACGGTGCGGGTGGGGAAGCTGCTCTGGGCGCGTGCCATCAGCGAACCTGGAGCAGCAACGTTGCGCGCCCGGTCAGCAAGGTGCGTTCGCCAGCTCGCAACTCGAACTCGCACATCACACTATCCGCGGAATCCGCGACTCGTCTGGCCAAGATATCGAGCGGCGCATCGATGTCGTCCAGACGCTCGACCGTACACTTCACGTCGCGCAGGCTGGCAAGAAATCCCGCTGCAGGCTTCTGCTGATTGCCAGTGGCAAGCCGTCCATGAATTCCCATCGCCTGCGCAACGTACTCGATGCCACAGATGGCAGGTAGCTGGCCATTTCGGCGCAACGGGTTGGCGAGGTCTTGATGCGTGCGACTCCGGCAGCGGATCTCTCGATCACTGAACTCTGCTACTTCATCAAGCAGGCACATTGCCCCCGTGTGCGGCAACAACTGGCAGAGCTCAACCTTGCTAAGCGGTAACGACATGACGGAACGGCAGTAAGCCAACAACTTGCCTGCAGGGTGGCGGGGAACGGATTATCGTGAAGGAGCATAGCCCGCGTAAACCCCGCATAGCGGCTGAAGTACCCGACCGGGATGCAGGGAATTTCGAAATCACTGCGGACGCGCATGTGGCAGAATGATGCACGCTCGCATGAGCGCGCATTTGGGCGCACGTCACGAGGAACATGGCTCGTATTCTAGTTATCTCGTACTCGCAGACGGGCCAGCTGGACCGCGCGGCGCGCGCCATGCTTTCCCCTCTTGCCGACGACCCGGGTTTTGAGATCGTTTGGGAAAGACTCGCGCCGCAGACGCCATACCGCTTCCCGTGGCGCTTCCTCGATTTTTTCGACACTTTCCCCGAAACCGTGCATCTCGACGCACCGGCGCTGCGCCCGACGACGTTCGATCCGGATGCGCGCTATGACCTGGTGATTCTGGCCTACACGGTCTGGTTTCTGTCGCCGGCGTTGCCGGTCACTGCCTTCCTGAAGTCGCCCGCCGCGCGCGTGCTCGCCGGTAAACCCGTGATTACGCTCATTGCCTGCCGCAACATGTGGTTGTCGGCGCAAGAGACGGTAAAAGAACTGCTCGTGGCGCGTGGCGCGCGACTGATCGACAACGTGGTGCTCATCGACCAGGGACCCACCTGGGCCACCTTCGTCACGACACCGCGCTGGCTGTTGACGGGCCGAAAGCAAGGTTTTTGGCGTGTGTTTCCGCCGGCTGGTGTGAGCGAGCAGGCAATCGCTGCCAGTGCACGCTTTGGCCGAGCGCTGCGTGACGCGCGCGATCTGATAGAATCCGGCGCCACGGAGCCGCTGCTCTTCGGACTCGCGGCGGTGCAGGTCAATCCCGCCTATATCGCCAGCGAGCGACTGGGTAAACGCAGTTTCCTGATATGGGGGCGGTTGCTGCGAGGACTGGGGCAGCCGGGCAATGCCGCGCGACGGGCAGTACTGATCGTCTATATTCTGTTTCTCGTGACGCTGATTCTTACCATAGTTCCGCTGGGCGTGTTGGCGCGTAAAATGCTGCGACCGCTGATACGCACGCGCATTGAACGTGAGGTGACACGGCTCGAAGCACCTTCCGGCTCGGGCGTCGAGCGCATTGCGAAGTACATGCAGGGCTGATACCCAGACTCAACCATTAACAGAGCCTCCCATCGCCCGATGAGGCGGCCGTAGTCTCCCCAATGACGACACAGGTCTACATCACCGATCTCGCCGGTTTTCTGCCCAACGCGCCAGTCGGCAATGCCGATGTCGAGCGTGTGCTCGGCATGGTCAACGGCAGGCCCTCCCGAGCGCTTCGCATCACACTGCGCAACAACGGCATCCACACCCGCTACTACGCGATTGATCCGGCAACTGGACGACTCACTCATAACAATGCGCAGCTCACTGCTGAGGCCATCCGCGCGCTCATGGCTCGCGCCGGAATGTCGCCGGCCGACATCGATCTGCTGTGCTGCGGCACCTCGAGTCCGGATCAGTTCAAACCGGCGCATGCCAACATGGTGCACGGCGAGCTGCATTCCCCGCCCTGCGAAGCCGTCTCCTTCGCCGGGGTATGTGCCTCGGGCACGGCTGCGCTCAAGTACTCGTGGCTGAACGTCGCAACGGGTCTGACACGCATGGCGGTTGCCACCGGTTCCGAGATTGCCTCGACGTTCATGCGCGCGACGCATTTCGAGCCCGAGACCGATGCACGGATCGCCGAGCTCGAGTCGCATCCGGAACTGGCATTTGAGAAGGATTTCCTGCGCTGGATGCTGTCCGACGGCGCTGGCGCCGCGCTTCTCCGTACGACCCCCAACCCGGACCAACCGTCACTTCGCATCGACTGGATCGACGGATTGTCCTTTGCTGGCACCATGCCGGCTTGCATGTACAGCGGCGCCGAGAAACGCGCCGATGGCAGCCTGCAGGGCTGGCGCGAGCTCGACAGCCTGGAAGACGCCATGCGCGAGGGCTACTTCGCGGTCAAGCAGGACGTGCGTCTTCTAAACGAACACATTCTGCCGGTGGCGGTGCGCGATGCGTTGCTCCCGATCGCCGCGCGGCACCAACTCCGCCCCGAGGACGTCAGCTGGTTCGTGCCACACTATTCGTCAGAGTACTTCCGTCCGCGTCTCCATGAGGCCATGCAAACGCATGGCTTCGATATCCCGGTCGATCGCTGGTTCAGCAATCTTCCGAGTCGAGGCAATGTTGGCTCGGCAGCCATTTACCTCATGCTTGAGGAGTTGTTCTATTCGGAGCGGCTGAAGCGCGGAGATCGCTTGCTGTGCCTGATCCCCGAGAGTGCGCGCTTTACGGTGTACTACATGCATCTCACCGTCGTGTAGGCTGTCGATCAAATGAAGGCCAAGGAAGTCCCCCAGGAAATCTCGATGCTCGAAGGCCATCAGCGCGCCTGCTACGCGCTCGGGGAGGATGGTCGCTACACCGTAGTACCAAGCACTGGCTGGGAGGTCGAGAAGATAGTCAATGCAGTCGCGGTGGACGAGATTCGCGCGACCATCGAGTCCGCGCGCCAGCGCGCGCTGCGCGGCGAGGCGAGCGCACTCGAATTTCACATGCTGCGCTGCCACATGACGCCGGCGATGCTTGCGGCCAACGCCGGCATCTGCAAGTGGCGGGTGCGCCGGCATCTGCGGCCTGACATCTTCGCCGGTCTGCGTGCCGCCATACTGGCGCGCTACGCCGACGCCCTGCGCATGAACCCCGAGGAACTGAAGCAGGTTCCCGGTACAGCCCTGTGATCGAGGATTTCCCGCATCGTCATGCCGCCCACTGTGAAAGCGGCACCATGGCCACGCTGCTGCGCACGCGCGGCTGGGATCTCAGCGAGCCGATGGTCTTTGGCATTGGCGGCGGCCTGTTCTTCATTCACATTCCGTTCCTTAAGGTCGGCGGCCTGCCGCTCACTGCCTACCGCGACGCGCCACGCATTATTCTGAAAAATCTCGCCAAGCGACTCGGCGTGCCGATGCGCTATGAGCGCTTTCGCAACACTGCTGACGGAGTGCGGCGGCTCGACGAGCTGCTCGATGCCGGCATTCCGGTCGGACTTCAGGGAAACATCTACTGGCTGTCGTATTTCCCGGCCGACATGCGCTTTCAATACAACGGTCACAATTTCGTCTGCTACGGCCGGCGCGACGATCACTACCTGTTGAGCGATCCGGTATTCGAGACGGTCGTCACTTGCTCGGCCGACGATCTTGCGCGGGCGCGCTTCGCCCGTGGTGGCCCCTTTCCGCCCAAAGGGCTCATCTACTATCCCGACGCGCTGCCGCGCCTGCCAGATCTGGAACAACCGGTGCGCATGGCGGTGCGTGATACCTGTCGGCGCATGCTCGATGTGCCGATTCCGCTGCTCGGAGTGCGCGGCATCCGCTACCTGGCCCGGCGTGTGGGCAAGTGGCCCTCGCGCATCGGCGAGAAACACGCGCGCGCCAACCTCGCCAACATCATCCGCATGCAGGAAGAGATTGGCACGGGCGGTGCGGGTTTTCGCTTCCTGTACGCGGCGTTCCTGCAGGAAGCCGCCGGCATCCTCGGCAAGGATTCACTTCAGGACCTGTCCGGACAACTCACCGCCATCGGAGATCGTTGGCGCGAGTTCGCGGTTCTGGGCGCACAGGTTTGCAGGGGGCGAGAGAATATCGAGCCGGCATACGGCAAACTCGCCGAAATCATGAACGACTGCGCGGCACGCGAGCAACACCTCTTCACAGCGCTACGCTCGATGGTCTAGGCCTTCAGCACCCGCAGCGCCACCAGCATCGCCTCGTCCTGGGCGTTGCGATTGAGATGCACGTAGAGTCCGGGCTGCACGCTTGCTGATTCCAGGCACATGGCAATACCGAAGGCTGCCGCCGTCGGATACACCCCGCAGTAAGGCAGATAGGGTACGACCAGAAGTCCAGGCAGGGCCTCGCGCAATGCGGCGATTTCGGCAATGCTCAGCCGAAAACCCGGCACCAGTCGAATCGCCGCTTCACCCCATGCCGCAATGCGGCGTCCCACCGCGTCGAGCCAATTCTGTCCAGTACCGTATCGCTCGACACATAACAGCTCGCCGCGCGCGCCGTTGGCGTCGCGGTCAAGGAAGAGCCAGCCACTGCCCTCCCCCATGATTTCGTCGTCGTGCAACGCCAACCGGCGGAGGTAATCGGCACGCGGGAAGAAATTCTCATCGGCGCCGCCAACCAGTGCCGCTGGCGTCACGCCGCGACGCAGGTCCGAGATCGCCAGATCGAGCGCGCGCTCAAAAGAAAGCTCATCCTGCGCCACCGTGAGATTGCGCGCGCTCAGACCAACCGCGGCGGCGGCGTGGAAGGCGGCCATGTTGGGCGATGCATTGATGAAATCAAACGGTGCCGCAAAGCCACTTCCGGGAGGGAGTACCTGATCAAGCAGGCTCTCCGTCTTGCGGATCTGGCCCAGGCCGGTGCCAAAGTACAACGCCGTGTCAGCGGCCGCTGGCTTGCCAATCTGTCCGAGGCACAACTTCGCACCGATCGCTGCCAGCTCAACAAAGTGCGATCCTTGCCGCAACGCCTGGCCGAGGACCTGCCGCACAAGTGGTCGCAAGTCAGTTTCAAGGTCATGGACCAGCACCTGGCGCTGCGCCCCTGCGGGCACAGCGCCAGGTCCGAGCGCCACCGCGGCATGAATGTAGATTGGTGCTTCAGCCATGCGCAATCACCAATGACGCGCAGTTGCCACCGAAACCGAAGTAGTTGAGCAGGTAGTTGCCGGCCTGCACCGGCAGCGGCTGTCGGAGGGGCGAAAGACCAATCTCCGGATCGACCGTCTCGAAGCCGGCGGTCGGCGGGATGGATCCCTCCTTGATCGGAGCAAGGAACGCAATCGTCTCTGTCGCGCCGCAAGCGGCCAGCGTGTGTCCGAAGTAGCCCTTCAGTGCGGTAAACGGCGGCATGGTCGCAAATACACTGCGCATTGCTGCCGCCTCGGCGGCATCGCTGTCGCTGCTGCCCGTTCCGTGCGCCTTCACAGCAACGATCGCTTCGGCCGGAACGACCGCATCATGTAACGCCTGATGGATGCAGCGGGCCATCCCGCTGCCGTCGGGATCCGCGCGCGTGGGGTGGTGCACGTCGCAGAGACTCGCGCCGCCGGCCAGACGCGCCAAGCGCGGTTCACCGGCATGCTCCTTTTCGATCAGCAGCGCACCCACGCCCTCGCCAAAGTGCAGTCCGCGCCGATTGACATCAAATGGACGGCAACCATTCGGGTCTAGCAGCATGAGCGACGAGAACCCGCTCAGGGTGGTCGCGCACAGGCGCTCGATTCCGACCACCAGCGCCCGCGCTGCGCGCCTACGCGCGACAAGATCGCGCGCCACCAGAATCGCGTTGGCGCTCGATGCGCATGCCGTCGACAGCGTTAGAGTTGGACCACGCAAATCGAAATGCTTTGCCAGCTCGTGCGTCAGCGTCCCAGGCTGCTCCAACCGCGGGCGCCGACCCGGCTCGGTGCGGTACAGCTCCCGCGACGCCTGCTCGGCGTGCGCGAGCATGGCCGAGCCGCCCACCACCAGCGCACAGTCGCGCAGTTCTTCGGCGCCGATACCGGCCATAGCGAGTGCTTCTTCAATGGCGAGCCGTGCCATCGCGCCGGTTCCGTCTGGGTGCAGCGGAAAACGCGCGTGATTCACCGCGCTGACCAGGGCTTGCCGATCGGCCGGTGGCGCCAGCGCCGGCAACGGCGCGAGGACCGGGGCGCCGGCCGCGAGCCCTGCACGCAACGCAGCAACCCCTTCCCCGTACGCAGAGACGATCCCGTAACCGCGAATCGCGACGCTGGCCATTGGCGGCCGACGCTCAGGGCTCAACAAAATCGGCGAGCGTATTGACCGACTTCATTACGCGCCGCGCATGCTTGCCATCCTCAATGCGAACACCGAAACGCTGAAGCAGCGCGGTATTCACCTGCAGCACGTCGAGCGAGTCGAGTCCCAGCACGGAATGGATTCCGATGAGCGGGGCCTCATCGGCGATGAATTCCGGATTGATGTCCTTGTTGCAGGTGCTGACGATCAGACGCTTGAGTTCAAGCTTGAGTGCGTCGTTCTGGGAACCAGGCATGACTCGCTCCAACGGGCTCAGGCGCGAAAATAGCGACGAAACCGCACAATGACAACCGCGAAACAGCAACCGGCAAACAGCAAGAGCCCGCCGATCTCCGGCGCCGCCTCCCGCAGCCCTCCCGCACGTACCAGAACGTCGAGCAACGCCTCGAGCGCCCACGAAAGCGGCGACACCGCCGCGATCTGCTGCATGATCACCGGCATCACGAACTTCGGCACCATCACACCCCCGATCGCAGCGAGGATCAGGATCGAGGCCGGGGCAAACACGTGGGCCTGCTCCGTGGTGCGGGCCATCACCGCAATCAGGAACGCGAAGCCGATCGCCGTGGCGCTGGTCGCGAGCGATACAACGATCAGCGCTCCGGGGGTGTGCCCAAGCGTCAGCGCATCGCCGCCGAGCCACGGCAGGACGTACATGCCCTCCAGCAGAATGAGGCCGAATTGAATCTGGTTAATCACCAGATAGGGAATGATCTTTCCGGCCATGACTACCCAAGGCGATACGCCGAGGGAATGCAGTCGCTGCAGCGTACCAAGCTGACGCTCGCGGATGAACGTCACAGACAGTGGGATCACGAGCAGGAACATTCCAAGCACAATCCATGATGGCGCACCCTGCTGGACGGACGTGGGCGGCCGCAATCCCGTCGTCACATCGTATGGTGGATCCTTCACTTCGGCAAAGGTATGCAACGCGTCCGGCGCCCGTACCGCCGGAATCTCCGGGAAGAGCTGACGGGCGCGCACCAGGCGCTTGCCTGCCTCGCCCACCTGCTTGAGCAGGATGCCGGTTTCGACCTCCTGCAATGCGCGATTGAGGGTCGTCATCATGAGCGCGCGCTGATCTGCGTGCACAGCCGGGTCGGCTAACAGTCCAATTGCAATCGGCTGTTGTGTTACCTGGGCGACAGTGGCATCCAGCTGCTGTGCGACGCGCTTTACCGCCTGTTCCGTTGTCTTGGGCGGAATGATGATCGCGAACTTGTAATGGCCCAAACGGACCTCGGCTTCGAGCTCCTCTGGTGCTACCTGCTCGGTTCGAATCTCCGTGGTGAAATGCCGGGCACTGCGAAACTGCTCGGCCAGCTTCTCTCCGATGGCGCCATCATCGTGATTGATCACCAACAACTTCGCCCGCGCGCCTTGAGAGTGTTCGCGAAACGACCCCTGCAAGGCGAGCGACATGACCAGCACAAAAACAAACGGCATGAGGAACAACAACAGAAACGCCTCACGGTCCCGCAGGATGATTCGCGTCTCCTTGCGGACCGAAGTGACCAGCGCTATCAGTGCCGGACGCATCTCAGCTTCCATCCCTCAGCGAGGCACCGGTCAGCGCAATGTAGACCTGCTCGAGATTCACTGCGCCGAGCGAGGCCGATGTGACGCGCTCGCCACGACCACGGACACACTCAAGCACGCGACTGAGCGTCAGCAGCGGATCGTCGGACTCTATGCGCACGGCATGGCCATCCGCCTGCAGGTCCGTGACACCTGGCAGCGCCCGCAATTCACTTTCTAGCGCCGCCGACAGGCCGCCAGCAAGCCGCAGCTGGATCAGGCTGCTTGCCAGACGATTGAGAACCTCGGTCACCGTGCCTTGCGCGATGATGCGGCCATGATCGATGATCGCAAGCTCATCACAGAGGGCTTCAACCTCTTCCATGTAGTGGCTGGTGTAAATGATGGTCATGCCGGCGGCATTCAGGCGCCGCAACTGCTCGTGAATGAAGCGGCGCGACTGCGGGTCGATGCCGACGGTCGGCTCATCCAGCACCAGCAGGTCGGGCTCGTGAATCAGCGCGATCACCAGATTCAGCCGGCGCTTGAGGCCGCCCGAGTAGGTCTCCACCCGTCGGTTGGCGAGACCCTCAAGTCCGGCAATCGCAAGACACTCGGCGACGCGCTTTGCAAGCGCTCCACCACCCAGCCCCTGCACTCCACCAAAGTACTCAAGATTCTCGTGTGCGGTGAGACTCGGGTGCAGCGCCAGATCCTGCGGCACCAGGCCGATGCGCCGGCGCATGGCAGCCGTCGTTGCCGCCGTCTCGACGCCATCAATGCGCATTCGCCCGCCGCTAGGACGCAACAGTCCGCACAACATGGAAAGTAGCGTGGTCTTGCCTGCGCCATTCGGGCCAAGCAGTCCAAAAATTCGCCCCCGTGCGATGCGCAGATCGACCTCATCGACCGCGCGCCGTTCGGCGCCCGGATAGGTCTTGCAAAGGCCTTCGATTTCGACGATCAGTGGGGAGTGCACGAAGCGATGAAAGTGCAGCGGGTGGCGTTGCCGATGATAGCAGGTTTGCTCTCCAGCGGCCGGAACGCGGCCCTTGTCGGCTCCGCTTGCATCGCGAATAATCGGCCCCCGCCGGCACACAATTGCGCCTCAGCAGCCGCACTGAATGACGCCTCATACCAGCACGTTTCGCATCCCCGTCACCCACCCGGCTCTGCCGGGGCACTTTCCCGGCCGCCCCGTGGTCCCGGGGGCGATCACCCTCTCGGAGGTCGTCGCGGCGTGGCGCACATATGCCGGAAGCTCCCGACAGGTGCTCGGTTTTGCAAACGTCAAGTTTCTGAGCCCCCTGTTGCCGGAAGAAACCGCACGAATCGCCTTCATCGACAGGGGCACCGAAGTCGTTGGCTTCGAAATTGCGGTCGACGCGCGTCGAGTCGCAACCGGTGCGCTACGCTGTGAACATGGCTGACCCATCTGCCCCCAAACCGGCAAGCGGCTGGCTTCGCTACGGCGAGCGCGGCAGCGTGTTTGCCTACTGGCTGATCTCGCGCATCGCGCTGCTGCTCGGGCGCCCGCTCACGCGGCTGCTCCTTTACCCGATCTGTCTTTACTACATGGCATTCAACCGGGCAACGGTGCACGCCTCGCGCGAGTACCTGCGCCGCATCCTCGGGCGCCGGCCGCGCTTCACCGAAGTGTTCCGGCACCACCTCACCTTTGCCGCTGTGCTCCTCGATCGGGCCTATTTCTATGCCGGCCAGCTCCAACACTTCGACCTGCGCCTGCACGGTAGCGAGCAGTTCGTGGAAGTCATGGAGCGCGGCCGCGGCTGCCTGATGCTTTCGGCGCACCTCGGCAGCTCCGAGCTGGTGCGCGCCACCGGCATGCGACACGAGCTGGTGGTCAATATGCTCATGTACGAAGAGAATGCGCGCAAGCTCGCTACGTTCATCAACACCTTCCACGCCGCGGCCGCGCCGCGGCGCATCATCCCGATCGGTCGGGTCGACACCCTGATCATCGCCAAGGAGCGACTCGACGCCGGCGAAGTGGTGGGCATCCTGGCAGACCGTGTCGTCGGTACCGAACGGACCGTACACGTGCCGTTCCTCGGCGCGCCGGCGGTGCTTCCAGCCGGACCGTTCCTCGCCGCCTCAGTGCTTGGTGTGCCTGTCGTTATGTTTGTATGCCTCTATCATGGCGGCAATCGTTACGACCTCTATCTGGAAACACTTGCGGACCACATTCAGATAAACCGTCGCCATCCCGAGGAGATCGAAAACTGGGCGCGCCGTTACGCCGAGCGGCTGGAACACTACTGCCGTCTCGCGCCGTACAACTGGTTCAACTTCTACGACTACTGGGCCGAGCCCGCCGAAATCGAGACGCACGCGACACCCGCGACCCGCGACGCCGCATGAAGCAGAGATTTTTTACCACCTGTCTGCTTGCGTTCCTGGTTTGTACGCCGCTTCGTGCCGAGGAAGCGGCGCGCCTCGATCCCGACACCCTGCTGGCTGAATTCGCCAGGATCCCGACTGCCACCGCCAGGTTCGACGAGACACGCCGGCATGCCGGCACACAGACCGCAACCCAGAGTCGCGGGATACTTCGCTATACCGCGCCGGACCGGCTCGAACGCGAAACGGAGTACCCCCAACGCGAGCTCTCCATCGTGAACGGCAATTGGCTCACCCTGGAACGCACCGTTGATGGGAAACCAGTGCGCCGCTCCCTCCCACTCGACCAGCTCCCCACACTCAATACCTTCTTCACCGCGTTACGCGCAACGCTCGGTGGCAACCGGCGTGCCTTGGAAGATTTGTTCTCGATCGCGCTCACTGGCGATTTCACAGCCTGGAACATGACCCTCAAACCACGCGCCGATGCCGGGTCGAGCGGGGTAAAACAGATTCGTCTGAATGGAGAGGCTGTATCCATCCGGCGTATCGAGGTTGATGAGGCAGGCGGTGATACCGTAAATACGATCCTGACACCGCTCGATCAGCCGCAACAGGCGCCGGAACCGTCCGCCAGCCCGGGCAAACCGAAACCCCCCGGCTAGTTGACGGGCGGAATGATAGGCTGGCGGGCCGCTCCGACTCTGGTATAACAGTCTCGCTCGGACCTCGGCCGAACACTTTTAGCTGTCCAGGACTTCCTTCGCTCCGTGTCGCCTCTGATTCTCACGCACTTCACCTCAGTTAACGCCCTTGGCATCGGTGTGGCAGCAATTCTCGATGCGCTGCGCGACGGGCGTTCGGGCCTAACGCCATGCACGTTCGAGAATGTCGCGCTCAAGACCTGGTGCGGTACTGTGCGCGAGGCCGATAGCCACCCGATCGGTGGTTCGCTCGCCGATTATGACGGCCGCAACAACCGCCTCGCGGCGCAGGCGATGGCAACGGACGGATTCGACGAGCAAGTGGCACGCGCCCGGTCCCGCTATGGCGCGGCGCGCATCGGAGTATTCATCGGTACCAGTACCTCCGGCATTCTTGAAACCGAGCATGCTTACCAGGCGCGCGACCCCGTGACCGGCCGACTTCCAACCGGTTTTCATCTGCGCGAGACCCACAATCTGTTTGCGACCACCGACTTCGTGCGCCGCTCGCTCGGGTTGGCGGGGCCCGCGGCTACCGTATCGACGGCCTGTTCGTCCTCGGCCAAAGTGTTTGCCTCCGCCTGGCGCATGATCGAGCTCGGGCTCTGCGATGCCGCGGTTGTCGGCGGCGTCGACAGCCTGTGCCGCAACACCCTTTACGGCTTTGCCTCGCTTGAGCTTGTCGCGCCGGAACCGTGCCGACCTTGCGCCGCCGACCGCAATGGCATTTCGATCGGTGAGGCAGCCGGATTCGCGCTGCTGGAGCGCCCGGCACAGGCTGATGCGCACAGCGGCGTCGCGTTACTCGGTTTCGGTGAGAGCTCGGACGCCTACCATATGTCCTCGCCGCACCCGGAAGGTGACGGTGCGGTATTGGCGATGCAACGCGCACTCGCCAGTGCCAGTCTGGCGCCAGACGCCATCGACTACATCAACATGCATGGCACGGCGAGTCTGGTGAACGATGCGATGGAGGACCGCGCCATCACGCGTGTTTTCGGCACGGACACACCGGCCAGCTCCACCAAAGGCTGGACTGGACACACCCTCGGTGCCGCGGGCATTACCGAGGCGGTAATCTCGGCACTCTGCATTCAACATGGTTTTATGCCGGGCAATCTCAACACGCGGACGCTCGATCCGAGCCTCACCGGAAACCTGTTGCTGGCGAACCGCGAGCAGCGGGTTCAGCGCGTGCTCAGCAACTCCTTCGGGTTTGGCGGCAGCAACGCCAGTCTCGTTCTCGGTGCAGCGACATGAATCCCGTCTATGTCGACAAGATTGGCATCCTGGCACCGGGCCTCACGGGATGGGAGCAGGCGCGCGCGACGCTGGCCGGTCATCGCACCTATCAGTCGGCCCCACTGCCCCCGCTCAAGCCGGCAGCCCTTGCCCCCGATGTACGCCGGCGCACCAGCGACCATATTCGCTTCGCTGTTGAGGTTGCTACCGACACTTCACGCGGGCTCAGTGACGTGACGCGCCGGCTTGCCACCGTGTTTGCGTCTTGTGATGCCGATGGGCAGATCACGCACGACATTCTCACCGAAGTCGCCAAGGACACCCCGCAGGTCTCGCCGACCCGCTTTCACAATTCGGTCAACAACGCGGCGGCCGGATACTGGTGCATGGCAGTAGGCTCGCAGCAGCCATCGACGAGCGTCGCTGCCTGGGACGATGTCGCGGCGGCCGGTTTGCTCGAGGCCGTGGCGCAGGTGTTGCTGGAACATACGCGTGTGCTGCTCGTGATCCACGACCTTCCGATGCCCGAGCCCCTGAACAGCGCTCGGCCCGTCCATGCGGCTTTCGGCGCGGGAATGCTGCTTTCCCGAGCGCGCTCGGCCGAGAGCATCTGCGCACTTGCCCTCGAACTGGCGCCATCCGGCGAGTCGGAATCGACACTGACCGACTCGGGGCTTGAGACCTTGCGACGCGACAATCCGGCTGCCCGTAGCCTGGCACTGATTTGCGCGATTGCCCGCAACCAGGCAACGACGGTCGTCATGCCGTTCCTCGGTCACCAGGTCTTGCGCATCGGGGTACAGCCGTGCGCCTGAGGCAAGTCGCGCGCGCGCTTCGACTCTTTCTTCCGTTTCCGATTTTCGCGCTGCTCGGCGCGAGCAGCCCTCCTCCTGATCCGGTCAATCTGGCGCGTGGAGATACGGCCGCGCTCGCGCGCTACCTCGACAGCTACCTTACCCGCGAGCTGTATCGCCATGGCGCGCTGGGCGTCAGTGCCGCATTGGTCGACGCCAATGGCATAATATGGGCGCGCGGGTTTGGCCTCGCAGATCCATTGCGCGGCATGCGTGCCACGCCTGCAACCATCTATCAAGTCGGATCGATCAGCAAACTTGTTACCGCCACCGCCGTCATGCGCGCGGTAGAGCACGCCCAGCTAGCACTGGATGTGCCAATCCAGACCTACCTGCCGCAGTTTCGCATGCGCTCGCGCTGGGCAGAACCGGTGCGCCCCACACTGCGCGAGCTGCTCTCACACCATGCGGGAATGCCAACCTTTTACCTTAAGGGTTTCTTCTTGGATGAGCCGCTTCCGGCGCTCATCGATGCCCTGGCGGACGAACATCTCGCCTACCGGCCCAGAACCATTTTCAACTACTCCAACGTAGGTATCGATATCGCCGGCGCAGCGCTCGAGCGCGTCGCCGGCCGCCCGTTTGCGGTGCAACTGCGGAACGTGCTGCTCGATCCTCTTGGCATGCAGCACTCGTCCTACGTGCGCGACGAGCGCGTTGCCGACCGCCTTGCCGTCGGTCACGTCAAGCACCGGCCCACTGCGCCTGTCTCCATTCGCGATGTCCCGGCGGGGGGCTTATACAGCAGCGTCGAGGACCTTGCCCGTTTCATGCGGCTATTCCTGCGCAAGGGCGAACTTGATGGTGAACGCTTGCTGCGTCCGCAATCAGTCGATGCCATGCTGTCTCCGCAGTTTTCTGGCCTGCCGCTCGATTTTGGGCAGCAGTTTGGGTTGGGCTGGATGTTGAGCGGCATCAACCTGCCGGGCGCGGGCAAGATCGCCTGGCACAATGGCGGCACGAAAACGTTTGTCGGTCAGATGATCCTGTTGCCCGAGCGAAATCTTGGCGTGGTGGTATTGGCCAACTCGGATCGCGCCGCGACGCTCGTCTATGAAGCGGCGGAGGAAATCCTGCGGCGTGCGCTGCAGACTCGCGACGGTATTTTGCCACCGGCGCCCTCGCGACGATTGCCGGCAGTGGTTCTGCCGAACCAACAACTTGATCGTTACGCCGGTGACTACAGCCTGATGGGGGCGCTTGCGCACATCGAGAAGAACGGCTCGCGTCTGAAGCTCAAGGTGCTGGGACACCAGCTCGATCTGGTTCCCACGGGCGGCAGCGACTTTCGTGCCGAATGGAGCTTGTTAGGCCTGATATCGTTCCCAATTCGGTTCCCACCCATCGAGTTCATCGAGCGTGAAGGACGCACGTTCATGCTCTGGCGTGATCGTGGCGTCGCCGTCACCGCCGAGCGCGTCCCAAAATTCAATGTGTCCGCTGCGTGGCAACGACGCACCGGAAACTACCGGCTGCTAAACCCCGACAAGGATTATCTCGTTGACCTGGAGCACGCGCAGTTGATTTACGAGGATGGCAAGCTGCTCATGGAGTTGCGCATTGCAGGGCTAGAAGACCGCGACATCAAGGTTGTCATCATGCCGATTGATGACCGGACCAGCTACACCTTCGGCGTCGGGCGCAATGTGGGCGATGTGACGCTCGTGGAGGAACACGCCGGACAGGAACGGGTGCGCTATCTGGGCTACTACTTCGAACGTGTCGCATTCCCGGCAACGGTAGTCGCAGGCGCCGCCAAAAAATGATGGGATTTCCCACGCTGCCGCTCCCGGCTAAACTGCCCAGGCTCACCCGGCAACGCCGAGTGCGTTAATACAACACCAAAACGGAGGAAATCCACAGATGAACCGTCCTTCCGCCAGCATACTGGCCGTCATTGCAGCTGCAATCCTCACGACAGTCACCGCGCTTCCTGCCGCGGCGGCCGGCAAGATTACGATTCCACCCACGGCAACCATCGATCCCAACGCCGGTGTGAACGCCAAGGTACGCGATGAATGCGTGCCGGACGCGCGCGTCACCGAACTTCTCAAGGAGCAGCTCAAGGCGGCTGGTTACGACGTGACGGTCGCCAAACAAGCAGGCGGCGGCAAATCGCTGCAGCTCACCATCCTGAATGTGACCGGTGTCGGCGGCGGCGCCTGGTCTGGTCCGAAATCAATGACCGTATCCGGCAAGCTTTATCAGGACGGCAAGGTCGTCGGAAGCTTCAACGGCCGGCGCACCTCGGGCGGCGGCGTTTTTGGTGCTTATAAGGGCACCTGCTCGATCATTGGTCGCTGCGCCAAGGCCCTCGCCAAGGACATTACCGTTTGGCTCGAGAATCCGACAATGGACGCGCGCCTCGGGGAGATGTAGGCGCGTTTGGGTTCGCGGCGTCAGGTGTTGCCTGACGCCGCCTCACGCGCCAATTCGGTTTCCAGCAGCTTCAGCATCTGCTCACGCGGCAGCTTGCCCGCGGCATTGCGCGGCAGCGACGCGACGAGCCACAAGCGGCGCGGTACGAACACCTCGTCGATACGTGTGCGCAGCGCGGCCAACACGACATCACGCGACTGTCCTGGCGCCACAACGAATGCCGTGAGACGTGGCTCCCGGTCATCTTTCGCCTCCTCCACCAGGAACGCGCCGTCCACCACCCCTGGAAGTTCCTGCAGCTGCTGATTCAGGTACAGCAGTGAGGTGCGCTTGCCACCGATCTTGACGAGATCACTGTCGCGACCCACGAGCCGAAACTCTCGCGCGTTGAGAATTTCCACTACATCGCTCAGCACCACCGGTTCGCGGAAGTAGTCTGCTTCGACCAGGAACCCCTGCGTATGCGATCGAACGCGCACGCCATCAAACGTGCGCCAGCTATCCGTGTCCCGGTGACGGCGCGAGGCGATCGCTCCGGTTTCAGTGCTGCCGTAGAACTCGAGCACGGGCGCCTCGAACAGTGTCTCTGCCTCCCGCGCCACCGCGGATGGCAGCGGTGCGGCCGACGACAGAACGAATGACAGCGGTGGCAGGCGCGTCCGCTCGAGGACGCATGCACGCAGCTGCACCGGTGTGATTACGAGCGCCGGCTTCACAGGACTCGACTCGGCGATGATCCGGACGTCCTCCGGATAAAAGGGACGCTCGCGCGTGACCGCGTGGCCAAACTGGAGCGGCAGCAGAACAGAAGCGAGGAAACCGTACATGTGCTGGGGCGGAACAGTGGCAACGATGGCGCCGGCGCGTCCCGGGTCGAGCGTGAGGCGCGTGCCGGCGGCCTGTGCCTCACGCGCCACGCTGCCCCAGTACTTGAGGACCGGCTTGGGCCGGCCGGTGCTGCCGGACGTGAACGCGACCGCCGCCAGTTGCGCTTCGGGAAACCCGGGGGTCGCCAGATCCACAGACTCGCCTGCCTCGAGCGGCGGAAAGAACATGACCTCCGCCACCGCCGGCACGTCACGCTGGTCCGTGAGCACGTAGCTGTCAGGATAATCCTGAACGAGCTGTCGCCATACGTGCTCCACACGACTGCTGGGCAACAAGCTCACCTGATTGCGCTTCATCGCCGCGGCGAATCCGACCATGAAATGGTAGCGATCGGCACAGTCATTCAGTACATGTGCACGGGCCGGCAACTGAGCCGCCAGCGCCGCGACATCGGCAAGAAACTGCGCCGCCGTAGTCGATCGCACACGGTCGAAAGCCAGGGTGCGATCAAGCGAAAATTTCCCGAGCAGCGGCAAATTCATTTCTTCGCGCCGCCTCGAGCGCGTGCCTCGGCCAGTGTGTCACCGGCGATGCGAAAAATCGTCGCGAATCGATTGTGGCCTGGCGGTGGACCGAAACGGAACCATGCGTACGCGAACTGACCGACGAACATCAGACCGACGAATAGGTAATTCAGGAAGTTCGCAAACAGCGACCAGCTCTCGAGCGAGGCGAATGTCGCGAGAACACCCGCGCAGACGGCCATGGCCACAAAGAACACCGTCCATGCCCAGGTCAGTGCTCGCGCAAACCGCACGTGCGCAGGACTGACCGAGGTCCCACGGTACTTTCGCATGAAAGGCTCGACGAGCGGTACGGCGCCGGCACGCAAGGTGCCGGCGAACGCGATGGCCAGCGCCGAGTTGAACACCAGGGGCGGAAGGAACAGCGCAATGTGCCCACCGAGAAGGAGATTCGCGACCGCGGCACTCGCCAGCAATGCATAGAGCCCGGTCCATATCCAGCGCCGCGACCGATCGCCGAGCCAGAGGTGCAGCAGCACCATGACGAGCGCGACGGCGAGAAGCGTGGCAAGCGCGGCCACCGGAGCATCCTTCACGATGAAGGTATGCACGAGAATCGGATAGAGGACCAGACTGCCGGTGGACAGGAGCTGGCGCAGGCGCCGCATGAGCGCTCAGTTCTGCCGGTGCTGTTCGACGTGGCGCGCCAGCGCGCGCAAACTGGCAAACACAGCCTTGTTGTTTTCGTCGTCGGAACGCAGCTTGAATCCGTACTTGTTGGAAATTGCCAGCGCGAGCTCGAGCGCGTCGATCGAATCGAGCCCGAGGCCCTCGCGAAACAGCGGCGCCTCCGGATCAATACCCGCCGCCTGCACCTCCTCGAGGTTCAGCGACTCGACGATCAGTTGGGCAACTTCAGACTCAAGCGGGCTCTGGGTGGACATCTAAGTGGGTAGCGCGTAGTGACAGAACCGGGGGAAAGCGAGACTGACACCTACCCCGATCCATTAACAACCAATTCAAAATATTCCGATGAATTAAATAATGCCAGTCTCGATTAGATTTGCGGATCTCACCGATCGCCGGCGGGCGCTATTCTGCCACAGCTCGAATCTCCCCGGAATCCCCGTACTGAAGCGACCTTTCGCCGCTAGCGGGAACCGGTACGGGCACAGGCAACCGCTTCGATCTCAACCAAGAGATCGCTGCGGCAGACATCGGCCTGAAGATAGATCGTCTGGGCATGGGGTGACAGCACTTCTTGCAAGCGCGCGCGCACGTCCGGCAGAAATTCCGCCTCACGCAGGTAAACCTTGAGGCACACCAGGTCTTCCAGTCCGCGGAAACTGCATGCCTCATCCCGTGCCGTCCCGGTCAGCAGCGCCACGATATTGCGTAAGGTTTCATCAAGTTGCGCAACACAGTCGCCCGGATGGCGCGACTCGTGACCCACAATGCTCGCGGTACCGGAGATGTAGAGGTTCTCCATACCGTCCCAGCGCTTGAGCGTGGCGCGCGCAAACGTCGGGCTTCGTGGCCCGTACTCGGGCGGGTAGAGATAGGCACTTATCTGACGGGGGTTTTCCCGAAACTCCCCGGGTTCACGCGAGGCCAGCGCGTAAATATGCAACTGGCCGCTGCGGGTACCCAACGCACTCGCGGACGGGAAGCGCTGGGCCGCGTCGCCGAAGTGCTGCTGGAAGGCAATACCGCGTCCGCGACAAAAGCGCCGATAATTCTCGAGCCCGAGGGATTCGTCATTTATTTGCGGAAAATAATTCCACACCCGCAATAGATGCGGATAACCTTGCTCCTCAATAACGGAAACGGAAAATAGCGTCTCGTAGCCCTCGGCCGTGCGCTGCTCGAACGAGGCATGATCAACCGGTACCGGATCCGAGATGGCAGCAAACAACGCGTCGCCATTGTGCGCGTAGCGTACGTCGCCAAACGTCCCGCACTGAACCACGCGGTCGCTGGTCCACACCTCAACCAGGGGCACCTCGTTCAGCTGCGGCATGTCGACGTACGTCACGGGGTAGCCGGGATCTGCAACTGTCCCGGGCGGCCGGGAGAAATGCACCTCCCCGAGGATGCGGTCGCCAGCGTCCCGGCGCCGCGTGCGCAGCGCTTCCGCATCCAGATACTCGACGCCAACGGGAGACGCTTCGGTTGAGGGGGAACGGGTCACGGCATGGGAGCCTTCTGGCCTCACGACCCCAGCGGCAGTATCGGAGTCCGGGCGCTTGCAGAACGAAGCCGACACGGGATGTGGGGGGATTTGCCGAAAAAGAACTGGTTATATTGATCAATAATCTATCATAAAAATCGGGGTGGCGCCGGGCCGCCAGGCTAGCTAAGCTGACCCTCGAATTACACGCGGTTGTGGGTCCCGGGCCCGCGACCATGTTTGACGCCTCGGTGATACCGTCTTCACTCTTGCCCACTGCCCTGATCCCCGCTGCTCCATGCTGAAGCGCAAGATTGTTTTCATCAATCCGCCGTACGAGCGCATCGCGCCGGGCTACGATTTCGTCCGCCACATTACCAACAAGTCGCCGTCTCTCGGACTCCTGCATCTTGCCGCCGAGGTGCGTCTGCACGGCTATGAGCCTTCCATCATTGAAAGCGATATCTTTGAGCTCAGTGTCGACGATGTCGTCGCACGTATCGCGCAGGAACGGCCACTATACGTCGGCATTACCCTGTTTACGGTTGGGGTCTGGGGCGCAGCGGCAATCGCCCGCGGGATCAAGGCGGCGCTGCCCGACACGGTCGTCATTGTCGGCGGTCCCCATATCTCGTCCATGGGGCCCGAGACCATGGAGCGCTTTCGCGAGTTCGACTACGCGGTGGTTGGGGAAGGCGAGAAGGTCTTGATGGACCTGCTCAGCGCGCTGGAAACCGAGGCCGACCTCCGGGCCGTGCCGGGCATCATTTTCCGCCGCGGGCCTTTCGTCCAGGTCACCTCCGGCAATCCGGTCAACCGTCTGCTCGACGACCTCCCCATGCCGGCCTGGGACTTGTTACCGGATTTTCCGCGCGCCTACCCGCCCGCTATCTACGATTTCCCGCGCGGCCCAGTGGCAACCATTGCGGCCTCGCGGGGTTGTCCGTTCCACTGCAAGTTTTGCGACACCTCCACCTTTGGCGCCCGCGTGCGTCACTATTCGCCGCGCAAGGTGTTCGAAATGATGCGCCACCTGCACCATACCTATGGCGTGCGACACATTATGTTCGTCGACGATCTGTTTCTCGCCAGCCGCCAGCGCGTAACCGAGCTTTGCAACCTGCTACTCGACAGCGGCTTGCGCATGACCTGGACCTGCACTGCGCGCGTCGATACGGTCAAGCCCGATGTCCTGAAGCTGATGAAGCAAGCCGGTTGTTGGGAGATCAGCTTCGGTCTCGAGACCGGCTCCGACGACCTGCTGCAGAAGATGGACAAGGCAGCGCGCGTCGAAAAGTCCGAGCAGGCGGTCGGCTGGACCGCTGAAGCCGGAATCCGCACGAAAGGTCTCTTCATGCTCGGCTATCCGGGCGAGACCACGGAAACCATCAGCGCCACGAAGGACTTTGTGCGCCGGATCCCGATGACGATCATGAACCTCACAAAGTTCACGCCCTACCCCGGCTCGCCAATCTATCGCGACCTCTACGGCACCAATATCCGGGAAGATCACTGGGAAAAGATGAATGGCATGAACTTCGTCTGGGCACCGGAGGGGATCACGGTCGAGGAACTCGACCGCGAGTACCAGAACATTCTGGTCGCTTTTTATAAGCGTCCGCGGATGGGCGCGTATTACCTGAAGCTTACGCTCCAGTACCCAAACCACCTGTATCGGCTGCTGCGTTTCGCGCTCGGCTTTTTCGGCGCCAAGCTGAGAAGCTACCTCACCGGGCGTGGCGGCGTGCTGGTCCGCCCGAGCGAGGTTCACCTCGACACCCCGTCGACACGCTGAGCGGCTGGCGCCGCGGGTCGCCGCTACGTCCTGTACGCCTTGCGCCGGAATAGCTCGCGCTTGCTCACCAGCCGGTCGAGGAAAAGCAGACCGTCCAGGTGATCGATCTCGTGCAACACTGCGCGCGCTTCGTAACCTTCGCAGCGGTACTCGCGCCACTCACCGTTTCCGTCTTGGGCGCGCACGCAAATCCGCTCAGCGCGCGCCACATTGCCCGTGTAGTCCGGAACCGACAGACACCCCTCGCGCCCGACGGCCTCCCCTTCCCGGGACACCATCTCAGGATTCACCAGCAGCATACGACCGTTATGAGCGATGCCTGGTTTGCCTGAGACATCTACAATGACAATGCGCTGGAAGTAATTGACCTGTGGTGCCGCCAGCCCGACGCAGCCGGGACTGGCTCGCATCGTATCTTCCAGATCGCACAAGAATTCCCGCAATGCCTGATCGAAGCTGCTGACCGGCACGGACACCTGTTTCAGGCGGATGTCCGGGTAGTGCAGCACCTCGCGCACCGCCACCGCAGCTAGCCCACGAGCGTCTCGAGCGGTTCCGCACCAACCTCGACGCCCTTCTCGCGTAACGGCAACAACAGCTTCTCGATGGCTGTCGCGCTCTCGGCGCTATGCCCGTCGATGGTCATGACATAGATTGGCTGCTCCGGGGTGCCGGCTACATCGGACTCCAAATCGAGAATATTGAAACCGCGTGAAGCCAATGCGGCAGTGACCTGTGCCACGATGCCGGGACGATCCGCACCGTATACCGTGACGCGCACGTTGGGCTCGACGTGGCTATGCAGGTGCGCCTCGATCGTATCCACATGCAGTTTGAGCCCCAACGAGAGCCCGGCGGGACCGAGAAGCGCACGGATTCCGCTCTCGTCTTGCTCTGTCTCAACCATCATCATAATGGTGAAGCTCCCACCCAAACGCACCATCGATGCCTCACCGAGATTGGCCCCCGCCCGGAACAGTGCATCAGTCAGAGCGGCGACAATCCCGGGCTGGTCGCGGCCGACCACCGTCAACATGTACCATCGCTTCATTCTGCCTCCGACGGTGCGCTAGTGAAGCGTCGAGTGCGCAAAGAAGATCACGGCCACGCCAAGCACGATCAGCGCAATTTGCTGAAATGTGGCCGCCGGCTCCGGGCGCTTGGGCAATCCCGGAATCAGATCGGCAACCGCAATAT
>LJVB01000090.1 GCA_001304215.1 Acidithiobacillales bacterium SM1_46 | reverse complement strand
ACGGAGAAGGGCGTCGTCGAGGGTCCGACGCGTGAAGAAATAGCGGCCATGATGGCCGCCTGAGCGCGTTTAGACGCTCGCTTGTAAAGAACGCTATAACTCCGCGATTTTGATGCAGTTTGCAGGCTAACCGTGGTAGAATCCGCGCCTGTTTCCACGTCTCCAAATACGATAAAAAGACATATAATACAAGCAGTTAGCCGCTAACTGCCGCCCCTCCTGATGCAAGAGTTCGCCAAAGAAACGGTCCCGGTCAATCTCGAAGACGAGATGCGGAAGTCCTACCTCGATTACGCCATGAGCGTAATTGTGGGTCGGGCGCTCCCAGACGTGCGCGACGGCCTGAAACCGGTACACCGGCGCGTGCTCTTCGCCATGCACGAGCTCGGCAACGAGTACAACAAGCCATACAAGAAATCGGCACGCGTGGTCGGTGATGTGATCGGTAAGTACCACCCGCACGGCGACGTTGCGGTCTACGACACTATCGTGCGCATGGCGCAGCATTTCTCCATGCGCTACATGCTGATCGACGGGCAGGGCAACTTCGGTTCGGTGGATGGCGATGCGCCCGCCGCCATGCGCTACACCGAAATCCGCATGGCGCGCATTGCGCATGAGATGCTGGCGGATCTCGAGAAGGAAACCGTCGATTTCCAGGCGAACTACGACGGTTCCGAGCACGAGCCGATGGTATTGCCGGCCAAGGTTCCGAACCTTCTGGTGAATGGCTCCTCGGGCATTGCGGTCGGCATGGCGACCAACATCCCACCGCACAACCTGAACGAGGTGATTGATGCCTGTCTCGCGGTCATCGACGACGAGTCCATCTCGATCGACGCGCTGATGCAACATCTGCCGGGTCCGGATTTCCCGACGGCGGCCATCATTACCGGTGTCGAGGGCATCCACGAGGCGTACCGCACCGGTCGCGGCAAGGTGTACGTGCGGGCACGTGTCGAGATCGAGACCGATGAAAAGCGCGGACGCGACACCATTGTCGTAACCGAGTTGCCGTACCAGGTGAACAAGGCCAACTTGCTCGAGAAGATCGCCGAGCTGGTGCGCGACGCCAAGATCGAAGGCATCGCCGAGCTGCGTGACGAGTCGGACAAGTCCGGCATGCGCATGGTGATCGAGCTAAAGCGCGGCGAGAACACCGATGTCATCCTGAACAATCTGTACGAGCACACTGCAATGCAGAGTGTCTTCGGCATCAACATGGTGGCGCTCATCAACGGCCAGCCGCGACTGCTGAACCTGAAGGAGCTGTTAGAGGCGTTCTTGCGCCATCGCCGCGAGGTGGTGACCCGGCGTTCCATCTTCGACCTGCGCAAGTCGCGCGAGCGCGCGCATGTGCTGGAAGGTCTCGCAGTGGCACTGGAGAGCATCGATGAGATGATCGCGCTTATCAAGTCCGCCAAGGATCCGGAAGAGGCGCGAAACAAGATGATGGCGCGCGCCTGGCCGGCCCAGAATGTACTCAAGATGCTGGAGCGCACGGACATCAAGATGACGCGCCCGGAAGGACTCGATCCGGCCTTCGGCATTACCGACAAGGGCTACAAGCTTTCGCAAGCCCAGGCGCAGGCGATCCTCGATCTTCGACTGCACCGTCTGACCGGCCTCGAGCAGGATAAGCTCCGGGCCGAGTACCGCGAGATCCTGGCGACGATCGTCGATTTGCTCGACATTCTCTCGAGCCCCGAACGGCTCCTGAAGGTGATCCGCGAAGAACTCCTGGCCATCAAGGAGCAGTATGGCGATGCGCGTCGAACCGAGATTCAGGCCAAGCGTGTATCGCTCAGTATGGAGGATCTCATCGCCGAGGAAGATGTGGTGGTAACGCTCTCGCACGCCGGCTATATCAAGTCGCAACCGCTCGCCGACTACCGTTCACAGCGCCGCGGTGGCCGCGGCAAGACAGCGACCGCCGTGAAGGAAGAGGATTTTGTCGAAAAACTGTTGATTGCCAACACCCATAGCACGGTGCTGTGCTTCACCAGCCGTGGCAAGGTGCGCTGGCTGAAGGTTTATGAGATTCCCCAGGCCGGGCGCGGCGCGCGTGGCAAGCCCATCCAGAACCTGCTGCATCTGGCCGATGGAGAGAAGATCACTGCCATCCTCCCGGTACGCGAGTACACGGCCGGAACCTACGTGTTCATGGCGACTTCCGATGGCACGGTCAAGAAAACCGAACTCACCGAGTTCTCGCGTCCGCGCGCGAGCGGCATCATTGCAATCGACTTGCAGGATGGCAACCAGCTGGTTGACGTTGGTCTGACGCAGGGCGGCTGCGATGTGTTGCTTTTTAGTGACGCGGGCAAGGTAATTCGCTTCCCGGAAGACGACGTACGACCGATGGGTCGCTCGGCCCGTGGCGTGCGCGGCATCTTGCTGCAAAAGGACCAGTCGGTGATCGCGCAGATCATCGCCTGTCCGGAAGGGGCGAGTGAGACGGCCGCGGTGCTTACTGCGACTCGCAACGGCTATGGCAAGCGCACGCCGCTGGTGGATTACCCTAAGCATCACCGTGGCGGACAGGGCGTGATTTCCATTCAGGTCACGGAGCGCAACGGACCGGTGGTGGGTGCCTGCATCGTCGAGGAGGAAGACGAGGTGATGTTGATCTCGAGCGGCGGCGTGTTGATTCGCACGCGCGTGAAGGAGATATCGGTAGTGGGCCGCAATACGCAGGGTGTGAACGTGATGGAAATGTCGGTTGAGGAGCATCTCGTCGGCATGGAGAAGGTCGCCGAGTCCGAGGGCGAGTAATCGGTAGTCGCAATCCCCGGCTCGTCTCCGAGCCGATCAACAAGCATTCACAGGCAGGTTAGGCGTGACCAAGATATACAACTTCAGTGCAGGACCGGCAGTGCTGCCGGAAGAGGTATTGCGGCAGGCGCAGCAGGAGCTTGCCGATTGGCACGGCTGTGGCTGCTCCGTAATGGAGATGAGCCATCGTGGCAAGGAGTTCATGGAAATCGCGGCCAAGGCTGAGGCGGATCTTCGCGAGCTGCTGGCGATTCCGGCGACCTACAAGGTGTTGTTCCTGCAGGGTGGCGCATCGATGCAATTTGCGATGGTGCCGCTCAACTTGCTGCGTGGAAAAGGCAAGGCTGACTACATCAACACCGGTGAGTGGTCGAAGAAGGCCATCAAGGAAGCGAGGAAGTCCTGTACCGTAAATGTCGCCGCGACGAGCGAAGCGAACAATTTCACGTCGGCGCCGGGTCAGTCCGGGCTCAAGCTCGATGCTGAAGCCGCCTATGTGCATTACACGCCGAACGAGACGATCGGCGGCGTGGAATTTTCCTACGTCCCGCAGACCGGGACCGTGCCGCTGGTGGCCGACATGTCATCGACCATTCTGTCGCGGCCCATTGATGTAGCGAAGTACGGGCTGATCTATGCCGGCGCGCAGAAGAATATCGGGCCTGCTGGGCTAACGATTGTCATTGTGCGCGAGGATCTGCTCGGGCACGCCGCCAGCAATACCCCGGCCATGCTTGACTACAAGACGCACGCCGATAACGGGTCGATGTACAACACTCCGCCCACCTATGCCTGGTACGTGGCGGGTCTCGTGTTTGAGTGGCTGAAGACGAAGGGTGGACTCGCCGGGATGGCTGAGATCAACCGCCGCAAGGCGGAGAAGCTTTACGCCTATATCGATGGTAGTGGGGGTTTTTATCGCAACCCGGTCGATAGGCCGAGCCGATCATGGATGAACGTTCCGTTCACCCTCAAGGACGCCGCGCTGGATGAGCCGTTCCTCAAGGGCGCTAAGGCCGCGGGACTTATTCAGCTCAAGGGGCATCGGTCGGTTGGGGGCATGAGGGCGTCCATTTATAACGCCATGCCGGAGGCGGGCATCGATGCGCTGATAGGTTACATGCGGGCGTTTGTACAGAAAAATGGTTAAGAAGAATGTATAAGATATTGACATTAAACAATATCGCGTCTGTCGGGCTTAGCCGGTTGCCGCGCGAGCACTACGAGGTATCTGGGAATGCCCAAGACCCGGACGCCATCCTTCTACGGTCTTTCAAGATGCACGATCTACCGATCCCGCCGACCCTCAAGGCGGTCGGGCGTGCCGGGGCCGGTGTGAACAATATCCCGGTAGAGAAGCTCACCAGGTTGGGTATCCCGGTCTTCAATGCTCCCGGTGCCAATGCCAACGCAGTGAAGGAACTTGTCATCGCCGGTATGCTGCTCGCCTGTCGGCAGATAGGCTCGGCGTGGGACTTTGCGCGCGGCCTATCCGGTACGGATAGCGACATCAATAAGGCTGTGGAGGCGGGCAAGAAGAATTTCGCCGGCTTTGAGTTGCCGGGACGCACGCTGGGCGTCATTGGCCTCGGGGCAATCGGACGGCTCGTGGCGAATGCGGCCATCTCGCTTGGCATGAAAGTGGTGGGCTTCGATCCGGGCCTTACGGTGGAGGGTGCCTGGCAGCTGTCGGCGGACGTGAAGAAGGCCAACAGCGTTGACGAGCTGCTGAAGCAGGCGGACTTCGTCACGTTTCATGTTCCGCTCGTTGCCGCGACCAAGAACCTCATTAATGCCGAGCGGCTGAAGATCATGAAGGACGGTGTGGTGATCCTGAATTTCGCGCGCGAGGGTATCGTGGACGACGCCGCTGTGGCGCAAGCCATCAAGGCCGGCAAGGTGTACGGCTACATCTGTGATTTTCCGACCAACCTGCTGAAGAACCACGCGCGGGTCATGACGCTGCCGCATCTCGGGGCGTCCACCGCCGAGGCGGAGGACAACTGCGCGGTCATGGTCGCCGAACAGGTGAAGGACTTTCTCGAGAACGGGAATATCCGCAACTCCGTCAATTTCCCGGATGTCGTGGCTCCGCGCGAGGCGTCGCACCGGCTCATCGTGGCGAATGCCAACGTGCCGAACATGCTGGGACAGATCTCCGAGACACTGGGTCAGGCTGGCCTCAACATTCATGACATGGTCAATCGCTCTCGTGGCGACTACGCCTACACGGTCGTCGACCTGGACAGCGCGTTGCCAGGCGGCGTGCTCGAAAAAGTAGCCTCCATCGAAGGCGTGTTAATGGCGCGGGCAGTCTGAGACCATCCATGAACCGACGCATCGATCCCGACAAGGCCAAGGCACGCGTGGAAAAGCTGCGCGAGCGGATCGATGCGCTGGACGTCGAAATCCAGAAGCGCATCAGTGAGCGCGCGCGGCTTGCGCAGGAAATCGCCAAGGCCAAGAAAACGGGCGGGGCGACCATGTTTTACCGGCCGGATCGCGAGGCCGAGGTGTTGCGCAATGCCTTGGGCCGCAACGAAGGGCCGCTGTCTGATGAGGTGGTGGTCCGGCTGTTCCGCGAAATCATCTCGGCCTGCCTTGCGCTCGAATCGGAACTGACCATTGCCTTCCTTGGCCCGCAAGGCACGTTCACGCAGGAAGCGGCATTGAAGCACTTCGGGCACGCGGTGCGCACCAAGCCACTCGGCGCGATCGACGAAGTGTTCCGGGAGGTTGAGTCGGGCACTGCCGATTTCGGCGTCGTGCCAGTCGAGAACTCCACCGAAGGCGTGATCAACCACACGCTCGATATGTTCATGAACTCGCCGCTCAAGATTTGCGGGGAAGTGGAGCTGCGTATCCATCATCATTTGCTCGGGAAAGGAACGGACCGCAAGACGGCGCGCCGGGTCGTTTCGCATCAGCAGTCGCTGGCGCAATGCCGGGAGTGGCTGGATGCCAACCTGCCAGGCATCGAGCGCTCCGCGGTTTCGAGCAATGCCGAGGCGGCACGAATCGCCGCGGCGGAGCAGGGAACGCTGGCCATCGCGAGCGACTCGGCTGCGCAGATCTACGGCCTGGACGTTGTGGCGTCGAACATCGAGGACAATCCGGACAACACCACCCGATTCCTGGTGATTGGCAAGCTGGCACCGGCGCCGAGCGGCACAGACAAGACCAGCTTGCTGGTCTCTGGCAAGAACCGCCCCGGTGCACTGCACCGGCTACTCGCGCCGCTGTCGCGCCATGGCATCAACATGACGCGTATCGAGTCCCGTCCATCGCGTCGCTCGCGCTGGGAGTACGTGTTCTTCGTCGACGTCGATGGTCACGTGAAGGACCGCAAGCTTGCGAAGGCACTCGCCGCGCTCGAGAAGGAGGCGGCGTTCGTGAAGTTGCTCGGTTCCTATCCAAAGGCGGTGGTGTGAGCGATGGCTGAGATTGCCGCGCTCGCTGCACCGGGTGTCCGGGAGCTCCAGCCCTACCAGCCGGGCAAGCCGATCGAGGAGCTGGAGCGCGAATACGGTGTGAGTAACGCCATCAAGCTCGCGAGCAACGAGAATCCGCTCGGACCGAGCCCGCGTGCGCTCGAGGCGGCGCGCGGCGTGCTCGCAGATATTGCGCGCTATCCGGATGGCAACGGTTTCGCACTAAAGTCCAAGCTCGCGGCGCGCCATGGTGTGCGTCCGGGGCAAATCACTCTCGGCAACGGCTCCAACGACGTACTGGAATGTGTGGCGCGCGCATTCGTCACGCCAGAGAACGAAGTCGTGTTCTCGGAGCATGCCTTTGCTGTGTATCCGATCGTGACGCGCGCTGTCGGCGCGCGTGCAGTGGTAACGCCCGCTGTGAACTGGGGACATGACCTCGATGCCATGCTTCGGAGCATCAACGCACGCACGCGTCTGGTATTCATCGCCAATCCGAATAATCCCACCGGCACCTGGCTGGATCGCTCGGTGCTCGAGGCATTCATTGCCGGCCTGCCGTCCCATGTGCTGGTCGTGGTCGATGAGGCCTATTTTGAATACGTGACGGAAGCGGACTACCCGGACACGAGCCGGTGGCTCGATCGTTTTCCAAATCTGATCGTGACCCGCACGTTCTCGAAGGCTTATGGGCTCGCCGGTCTGCGTGTGGGGTATGGGCTATCGAGCGAAGCCGTGGCTGACATGTTGAATCGCGTGCGCCAGCCATTCAACGTGAACAGCGTCGCGCTGGCAGGCGCGTACGCGGCACTTGGCGACGGCGCGCATATCGAGCGGAGCGTGCACACCAATTCGGAGGGGATGCGGCAGGTCGTGTCTGGTGCGGAACGATTGGGGTTGGAGCATATTCCCTCGGTTGGCAATTTTGTCTGCATTGATATGGGGCGCGCGGCCGCTGTGGCCTACGAGTCGCTCCTCGGGCGCGGTGTGATCGTGCGCCCGGTGGCGAGTTACGGTATGCCGAACCACCTGCGCGTGACCATTGGCACGCGGGATGAGAATGCCCGGTTCCTTGAGGCGCTGAAGGCGGTGGTGGAGCTGGGCTTGGCGGGACTGAAATGATCGATCGGCTTCTTGTAATCGGTGTTGGATTGATCGGTGGTTCGCTGGCGCGCGCTCTGCGGTCGGCGCGCCATGTGCGAGAAGTTGTCGGGTTTGGGCGCAGCCTCGGAAATCTGCAGGAGGCGATGGAGCTCGGGGTGATCGACCGTGCCGCCGTGTCGCTTGCCGATGCGGTGCAGGGCGCGGACATGATTGTGCTTGCCGTACCGGTGGGAACCATGCCGGAAATGTTGCAGGAGTTGGGACCGGTATGCCCGGCGACGGCAGTCATCACAGATGTCGGCAGCGTGAAGGGCACTGTCATTGCGGCCGCGCGCCAGAGTCTGGGCGCCAAGTTTGTCCACTTCGTGCCGGGCCATCCTATTGCCGGTACCGAGCAGTCGGGGGTGGGTGCGTCGCTGCCGGAGCTGTTCGTCAATCGCCGCGTCGTGCTGACACCGGAAGCCGAGACGGACCCTGTGGCGATTGAGAGCGTGCGTGGGCTGTGGACAGCGACTGGCGCGCAGGTGACGACCATGTCTGCCGTCAAGCATGATGAAATCCTGGCCGCGAGCAGCCACTTGCCGCATGTGCTGGCGTTCGCGCTGGTCGATCTCCTGGTGCGCCGCGACGATCACCGCGAGGTGTTCGACTGCGTGGCAGGGGGATTCCGGGATTTCACGCGTATCGCGGGCAGCGACCCGGTGATGTGGCGCGATATCTGTTTGGCGAACCGTGACGGGATTCTTGAGATCCTGAACCAGTATCGCGACAGCCTGGCCGATGTGGTGCAGGCGATCGAGCAGGGCGACGGCCAGTGGTTGCTTGAAACCTTCATGCGTGCGAAGCACGCGCGTGACAACTTCAATCGTAAACTCGGCCTCAATCTGCCCGAGGCCTGAGGCGCGCGCGGACGTGACCGGCACTCCTACCCGTTACCTTGTGCAGCCCGGTGGTTGCCTGAGGGGAAATGTGCGCGTGCCTGGCGACAAGTCCATCTCGCACCGCGCGGTCATGCTCGGTTCGCTGGCCGAGGGCGTGACGCGCGTCAGCGGTCTGCTTGAAGGCGAGGACGTGCTGAGCACGCTCGGAGCATTTCGTGCCATGGGCGTGAGGGCGGAGGGGCCCGACGGCGGAATGCTCGTGGTGCATGGCGCCGGCATGCGCGGACTGCGCTCGCCGAGCGAACCCCTCGACATGGGCAATTCCGGCACCGCCATGCGGCTCATGGCGGGCATCCTTGCCGGGCAGTCGTTTGACTCGGTGCTGATTGGCGACGAATCGCTCAGCAAACGGCCGATGAAGCGTGTTGCCGAGCCGCTGGCGCGGATGGGCGCAGTGATCGAAACCGCTGAAGGTGGCCGGCCGCCATTACGCATCCGCGGCGGCCAGCGGTTGCGCGGCATCGACTACGCGATGCCGATGGCGAGCGCGCAGGTGAAATCATCACTGTTGCTGGCCGGCCTCTATGCCGAGGGCATTACCTCGGTGACTGAACCGGCGCCGACGCGTGATCACACCGAACGCATGCTGCGCGGGTTCGGCTATGACGTCGAGACGGGCGCCGGACAGGTGCGTCTGCGCGGTGGTGGCAAGCTGCGCGCGTGCGATATCGACGTGCCGTCGGATATTTCCTCGGCAACGTTCTTTTTGGTCGGCGCAAGCATCGCGCCCGGTTCGGACCTGTTGCTTCAGCACGTCGGAATCAATCCAACGCGCATCGGCGTGCTGAACATCCTCAAACTCATGGGTGGCGATCTCGAGCTGCTTAATGCGCGCGAGGCGGGTGGTGAGCCGGTGGCGGACATTCGTGTGCGTCATGCGGTTTTGCGCGGCGTGCGGATTCCCGAAGATCAGGTACCGCTCGCCATCGACGAGTTCCCGGCCTTGTTTATTGCCGCGGCGTGCGCTGACGGTGAAACGGTGCTGACCGGGGCGCACGAGTTGCGTGTGAAGGAGTCGGACCGTATTGCGGTCATGGCCGAGGGGCTGAATTGTCTCGGCGTGACAGCACAGGAGACGCCGGATGGTATCGTCATTCGCGGCGGAAAGTTTGGGGGCGGCGCGGTGGATAGTCGCGGTGATCACCGCATCGCCATGTCCTTCGCCATGGCGGCGTTGCGGGCAACTGGCCCAGTGACCGTGAACGACTGCAAGAATGTCGCAACCTCGTTCCCCGGTTTCGCCGAGCTCGCGGCACGTGCCGGGCTTGGCATCACGGCGCGCGACTGATTCGACCGTATATGTCGGCAGAAG
>LJVB01000089.1 GCA_001304215.1 Acidithiobacillales bacterium SM1_46 | reverse complement strand
CATGGGCTACGATGTAGTCGTGCTCGATCCGGATCCGGACAGTCCCGCCGGCAAGCGCGCCACCGATCATGTCTGCGCGGACTACCAGGATCCGGCCGCGCTCGACTATCTCGCCAAGACCTGTGCCGCGGTCAGCACCGAGTTCGAGAACGTCCCGGCCGCGACGCTCGAGGCGCTCGCGAGCAGGTGCATCGTGCGGCCGGGTCCCCGCGCGGTCGCCATTACCCAGGACCGTATTCACGAGAAGGCGTTCCTGCGCGAGCACGGTTTCCCGACTGCGCCGTTTGCCGTCGTGCGTGCCGAGGCTGATCTCGAGGTGGCCGCGAGCATCGGCTTCCCGGCCATTCTCAAGGTGAGTCGCTTTGGCTACGACGGCAAGGGCCAGGTCCGCGTCGATGCACGCAGTGAATTGCTCGCCGCGTGGGAATCAATGAATCGCGAAGCCTGCGTGATGGAGGCGCTGCTCGACCTGAAGACGGAAGTGTCGGTCGTGATTGCGCGCGGTGTCGACGGCAAGGTAGCGCCCTATCCCGCGGCGGAGAATCAGCACCGCAACGGTATCCTCGATGTCAGCATCGTGCCGGCACGCGTGCCAGAGGCCGTCAAGATCGAGGCGGTGGCCATGGCGCAGCGCATTGCTGAAAAGCTCGAATATGCCGGCGTCATGGCGGTCGAGTATTTCGTCCTGGCGGACGATCGGCTGGTCGTCAATGAGATTGCGCCGCGCCCGCACAACAGCGGCCACTTCACGCTCGATGCCTGCGTCACCAGCCAGTTCGAGCAGCAGGTCCGCACGCTGTGCGCGTTACCGACACCCGCCTGCTTTCGCCGGTGGTGATGGTCAATCTGCTCGGCGACCTGTGGGGCGCCACCCATCCGGCCTGGCAGCAGCTGCTTGTGCACCCCAACGCAAAACTGCACCTCTATGGCAAGCGTGCCGCCCGTCCCGGCCGCAAGATGGGCCACTACACCGTGCTCAGCTCACGCCTGGAAGACGCCCTCGAATTGGCGCTGCGCGTCAAACGCGAACTCGCGGCATCGCCCGCGGCCGAGCGGTAGCCTCGGGCCGCGGTGCTCGCATAGAATCGCAGCGCGACCCCGATATGAACTCCCGGCTCACGCTTATACAGCCAGACGACTGGCACCTGCACCTGCGCGACGGCGAATCGCTGCGCGCGCTACTTGGGGATACTGCTCGCCAGTTTGCCCGCGCTATCGTGATGCCCAACCTCAAGCCGCCGGTCACTACGGTGGAGCAGGCGCGCGCTTATCGCGAGCGGATTCTTGCGGCGTTGCCTGGCGGCGCGCGCTTTGAGCCGCTAATGACTCTTTATCTCACCGACCTCACGCCGCCAGCGGAAATTGCGCGCGCCAAGGCGAGCGGCTTTGTGCAAGCGGTGAAATACTACCCGGCAGGAGCCACGACCAATTCGGAAAATGGTGTGACGGACCTGCGGCGCGTCTACCCGGTGCTCGCCGAGATGGAAAAGCACGAATTGCCACTGCTGCTTCACGGTGAGGTCACCGATCCCGACATCGATGTGTATGATCGCGAAGCGGTTTTTCTTGAATGGCATCTGATAGCGCTCGCGCGCGAGTTCCCAAAGCTGCGCATGGTGCTGGAGCACGTCACCACCCGGGAGGGGGTGGCATTTGTCGAGCAGAGCGGACCGAACGTGGCGGCGACCATCACCGCGCATCATTTGCTGCTCAACCGCAACGCCATGTTTGCGGGCGGTATCCGGCCACATGCTTACTGCTTGCCGGTCTTGAAACGCGAGACACACCGCGCGGCGTTGGTCCGGGCCGCCACCAGCGGTAATCCGAAGTTCTTTCTCGGCACCGATAGCGCGCCGCACGCGAAGCGCCTGAAGGAGGCGGCATGTGGCTGCGCGGGTATCTATACCGCGCATGCGGCGCTGGAACTCTATGCCGAGGCCTTCGAACAGAGCGGCGCTTGAAGCGTTTGCCTCCCATTTCGGACCGGATTTCTATCGCCTGCCGCGCAACCTTGGCACCGTCACGTTGATGAAGGAAACCTGGCGGGTTCCCGGCGAGCTCGCGTTTGGGGACGAGCGGCTGGTGCCAATGCGCGCCGGCGAGATACTCACCTGGAAGTTTGCCGGACTGGCGGCCTGAAGCGCGGGCCGTTGCGCCCCGGCTCCGCCCAGACTCGAACGATCCAACGGCGATGCAATGACGGGAGTCCTTCCCTGGCAATGGCCGCGCACCGCGCTCCCGCCGCTGCTGGCAGCGCGGCTGCGTGTGCGCCCGGAGGATTTTCTTGTGGAGGAAGAGCTGCCGTTCACGCTTACCGGGGCTGGCGAGCACTTGTGGCTCCGTATCCGCAAGCGTGGCCTGAACAGCGAACAGGTGGCGGTCGCCTTGGGGCGCGCCGCCGGTGTGGCACGGCGCGATGTCGGCTACGCCGGCATGAAGGACCGCCATGCCGAGACCATCCAGTGGTTCAGCTTGCTGCTCGGGCAACGGCCGGCGCCGGACTGGCGGACGTTGCCCCCTGGCATCGAGGTGTTGGAAGTGACCCGACACGCACGCAAGCTGAAAACCGGCGCGCTTTCCGGCAACCGCTTCGTGCTGGTGTTGCGCGAAGTCGAGGGGGACCCGGATGCGCTTGCGCAGCGCGTCGAGGCGGTCAGGCAAGAGGGTGTCCCGAACTATTTTGGTGAGCAGCGCTTTGGCCGGGGCGGCGAGAACATCGAGCGGGCCGCGGCCATGTTCAGCGGTAACGTGCCGGTAGCCAGTCGCCATAAGCGCGGGCTCTATTTGTCTTCGGCGCGCTCGCTTATTTTCAACGAGGTGCTCGCTCGCCGGGTGCAGGACGCAAGCTGGAACCGCTTGCTGGACGGCGAGACCGTGGTGCTCGATGGGAGTCGCAGTTTCTTTGTGGCCGGGCAGATCGATGCCGAACTGATCGGGCGTCTTGCGCGTCACGACATTCATCCGAGTGGACCGCTCTGGGGCAAGGGAGAACCAGCCTCGCGCGGCGCCGTGCGTGCGCTCGAAGACCAGGTTGCCGCCCGGTATGCGACGCTCGCCACTGGCCTCGCGGCCGCGGGTCTGGCGCAGGAGCGCCGGGCGCTGCGTCTCGTCCCGCGCGAGCTGGAGGTCACGTGGCTCGACGATGCAACCCTTTCACTGCGCTTCGGGTTGCCGGCGGGATGTTATGCCACGGTGCTGGTGCGGGAACTCGCCGAGTACCAGGATGTTGGCACTGGCGCGCCAGCCGAAGCCTGACGCCGCCTCGTTCCAGCGATCGTCGATCAATCCCCCTTGGTTACCGGTGGGTGTTCCTCTCGTGCCTTCGGCAATTCGCGCGGGCGCACCACTGTCACGGAGCAAGGCGCCTCCGCCACCACGCGCGCCGACACGCTGCCCAGTATGCGGCCCATGGGTGAGCGGCCTTGGGCGCCGACGATGATGTAGTCCAGGACATGATGATGTGCGTAATCGGAGATTACATCAGCGGCGCTCCCTTCGGCGACATGAAACGAGATTCGGCCAGGTGGCAGGTGCAGGGGCTGGGCCCAAGTGCGCATTTCGGCGATGCGCTCCGCCGCCGATGCGCTGGGTTCATCCGGGCGCAGCGATAACCGGTCAGCGGGGCGCATCACACTTAGGCAGGTGAAATAGGAGTGCGGCTCGTTGCGGGCGAACTTGCGCACCGTGACGCGCAGCGCCTGCTTGAGAGGCTCGGATGTATGCGGCAAGTCGAGCGCGAGCAGCACGTGCGGCGCGTGTGAGAGGCGCTCGAACGGGCGTACCGGCTCGGCCTCATCGAATACTTCGTAGAGTGAGCGCCACCACAACCGTAGCCGTGTCAACCAATCGACGGGTCGAACGCGGTGGGCTCGCGCAGTGAGATGAACCGAATCCGGATGCGTGAGGGCATGTACGATTTGCTTGGCAGTGGTGAAGCGATGCTCAGGCCGAATCTCGAGACAGCGCAAGATTACTTCCTGCAGCCAAGGCGGCAGATCCGGGCGGTGCAGCCGCGGCGGCAAGGGCGGTTCAAATAGCCGGCGTTTGACGGACAGCAGGTTGGCGCGTCCAAACGGGAATCGACCGGTGGCGAGCAGGTAAAGAATCACGCCGATTGCATAGATGTCGCTGCGGGATTCACTGCGCAACTCGCGCACTTGCTCGGGTGCCACATACGCTGCGGTACCAGCTGCTTCGCCAAAAGCGGCGTCGATCAAATCGGGTAGCGAAGCATGGTGCGCAATCCCGAAGTCGATCAGCACCATCGTACCGTCAGCGCGTGTTCGCACATTGCGTGGATTGAGGTCGAGATGGATTACGTTCTGGTGATGCATCACGTGCACCGCTTTGCAAAGTGCGGCGCCAAGGTTGGCCAGTTCGGCGATGGGCAGTGGCGCGCGCGCCACTGCCTGCGCAAGGCGATCGCCCTCGATGTACTCCATGACGATATAGGGTGTCGCGCGCAGATCACCGTGGCCGAAGAGCTTTGGCACGTGGGGGCCATGCAATCGCTGCAATACGCGAAGTTCGTTCTCGAGCGCCGGTAGTGCGGCGGCGGGAGCGCCAGCGCCGGTCTTTGGAACTTTCATCAGCATCGGCGTATGGATTCCCCGCCGGGTAGCCTTGTAGAGACGTGCCATGCCGCCTTCATGCAGCAGTTTGCCGACAACAAAGCCGTCGATGGTCTCGCCGGTCCGCACCTCATGCAGCGTTTGGCGGTGCGTGGCGCTCATCGGTCAGCGGCCAACAGCAAGTCGGTCGGCGTAGTGGGGTGCCAGTCCTGCGGCGCGGATCTTGCCTGCGGTGCGTTGAAAGTCGTAACTCAGACGGAAGAAGGTCAGCTCTGCGTGATCCTCGTTGTGCAGGACGTAGCAGGTCGAAGCGTTGCCATCGCGCGGCTGGCCGAGCGAGCCGACATTGACGAGGTAGCGACTGCGTGGTGAGAGCGGAATGGGTCGACCGCTGGCAGGCCTGAGTTCGCGTATCTGGCCGCCCGCGGTCTCATAGAAGACGTAGGGCTCGTGCGTGTGGCCGATGAAGGTGAGTGAGGTGCGTGCAGCATGGATACAGCGCTCAGCCTGCTCGGCAATGCGAACATATTCCCAATTCTGTGGATTGTCGGCGCTGGCATGTACATAAGTCACGTCGTCGCGCTGCACGGAGTAGGGCAGGGCGGAAAGGAAATCGAGCTGCGCGGCACTGAGTTGTTCGCGCGTCCAGGACAGCACGTGGCGCACGGCAGGCGGCGCACCGTCGCCTGGATCGCGAAACAGTGTTTCGTCGTGGTTGCCGCGGATCGCGATCAGTCCCGGCAAGGCCATCAGGCGCTCGAGCGTTGGGCCGGGGTCGGCGCCGTAGCCGATGATATCGCCGAGACAGACGTAGCGCTCCGCGCCCTGTTCCGCCGCATGGTCGCAGCAGCGCTGCAAAGCTTCGAGATTGCTGTGTACGTCAGAGAAGATGGCGATCTTCACGGCTGCGATGCAGTGCTGTGCGGGAACTGCTTCATGGGTGGCCCCGGGCAAGTTTCGATCCTAGCAAGCATGGCACGACGGCGGAATTCCAAGGGTTGATATCGGGTTGCCCATGACGGCGCGTCGGCCAGCCCGTGGCCGGTTGGAGGCTGGGCACGCTTCCTGCATCACCGAATGTAGACAATTAGAGTCTGGTCCGGCGGTTGGGTCCGCGTTATGGGCGGGAGATTGGACAGGGGGTTCATGCCCCCGGCGAGGGGCAGGCCGTGACGGATTTCGGCATCCAGAAAGGTGGTCGACTCTCGGATGTGGGTTGAAAGAGACCGTCGGTCGGCCTATATATACCGTTAGTCTGTAGTGAACGCCATTAAGTTGGCTGCGCCAATAGGAATACATCTTGCACTAAATCAGTTAGTTAAGGGCATCCCGCACGGTCATGGAACCGAGTAGGGTGGCTGATTCGCGGGTGGGAGATATCTGCTAGGTGCCATGCAAAAGGTTCAAGTAGACGTCGCAGAACTGCAGATCGGGATGTATGTCGCCGATCTCGATCGCCCGTGGCGCGAGACGCCGTTCCTGTTTCAGGGCTTTGAGATTCGCACACAGGAAGAAATTGATGCGCTGCGACGCTACTGCCGCACCGTGCAGGTGCTGCTGCGCGACCCCGAGCGTTCTGGTGCGTTGCCTCGCAAGTCCGCTGTGCCCGGCTACTTTTCTTCCGAAATCATGTCGCCGAGGCAGCAGGCGTTGCGCATTGAACAGGAGATGTTCAAGCTGAACAACCATCCGACCGCGCGCTCGCTCTACGAGGACATTACCACTCTCGAGGAAGAAGTTCAGGGCGCGGCAGAAATCTACGACGAGGCGCGCGTACTGCTCAACGAGGCGATGGCCGATGCCCGGTTCGGTCGCAGTCTGAACGTGCCAGGTGTGAAGCGACTGGTTGGTGGCATGGTGGAAAGCATCCTGCGCAATCCTGACGCGCTGACCTGCTTCGCGCAGTTGAAAAACAAGGACGACTACACGGCCATGCACAGTCTGCGTGCGGCTGTGCTGGCGCTCGTCTTTGGGCGTCAGCTTGGCATGCCGCGCGAGCAGCTGCTGGTGCTCGGTCTGGGTGCACTGCTGCAGGACGTGGGCAAGAGCAAGCTGCCGTCCGAGTTGCTCAACAAGCCGGATGCACTCACGGCGGAAGAAAACCGCCTGATGAAGCAGCATGTCAACTTCAGCATCGAAATTGTTTCCGCAGCGCCGAACGTTCCGAGCGCTGCGCTCGAGGTGGTGAGCAACCACCACGAGCGTTACGACGGCAGTGGGTACCTGAAAGGGCTGCGTGGTGACGACATCGGCGTCCTCGGTGCGATCGGCGCTATCGTCGACCAGTACGACGCCATGACGAGTGAGCGCCCCTACCGCATGCCGGTTGCAGCGCATGCGGTGCTGAAGCAGATGTATGAGTGGCGTGGACGACTGTTCCATCCGGAAATGGTCGAGAAGTTCATCCAGTGCCTCGGCATTTACCCAATCGGCAGCATCGTGCAGCTCAACACCGGCGAGGTGGCGGTAGTCGCTACCATGAACCGCAAGCAGCGTCTCAAACCGCGCGTCGTGCTGGTGCGCAAGCCGGACATGACGCCCTACACCGACCGTCCGCTGGTAAACATGGTGGAGCGTCGTACGCCGGAGGGTCGCACCTGCGAAATCGAGCACGTGCTCGAACCGGCCGCCGTTGGCATCGATCCGGCGCAGTACCTACCCATTCAGATTCGTCTTTCGGCGGCCTGATTCGCGCCCGCGGCTGGCTGCCGCTCGTTGTCGTTCGCGCCCGGAAATCAAGCGCTTGTCGGGCGCCGCCGGGTCAGAGCAGTACCTTCTCCATGCCTCCCAGACTAACGCTGCTTACGAAGCGTTCCCGCCAGCGTTCGCCCAGAAGGCGATTGGCAAGCTCCACAACGATGTAGTCGGTCTGGAGGCCGGTCTCCGGCTCGTAGCGTGCGAGTCCCTGTTGGCAGGCCGGACAGGAAGTGAGTAGCTTCACATTTCCATCGACAGCACGTTTGCTGCCGGTGAGTTGCGCGATCCCGGCGTGCAACTCCTCGGCTTTCCGGAAACGGACCTGGGTTGCCACGTCCGGACGCGACACGGCGAATGTGCCGGCCTCCCCGCAACAGCGGTCCGACAACGCTACCTCCTGCCCCAGCAGCTCCGCGGCCACTTTGGTCGGCTTGTAGTGTTTCATCGGCGTATGGCAGGGATCGTGATAGAGGTACTTGACTCCGTTCGTACCTTCGAGCCGAACACCTTTTTCCATGAGGTACTCATGGATGTCGAGCAGCCGGCAACCGGGGAAAATCTTCTCAAATTGGTACTTCAATAACTGATCGATGCAGGTACCGCAGGACACGAGTACCGTCTTGATGTCGAGGTAGTTGAGCGTATTGGCCACGCGGTGAAATAGCACTTGGTTATTCACCGAAATCGAGGTGCCGCGCGCGGTGTCGCCGGCCGAGAGCTGGGGGTAGCCGCAGCACAGATACCCCGGTGGCAGCACCGTCTGCACGCCCAGATCGTAGAGCATGGCGAGCGTCGCTAGCCCCACCTGGCTGAACAGCCGCTCACTGCCGCAACCGGGGAAATAGAATACTGCCTCCGTATCCTCCGTGACTTTCGCCGGGTCGCGCAAGATTGGAATGAGCTTGTCGTCCTCGATGCCGAGCAGCGCACGCGTGGTGCGTGAGGGCAGCCGCGCCGGCAGCGGTTTGCGTACCAGGTGGATGACCTGAGCCACTACCGGTGTTGGTCCAGTCGTCGCGCGTGGGGGGCGTGCGCGCAGCAGCCACATTGTCTTCGCGAGACGATAGCCAAGGCGCTGCATTGGATAACCCCACCCGACCAGCGCCGCGCGCATGAGCTTGATCGTGGCGGGGTCAGTCATGTTCAGGAAAGCCATCGAAGCGCGAGTACCAAGTGAAATGCGCTTCTTGCCGCGCGCCTTGAGGATGCCGCGCATGCGCACCGACACGTCGCCAAAATCGATGTCTACCGGGCACGGCTGCAGGCATTTGTGGCAGACCGTACAGTGATCGGCGACATCGCCCATCTCGTCAAAATGCCGGACCGAGATGCCGCGCCGCGTTTGTTCCTCGTAGAGGAATGCCTCGATGATCAGGCCGGTGGCGAGAATCTTGTTGCGCGGTGAATACAACAGATTCGCGCGCGGCACATGGGTGTTGCATTTGGGCTTGCACTTGCCGCAGCGCAGGCAGTTCTTAACCATCTGATTGAGTTCACCCAGCTCGCTTGCCTCAAGGATCAGCGCCTCGCGCTCCACCAGACGCAGCGACGGGGTGTAGGCGACATCCAGACCGGAGTTCGGCAGGAGCTTGCCGGGATTAAATAGCCCGCGCGGGTCGACGCGCTGCTTGTAGTCCGTGAAGGCACGCACTGCCGCGGTATCCAGGTACTTCATCTTGGTGAGACCGATGCCGTGCTCCCCGGAGATCACGCCGCCAAGAGCCTGCGCCAGCGCCATCACGCGGTCGACGATGCCATCGGCTTCGTGCAGCATCTGGTAGTCGTTGGAGTTGACCGGAATATTGGTGTGTACGTTGCCATCGCCGGCGTGCATGTGTGTGGCGACGAATATCCGGCCAGAACGGATCCCGGCATGGATCGCGTCGAGGCGCGTGCGCACCCCGGCGAATTCTTCGCCCCAGAAGATTTCCTTGAGTGGTCGTTCAATGTTCTGGCGGTACGAGATACGCAGTGCCCGGCGCTGCAGCAGACGAAACAGCGTTTCGTCGGCGGTGAGCGCGGCGTGTGAAGCCTCGCCCAGCAGCTCCGGATGCATCCCGGCCGGTGCGTCAAGCGACTCGAGGATTGCCATCCATCGGGCCCGGGTCGATTCGAGCTGTGCACGTGCGGCCGTGCGCTTGGCCTCGAAGATCGCGTCGGACTCCGCATTTGGTTCGAAATCCGGCGCTTGCCCGGCTACCACCTGCCGGCGTTCGGGCATGTCGGTGGCGAGGTAGGCGCGCACCGCGTCGACCATGCGCAGCTTGTTGCGCGTCGACATCTCGATGTTGATGCGCTCGATGCCGTCGTTGTACTCGGACAGCCGCTCGAGCGGGATCACCACGTCCTCGTTTACCTTGAAGGCGTTGGTGTGTGCCGCGATCGCCGCGGTGCGGGCGCGATCGGACCAGAAGCGCTTGCGCGCTTCGGGGCTTGCAGCGATGAAGCCCTCGGCCTCGCGCGCATTCGCAAGCCGCACGATAGCCGAAGCCGCGGCGCCGACGGCCGCCTCATCGTCCGAGGCGATATCGATCAGCAGCACCATCTTGGGCAATTCCGGGCGCGCCGCCTTGGTCGAGTAGCGCACCGCGCGCACATATCGCTCGTCGAGGTGTTCCATGCCGGCGAGCTGCACGTCCGCCAGCCCGTCAACGTGGTGCTTGATTTCGACGATGGCTGGCACGGCCTTGTGCAAGTCCGCGCCGAAAAACTCCAGGCACACCGTGCGCAGGTGCGCGGGCATGCGGTGCAGGACGAACACGGCCGAAGTGATGATGCCGTCGCAGCCTTCCTTCTGGATACCGGGCAGTCCCCCGAGGTATTTATTGGTGACATCCTTGCCCAGGCCGGGTTTGCGCAGTTCCGCTGCAGTCAGGGTGATGGTCTCCGGCTCGCCCGTCGGCGTGTGTCCATCGCGCCGATAGCGCGTTACCCGAAAGCGTGCCTGGGGGACATCGTGGATCTTGCCCAGGTTGTGATCGAGCCGTTCGACTTCCAGCCATTCGGCCTGCGGCGTCACCATCCGCCAGGAGACGAGGTTATCGAGCGCCGTGCCCCATAGCACGGCCTTCTTTCCACCGGCGTTCATCGACACATTGCCGCCGATACACGAGGCATCCTGCGAAGTGGGGTCTACCGCAAATACATATCCCGCCCCTTCGGCGCGCTCGGCCACGCGCCGCGTCACCACGCCCGCTTCGGCGCGCACCGTCGCCACCGGCCGTGCCACGCCCGGCAGCTCACGCGTTTCGATAGGCCCGAGTCCCTCGAGTTTCTCGGTGTTGATCACCACGGTGCGCGCATCAAGCGGCACCGCCGAGCCGGTGTAGCCGGTGCCGCCACCGCGTGGAATGATCGGCAGCCCGAGTTCCGCGCAGCCGGCCACGATATCGGCCACTTCCTCCTCGCTGTCCGGGCTCACTACCACCAGCGGAAATTCGACTCGCCAGTCGGAGGCGTCAGTTGCATGTGAGACGCGCGCGATGCCGCTGAAGTCGATGTTGTCGCGCCGGGTCGCCCGCCCGAGCCGGCGCCGCAATTGCCGGCGCAGTTCGTCATGTTGCGGGAACCAGGCCTCGAAGCGTTCCACCGCCCGGCGTGCGGCCTCGGCGAGCTGCAGCGCGAGCGGATTGCCGCGTGCCCGCTCGACGATCTGGTTCAGCCGGTGATGCAGCGCCTCGATGAGCAGCGCGCGCCGGCCGCGATTCTCGAGCAGGTCATCCTGCAGGAATGGATTGCGCTCGACCACCCAGATGTCGCCCAACACCTCGAACAGCATGCGCGCCGAGCGTCCGGTCACGCGCTTGCCGCGCAGCTCGTTCAGTACCTCCCACATCTCCTGCCCGAGCAGGCGAATGACGATCTCACGGTCAGAGAACGAGGTGTAGTTATACGGGATCTCGCGGATGCGAGTGGCGAGGGCGGGATTCATGCGTCGGTACGACGAGGCGACTCCACGGCATGCAGGGCCGCCTATTGTAGCAACCGGCCCCACCGGCACTAGCATCGCCGCCACGATGGCATGCGCTCTATCCGGCTTCTAGCGTCCGACGCTACAATGCGCGGGCTTTCCCACACATCACATGCTGCTTCTGGCAACCATTTTTCTGGCCTCGAGCCGATGACCCCGGCGGCGCGCTTCCCGATCGGGGTCTTCGACTCCGGCATTGGCGGTCTCACCGTCATGCGCGCCCTCATGCAGCGCATGCCACAGGAGAGCATTCTCTATTTCGGCGACACCGCGCGCGTGCCCTACGGCGTGAAATCGGTCGAGACCATTGCCCACTATGCCACGCAGATCACCGAGTTCCTGCTGGCGCGGCAGGTGAAGTTGCTCAT
>LJVB01000088.1 GCA_001304215.1 Acidithiobacillales bacterium SM1_46 | reverse complement strand
CGGCGTGCCTTCCTGGCCTGAGGCCGTGAGGAGCGGCGAACCTTGGTGCGCCGACGGGATTTGGTGCGCCGCGTCGTTTTGCGACGCGCTTTCGTGCGTCGGCGTGCCTTCCTAGCCTGAGGCCGTGAGGAGCGGCGAACCTTGGTGCGCCGACGGGATTTGGTGCGCCGCGCTGCTTTGCGACGGGCTTTCGTGCGGCGGCGAATCTTGCCCCGGCGCGGTTTTGGGCGGCGTCGTGACGGACTGGGCCGCCGATGCGAAACGCGTCGGCGCGGCTTTGGTCGACGGCGTTGACGGACCTTTCTCTTTTTTCGCTTCTTTGTCGCCATGATTGCTCACGCGCCAAACGATACATGCAGTATATCCGGGTAACGTGATTCGCGGCACGGCCCATCGGTGGTTTGCGCATTTTCGCCGGCGGCGCACCTGTATACGCCGTGCGATGACCACGCTCGGCCGGTCCGACTCCTAGCCAGGAATTGGTACTCCGCGGCGTGACTGTTCAGCATAACGACTCTTGAGACAGGGCCGGTGACATATAATGGGTGTGCCTCGCACCCGACAATTGCCCGTGCTCCGTCGAATCCTCTTCCCGTTGCTGCTCATAATTGGCGTAAACGCCACGGGTCGCGCGGAAACACCCGCTGAGGCTCCGGCGGTGGAGCCGGTGTCTAGCGCGCCCGAATATTTCGAAGAGCGCCCCAAATGGGAGCTTGCGATTGGTGCGACGGCGCTCAACATCCCCGACTACCGGGGCTCGGACGAGCAACGCAATTATCTGCTGCCATTCCCGGCCTTTTCCTATCACGGCGATATCGTGAAGGCCGATCGGTATGGCGTGCGGGCGGAATTCCTTCGTACCGATCGCGTGAAGTTCGATATCAGTCTGAATGCCGGACCGCCTGCAAAAAGTAGCGAGAATGCGGCGCGCACCGGTATGCCGGATATCGATCCCACGGTCGAAGCGGGGCCGATGGTGAAGGTTCTGCTCGCCGCGAGCGACGACCGAAATCACGCGTTCTCTTTGAGGCTTCCGGTGCGCGCAGTCATCAGTGTGCCCGGTTTCGATTACCGCGGCTGGGTGTTCGTGCCCTATCTCAACTACGATATATTCAATCTATTCGGCCAGAAGGGGCTGGAGTTTGGAACATCAGCCGGGATCATCTACGGTGATGAGAAGTTCCATGACTACTACTATCAGGTTGCTCCCGAATACGCGACGCCGACGCGGCCCAGCTACGACGCCAAAGCGGGCTACAGCGGGACGCAGTTTACCGTGACGCTCGGCAAGCGCTTTGAATCTTTCTGGGTGGGCAGCTTTGCGCGCTACGAGAATCTCTCCGGAGCGGTTTTTGTAGACAGCCCGCTAGTGCGCAAGGAGCATTCGTTCATGGCGGGTGTGGCAATGACGTGGATATTTGCCAAGTCGAGCGAGATGGTGAGAGTACCTCTGGACGTGCTGCGATAATGGCGAGAGCGTGAAAGTATGTACGACGTCAATACACCCGAAGAGTACATGCGTCTGCTCGAGCAGACCATTTATGAGGTCGACGACCTCATGCGTTGCGCCGAGGATGAAGGCGACGTGGATCCTGAACTCACCAGTCAGCTTGCCTCCCTGCAGGCAATACGCCATAGCCTGGTGAAACTTGCCGCGCAGCTTGCCTCGGGAGATCACGAGTTCGGCAAGGGCAAGGAGTTGCCGTTTATGGGGGAGGTGCGCAACGCGCGTTATCTTCCGTTTCGGCCCATGTTTGATGCCCTGAACTCTGCCTACCGCAAGGGCTTCGGGTCCGAGGAAAATTGAGGCGACAGGGCTTTGCCGGTAACATCACTGCATGTCCGGCAACAGCATTGGCAGGCTCTTCACGGTTACCACTGGAGGTGAGTCGCACGGGCCAGCCCTGGTTGCTATCGTCGATGGTTGTCCCCCAGCTCTCGAGCTTTCCGAGGCCGACCTGCAGCCTGATCTTGATCGGCGCAAGCCCGGGCAGTCGCGCCACACCACCCAGCGCAAGGAAGCCGATGCGGTAAAGATTCTTTCCGGCGTTTTCGAAGGCAAGACTACCGGCGCGCCGATTGCGCTGTTGATCGAGAACACCGACCAGCGCTCGCACGACTACTCCAAGATTATGGATCGGTTTCGCCCGGGCCATGCTGATTACACCTATCAGCAGAAATATGGTCTGCGCGATTATCGGGGTGGCGGGCGATCGAGCGCGCGCGAGACGGCGATGCGCGTGGCCGCTGGCGCTATCGCCAAGAAGTGGCTCAAGGAAGCGTATGGCACGCTGATCCGTGGCTATCTTGCACAGCTCGGGCCGATTGTGCTCGAGCTTAAGGACTGGAACGCAGTTGGGCAGAACGCCTTCTTTTCCGCCGACCCGGCACGGATACCGGAGCTCGAGAAATTTATGGACGATGTCCGTGCGGAGCGCAACTCAATCGGCGCGCGCGTCAATGTCGTGGCCTCGAACGTACCGGTGGGGCTTGGCGAGCCGGTCTTTGACAGACTGGACGCTGACATTGCGCACGCCATGATGAGCATCAATGCGGTCAAGGGTGTCGAAATCGGCGCCGGGTTTCGCAGTGTTGAGCAGAAGGGCACGGAACATCGCGACGAAATGACGCCACAGGGATTCCTGTCGAACCACGCCGGCGGCATCCTCGGCGGGATCTCGACCGGTCAGGACATCACCGTGAGCATTGCGCTCAAGCCGACTTCTAGCATCCCGGCTGCAGGTCGCTCGATCAACGTTCGCGGCGAGCCGGTCGAAATTGTTACCACCGGTCGGCATGATCCGTGTGTCGGCATCCGTGCCACGCCAATTGCCGAGGCGATGCTTGCCATCGTACTGATGGATCACGCCTTGCGTCATCGCGGCCAGAACATGGATGCAACGAGCGCAACGCCGAGAATTCCGGGCAGCGCGCCGGCCTGAATCACTGCGACGCTCGGCCCGGTATTGATGTCGCACGCCATGCCGTATTGGCGCCTGAGTGGTTTCTACTTCTTCTACTTCGCGGTTCTCGGTGCGCTGGTTCCGTACTGGGGCCTTTACCTCAAATCACTTGGTTTTGGTGCCGCAGCCATCGGCAACCTGACGGCGTTGTTCATGCTGTCACGCATCGTGGCGCCGAATGTCTGGGCTTGGGTCGCCGACCATCGCGAGAGTCGCATGGCCGTGGTACGTGCTGCGGCGTTTCTGACTGTCGCCACATTTGCCGGCGTGTTCGTGGGTACCGGATTTTGGTGGCTCGCTGTTGCCATGCTGGTTTTCAGCTTCTTCTGGAACGCATCGCTGCCGCTGCTCGAGGTGTTCGTGATGAATCACACCGCCAGGCGTCCGGGCGCGTACGCCCATGTGCGGCTATGGGGTTCGATTGGATTCATCGTAACGGTGTTCGCGCTCGGGCCGTTGATCGATGCCCGCGGCCCGTGGTGGATACTGCCGAGCATGGTTGTGCTGATGGCGGGGATCTGGCTCTTCAGCCTGACGTTGCCCGAGACCGAGATGAAGGGGCAGGCACCCCACCCCGAACCGCTGCTGCGGGTCATTCTGCGCCCGGAGGTGCTGCTGTTTCTCGTTGCTTGCCTGCTGATGCAGGTCAGTCACGGACCTTACTACACGTTCTACAGCATCTATCTGGAGGCGCAGGGATATAGCAAGACTCTGATCGGATCACTCTGGGCGTTTGCGGTACTGTGCGAGATCGGTGTATTCCTGTTGATGCCGCGTATCCTGGCCGAATTTGCGGTTCGCACGGTGCTGGTGGCGAGCTTCGCGCTGGCAGCACTGCGTTGGTTGCTGATCGGTTTTTTCGTGCAGTCGCTTCCGGTGCTGGTATTCGCGCAGGTATTGCATGCGGCCACGTTTGGCAGTTTCCATGCCGCCGGCATCCAAACCGTCTATCGCTTCTTCACGGGGCGGCACCAGCACCGCGGGCAGGCGATCTACAGCACCGCCAGCTTCGGAATTGGGGGCGCCATCGGCAGCTTTTACAGTGGGCAGACCTGGGAGGCGCTCGGCGCGGCCACGACGTTCGCTCTGGCGTCTGTGTCTGCCGCCGTAGCGGTTGTGGTTGCGCTGCGTTTGCCTAGCGCACGGACCTGAACCGGTGCGATCGTCGCGCCGAGTCGATCGAGACGACCGAGGCGGTCGGCGGGGTGGCGCGAGGTTTGGCTTCGCGGGCTGGCATCGCGTCTTCCGCGAATGCACGATCGAGGGCGCGGCAAAGCTCCTCGAGGAACCGGTAGGTGCAGACATCGGTACTTCCGGAGCGCAGCGTTTCGAGTCGCAGCGGACCGAGGGCATTGAAGGTCGCGGCATGTGTCACCGGATCGGCCAAACGTTGGCAGCGGTTCGCCGCGAATATCGCGCGCACCAGTCTAATCATCAGTTCATGGTGCACGGCGGAGCCATCGAAGATGTCCTTGATGCCGCGCGAAGAGGGGTTCAGCGGCAAGTGCTGGTAGCCCAGACGTTCTTCCAGCGTCTGCATCAGGTCAAGGAAGTTCATTGTGTTTCTCTTACCACCCGGATCATTGCCTGGGCCGCGTTGGAAAGCGTGTGCGCCGCGTGCGTGACAATCCCGAGGCGCCGTTCGATCACAACCTTTCTAATCTGAAGCACGCGCAGGCTGTCGTCAATCATGGTACGTGGCAACGCGGTCCAGCCAAGTCCAATCGAGGCAAGCATCTTCAGCACCTCGAGGTAGTTGGTGGCCATACCGATGCGAATGCGATCGCGCAGAGCGCCAAATGCATTCAGGATGAGTTCTCTGGTGAAGGTCCCAGGCCCGGGAAGAATTGCCGGGTAGTCGAGCAGCATCGATGGCGCAATTGTCGTGAGGCGCGCGAGAGGATGTTCCGGGCTCACGACCAGATTGAGAGGGTCATCCCACAGTTTTTCGGTCGTCAGTGGCGCCTGCAACGAGGGCGGCAGCGTCACGATCGCGAACTCGAGGTCGCCCCGCGAGACGGCGGCGCAGGCCTTCTCCGAATCCATGAAACGCAGATCAAGGTGAATTCGAGGATAGGTGCCGTGGAAGCGCTTCAGCGCGGGCGGAAGGCGGTGCAATCCTATGTGGTGGCTTGTGGCGAGCGCGAGCGGCCCGGCGACCTCGCCCGACAGGTTGGTGATCGAGCGGCGAATGTCCTCAAGCTCGCGAAGCAGCGCATGCGCTCGCTCGAGCAGAGCGTGTCCTGCCTCGGTGAAACGAACCCGGCGACCGATGCGGTCGAACAAGGGAGTGCCAAGTTCGGATTCCAGGCCTGCAATGCGTTTGCTAACCGCCGGCTGAGTGAGGAAAAGGCGCTCGGCCGCGCGCGAAAAGGACCCGGTCTCCGCAACCGCGAGAAAAGCCTGAAGTTCTGGGATATTCATAACTATAGGAAATGAAAAGTATATCAATAATGAATTTGAGTTATTTATAGGGGGTGGCTAATATTTTTGCAACCTGAGGGCGCAAAGAATGGGCACGACGCTTTACGACAAGCTTTGGGACGCACATGTCGTTCGTGAAAACGCGGACGGCACGGTGCTTCTTTATATTGATCGTCATCTCGTTCATGAAGTAACCAGCCCTCAAGCTTTTGAGGGGCTCAAGCTCGCCGGTCGCAAGGTCTGGCGCATCGATGCCAATCTCGCCACCGCAGACCACAACGTGCCCACTACCGACCGCGTACACGGCATCGCTGACGCCGTGTCCCGGCTGCAAGTTGAGACGCTTGACGAAAATTGCCGTGCTAATGGCATCACGGAATTCGACATGACGGACCCGCGCCAGGGCATCGTGCACGTGATTGGCCCCGAGCAGGGCGCAACGCTTCCCGGTATGACGGTGGTGTGCGGCGATTCGCACACGTCAACACATGGCGCGTTCGGCGCGCTGGCATTCGGGATCGGCACCTCCGAGGTGGAGCACGTACTGGCGACGCAGTGCCTCATTCAGAAGAAAGCCAGAAACATGCGTGTTCGTGTGGAGGGGGTTCTTGGTTCCGGTGTGACCGCGAAGGATGTGGTGCTTGCGATTATCGGGCGAATCGGAACCGCGGGCGGGACCGGCCATGCGATCGAGTTCGCCGGGTCAGGCATCGAGTCGCTCTCGGTCGAGGGTCGTATGACCGTTTGTAACATGGCAATCGAGGCTGGGGCGCGTGCCGGAATGATCGCGGTTGATCACAAGACCATCGAGTACTTTCGGGGGCGACCGTACGCACCGAAGGGCGAGATGTGGAATCGGGCCGTGGCCGCGTGGCAGAAATTGAAAAGCGATTCCGACGCGCGCTTCGACAAGGAAGTGGTGCTCGAGGCCTCCGCTATCCAGCCGCAGGTGACCTGGGGCACCTCGCCCGAGATGGTGGTAGCGGTTGATGCCGTGGTGCCCGATCCCGCCAAGGAATCGGATCCTGTCAAAGCCGGATCTATGCGGCAGGCATTGAAGTATATGGATCTGCGTCCCGGTACGCCCATTCGCGAGATCCGCCTCGACAAGATCTTCATCGGCTCCTGCACGAATTCACGCATCGAGGACTTGCGCGCCGCGGCGTCCGTGGTGCGAGGCAAACGGGTGTCGGCGAACATCAAGCTCGCGATGGTAGTGCCGGGATCTGGGCTCGTGAAGGCACAGGCCGAGCGAGAAGGCCTCGACCGGATTTTCCGCGAGGCCGGTTTTGAGTGGCGCGAGCCCGGATGCTCGATGTGCCTTGCCATGAATGCGGACCGGCTGGGACCTGGCGAACGCTGCGCCTCGACTTCGAACCGCAATTTTGAGGGCCGGCAAGGTGCGGGCGGGCGCACGCATCTGGTGTCGCCGGCGATGGCTGCTGCGGCCGCGATTGCCGGCCGCTTTGTGGACGTGCGGGAGATCGGCTAGATGGAAAAATTCCAGAAACTTACCGGACTAGTGGTGCCGCTTGACCGCGCCAACGTCGACACCGATGCGATCATTCCGAAGCAGTATCTCAAGTCGATTAAACGAACCGGCTTCGGCCCCAATCTGTTCGATGAATGGCGCTATCTTGATCCCGGTGAGCCGGGCATGGATCACAGCAGGCGCCGAATTGACCCCGACTTTGTGCTAAACCAGCCGCGTTATCGCGGAGCCCAGGTTCTGCTGGCGCGCGACAATTTTGGATGCGGCAGCTCGCGCGAGCATGCGCCTTGGGCGCTGATGGACTACGGCATACGCGTCATCATTGCGCCGAGCTACGCCGACATCTTTTACAATAACAGTTTCAAGAACGGGCTGTTGCCGGTTGTGCTTGATCGTCAGGCAGTCGATCAACTCTTTCAGGAATGCTTTGCCACGCCCGGCTACAGCTTGACGGTCGATCTCGATAACCAGATCGTAACAACTCCCGGGGGTCAGGGATTCCGGTTCGAGATCGATGGCTTTCGAAGGCACTGCTTGCTGAATGGTCTCGACGACATCGGGCTCACCATGCAGCACGTCGCCGATATCCAGGCTTACGAGGCGCGCCGGCGTCGCGAGGCGCCATGGCTTTTTTCGGACTGAGTAGGACACAATGACCAGCAAAATTGCAGTGCTGCCTGGTGATGGAATCGGGCCCGAGGTGACCGCTGAAGCGGTCAAGGTTCTTGAACGGCTGAAGCGCGATTTTGGCCTGAAAATAGAGCTGGAAACCGCTCCTGTGGGTGGCGCGGCCTACGACTTGCACAAGCAACCATTGCCGGAGGGGACGCTACGGTTGGCGAAGCAGGCTGATGCTGTATTGCTCGGGGCGGTTGGTGGCCTTCAATACGACGACCTGCCGCGCGAACTGCGTCCGGAGCGAGCACTGCTCGGCCTGCGGTCGGAACTCAAGCTTTTCGCCAATCTGCGTCCCGCCATCCTGTTTCCTCAGCTTGCATCCGCGTCAACGCTTAAGCCGGAGATCGTGGCCGGGCTCGACCTGTTGATCGTGCGCGAGCTCACCGGCGACATCTATTTTGGCGAACCTCGGGGTGTGCGTACGCTGGAGAACGGCGAACGTGAGGGTTTCAATACGATGCGATATGCCGAGCATGAAGTGGAGCGTGTTTCGCGGGTGGCGTTTGACGCCGCACGCAAGCGTCAGCGTAGGGTCTGTTCGGTTGAAAAGGCCAACGTGCTCGAAACCTCCGGGCTTTGGCGCGAGGTGGTGCTGCGCGTCGCCAAGGACTACCCGGATGTGGCACTCAACCATATGTACGTCGACAATGCGGCAATGCAACTCGTGCGGGCGCCAAAGCAGTTCGATGTCATTGTGACGGGCAATATCTTTGGCGATATTCTGTCGGATGAAGCCGCCATGCTTACTGGGTCGATTGGCATGCTGCCGTCGGCATCGCTCGACCGCGCGAACAAGGGGATGTACGAACCAATCCATGGAAGTGCCCCGGATATCGCGGGCAAGGGCATTGCCAATCCGCTCGCCACAATCCTGTCGACTGCCATGATGTTGCGCTACACGTTGAACGAACCGACGCTTGCCGACCAAGTAGATGGGGCGGTGTCGAAGGTGCTCGACCAGGGAATACGTACCGGTGATATCTATACGGAAGGGACAAAGAGGGTGGGCACCCAACAAATGGGCGATGCCGTGGTGGCGGCGCTCTAGTTCAAGCAGACACTCGGGATTCCCAAAAAGGTGACGGTCATGAAGCGGGTGGGGTTAATAGGTTGGCGCGGAATGGTGGGCTCAGTACTCATGGGCCGCATGCAGGAGGAGAAGGATTTCGATCATGTCGAGCCGGTCTTTTTCACGACATCGAATATTGGTGGCAAGGGTCCAGCGATTGGCAAGGATGTGCCCCCGCTCAAGGATGCCAGAAACATCGATGAGCTGAAGAGCATGGACATCATCGTTACCTGTCAGGGTGGAGACTACACAACCGAGGTTTTTCCCAAGCTTCGGGCCGCGGGCTGGAAAGGCTACTGGATCGATGCCGCTTCGACGCTGCGCATGGACAAGGAGTCGATCATTGTTCTTGACCCGGTGAACTTGGACGTCATCAAGCGCGGGATCCAGACTGGCGTGAAGAACTACATTGGCGGGAATTGCACAGTATCGCTGATGCTAATGGCGTTGGGCGGACTGTTTCAGGCCAAACTCATCGATTGGATGACCTCCATGACCTACCAGGCAGCCTCAGGCGCTGGCGCCAACAATATGCGCGAGCTGGTCAAGCAAATGGGTAGCATCCATGCCGTTGTGAAGGACAAGCTTGAAGATCCGGCGAGCGCGATTCTCGACATCGACCGCACTGTGGCTGAGCATATTCGTGGTGACCGCTATCCGAAGGAATTCTTCGGCGTGCCGCTTGCGGGTTCCATAATTCCATATATCGACAAGCAACTCGACAACGGCCAGTCTCGTGAAGAATGGAAGGGTCAGGCCGAGACCAACAAGATCCTTGGGCGCGATGCGGCGCCGATTCCGATCGACGGCATCTGCGTGAGGGTCGGCGCGATGCGCTGCCACTCCCAGGCGCTCACTATCAAGCTGACCAAGGACGTGCCGATGGATGAAATCACCGAAATGCTTGCGGCACACAATCCCTGGGCAAAGGTGGAGCGCGAGCGGAGCATGCGGGAACTTACCCCGGCGGCAGTGACTGGCACCTTGACCGTGCCCGTTGGCCGGTTGCGCAAGCTGAATATGGGCAAGGACTATCTGGGCGCGTTTACCGTGGGCGACCAGCTGCTCTGGGGGGCGGCAGAGCCGCTGCGTCGCATGCTTCGAATCTTGCTCGAAGCATGAACAAATAGAGCGACTAAGCTTCGGGTGAGTGGGTCTCAGAATGTCGCAAAGACCCCCCAATTTCAGGCGCTTTACCCGATTTAGACCGACTGGTAAAAGCCCATCGCTCGGCTATATTTAGTTGCGGTTTGTAAAGAGTATTACTATTATACCGATATAAGTTGCGGTTAAATAAAGACTAAATACATGGGAAGACGCACAACGGTGAGCGCGCACAGCACGATTCATAGGGGGATGATGGGGATCGTTGCTGGGCTGCTGGGTTTGCTTCTTGGCGCCCTGCCATTTTCCGCCCACGCACTTGCGCTAGGAAAGCTCAAAGTTCATTCGGCACTGAATGAACCACTGAACGCCGAAATCGATTTCGCTTCCGTTACGGAGAAGGAGTTAAAGGGCCTGAAGGCTCAGCTCGCGTCGCGTGCCGACTTCGAGCAGGCGGGAGTTGAGCGCCTGCAGTTCCTCTCGCAGATCAAGTTTGTTGTTTCGAAGCGGCTGGATGGAAGGTATTTCCTGCAGCTCAGTACCGATCAGCAGATAGAGGAGCCCTTTCTTCACTTTATCCTGCAGCTCGACTGGCCGGGCGGCAGGCTATTGCGCGAATACACTGCTCTGATCGATCCGCCGTACCAGGTCGCCGGTCAGCCGGCGGCGATTGAGGTTCCGCGCTCGGAGCCGGAAGTGCCGCCGGTAGAGGAACAGTTGGCAGCTGCACCGGTCGCACCTCCGCCCGCGGCGCCGTCTGAGCCCACTGCCATGACGGAACCGACGAGACTGCCAGAAGCCGCGCCGCCAGCAGACGGCGCGCGCGAGACAGCGCCAGCCCCGACAGCTCGTCCCGAGCCGGAGTTGTTAGGGCCGGACGACGTCCAGAAGTCACGCGTTACTATCTCCCCGGATACAGGGTGGCCGGTCGAACAACCGGCCGCAGTCTCGACCGTGGAACCGCTCTCTTCTGCGCG
>LJVB01000087.1 GCA_001304215.1 Acidithiobacillales bacterium SM1_46 | reverse complement strand
AGGCGCAGGGCGTTGGTGACCACCGCGAGCGAGGAAAGCGACATGCCGAGCGCCGCCAGCCACGGCGGCACGAAGCCAAGGGCCGCAGCGGGAACGGCGACAAGGTTGTAGAGAATCGCCCAGGCCAGATTCTGGCGGATGATGCGCAACGTGCGCTGGCTCACGCTGAGCGCATCGGCGAGATGTGGGAGCTGCTGGGACAGCAGCACCATGTCGGCATGAGTCACTGCAATCTGCGCGGCGCTGCCCATGGCGATCGAGACCTGTGCCTGCGCCAGCACCGGGGCGTCGTTCACGCCATCGCCGACCATCGCGACGATGGCGCCCGAATCCTGCAGTTCACGCACTCTCTCGAGCTTGTCATTCGGCTTCAGGTCGTGCGCCCAGCTCTCGATGCCAAGCGCGTCGGCCACATGCTTTCCGGCGGCTGCATGATCGCCGGTAAGAAGCCAGACGCGCTTGCCGCGTTGCCGGAGATCGGACACCAACTCGGCCGCACCGCTGCGGATCTCATCCATCAGTACAAACGCCGCAAGCGGCTCGTCGCGTGAGGCCAGTATGACCACCGTGCCGCCCTCGGCACGCAGCCCTTCGAGTGCCGCAGGGGGCACACGCTGCCCGCTACATTCAGCGACGAAGGAGGGCGTTCCAATATAGTAGGTATCTTCTTCAATCCGGCCACTCAGCCCGCTGCCGGGCTCGTTTTGTACTTCCGTGGCACTCGGCGCGTCGCCACGATTGCCAGCACGTAGCGCATGGGCAATGGGATGTTCCGAATGCGCTTCGAGCGCCGCGGCGAGTGCAAGGCAGCGCTGTTCGCTCGCGTCGCCAAGCGTTTGCGTCTGCGCGAGCCGCAGCTCTCCACGTGTAAGGGTGCCGGTCTTGTCGAAAACAAAATCGGTTGCATGCGCGAGTGTCTCGAGCGCGTGCCCGCGTGTCGCCAACACGCCAAGGCGCGTGAGCCGGCCGGTGGCGGCAGTGAGCGCGGTCGGCGTTGCGAGCGACAGCGCGCACGGGCAGGTGACAACCAGCACCGCGATGGTGGTCACGAACCAACGACCCGGATCGTAGAACCACCATGCGATGGCGGTGGCGGCAGCAAGTGCAAGCACGCCAAGTACGAACCATGAGGCCACGCGATCGGCGACCTGTGCGAGGCGCGGCTTCTCCGATTGCGCGCGGTCGAGCAGGCGCAGGATGCCGGCGAGCACGGTGTCCGCGCCGGTGCGCTCAATCGCGACGAGCAACGGGCTTTCGACGTTGACCGTGCCGCCGATCAGTGCATCGCCGGACTGCTTCGTAAGCGGCAGGCTCTCGCCGGTGAGCAGAGATTCATCGACACTCGATCTCCCCTCCCGCACGCGACCGTCGGCGGGGATGCTTTCGCCGGGGCGCACGCGCACGCGATCACCGGGATTTAGCTCCGCTACCGGCACCACCTCTTCGGCCCCGTTCTCAGCGAGCCGTGTCGCCATGGCCGGTGTGGCGTGCACCAGTGTTTCAGCGGCCTGCGCTGCGTGGCGGCGGGCGTTGAGCTCGAAGTAGCGTGCGCCGAGCAGAAAGAACACGAACATCGCGACCGCGTCGTAGTACACCACGCCAACGCCAGTCAGCGTAGTCCAGACGCTGGTCGCAAATGCCGCGAGAATGCCGAAGCTTACCGGCACGTCCATACCCGCGCGGGCGTGGCGCAAATCGTTCCAGGCGCCGCGCAGGAAAGGTTGCGCAGAGTAGAGCAGCACCGGCAGGGTGAGTGCGAGGCTCACCCAATAGAAGAACGGTCGCAACGCCGCATCGGTCGACGACCATGCCCCGGTATAGAGTGCAACTGCGAGCACCATGATTTGTCCGGTCATGACGCCAGCTACCCCGAGGCGTCGCAGCAGCCGCCGGCGCTCGGTTTCCAGCACCTGCTGGCTGCGGCCGGGATCGTAGGGATGTGCGAGGTAACCGATGCGCGAGACCGCGGCAAGGATGTCGCTGAGGTGAATCACGCGTTCATCCCAGCGCACCCGTGCGCGGTAATTGGCGTAATTGATCTGCACCGACAGCACGCCGGGTAGGCGCGAAAGATGCTGTTCGTTCAGCCATACGCAGGCCGCGCAGGTGATGCCTTCCAGAATGAGCGCGGCCTCGCGTGTGTGTTCGTCGCTCGCCTGCACAAAGCACTTCTGCACCGCGGGGTGATCGTAGATGCGGGCTTGGCGCAGAAACTCAGGCACGATCTCATGGGCGGTATTGGCCGGAGCGGTGCGGTAGCGGTAGTAGTCGGAGAGCCCTCCGTCGATGATGGCCTGCGCTACGGCGGCGCAACCGGCGCAACACATGGGGCGCCGCTCGCCTTCATAAGAGACAGCGAAGCTGCTACCCCGCGGCACCGGGAGGCCACAGTGAAAGCAGGTCTCAGTCGGTTGTGGGGCGGTCATATGGCGTTGGAGGGCGCAGCGTGCGCGAGCAGAGATCTGGCCGCTTCCGATTGTCGGGCTGCACGCAAAGGAAGGCGCGATTGTACGTGCTGGACAGACGGCACGCATGGATGCGATGTCGAGGTACCGGCAAACCAGACGAATGTGCACGGTTTTTCGGCGGTCACTGATTGGCTAAAATTTAGAAAATTATGGATTACTAATTTACTGGGAAATTAGCCGATTTTTCGTGACTTTCTGGCATGTGCGGTGCGTTGACGCAGCGCGAGCCGATGCACGAAACTGGGCGACCATCGATTTTCACGACGCGGTCATTTCCCCCGATCGCCGATTACCAAAAGAAACGCGGAGGAGTCACTAACTATGGTTCTGAATCACGTCTTCGGGCTTTTCTCCAAACCGGAAAAGGAATGGAAGAGCATCAAGGGCGAGCACTGCTCGGTGGGCCGCTGTTACTGCTCGCACGTACTGCTGCTTGCCGCGATTCCCGCGATTGCCGGATACATCGGTACCACCCAAGTGGGCTGGCAGGTAACGGGTCGCGAGGTACAGAAGCTCACGCCACAGAGCGCGGTGCAGATCGCGTTGCTGTTCTACGCCACCATGCTGTTCGCGGTATTCGCGATCGGCAAGCTCATTCACTGGATGGGCCAGACCTACGGCTCCAAGCAGCCGCTGCCGCAGTGCATTGCGCTGGCAGCCTATACCGCGACGCCATTGTTCCTGTCCGGCATCATGCTGGTGTATCCGGTACTGTGGTTCAACCTGATTGTCGGGCTGCTGCCGCTCGGTTACTCCGTTTACCTGCTCTATACGGGTGTGCCGGTGATGATGGGCATCAGCAAGGAGCGCGGCTTCCTGTTTGCCAGCGCGGTGTTGGCGGTCGGGTTGGTCATGCTGGTCGCGGTGCTCGCGGCCACGGTCATTCTGTGGGACATCGGCGTCGGTCCGGTTTTCACGGGCAGCTGACATCCGCTGCGCGATGATCGGGTCGGATCTTTCAGCGGAATCGGCGCAGAATCTTGATCTACATCAAGCGCCGACCCGCGCGGGCGCAGATACTATCCGCCGCGCCCCGGGAACGTGATGCTGTTGCATTGTTTATCGTTAACGCTCGCATGAGGAAGCCACATGGCTGAACAAGAAAGCTACAACCTCAAGGTGGTACGACAGTTTGCCATCATGACGGTGGTCTGGGGCATCGTCGGTATGCTGGTCGGTGTGCTGATCGCCGCGCAAATGGCCTGGCCAGTGCTCAATTTCGACATTCCCTGGCTCACGTTCAGCCGGTTGCGGCCACTGCACACCAATGCCGTGATCTTCGCATTTGGCGGTTCGGCCCTGTTCGCGACCTCCTACTATGTGGTGCAGCGCACCTGTCATGCCTCGCTGTTTGCGCCGGGTTTGGCGGCGTTCACCTTCTGGGGTTGGCAGGCGATCATCGTCTCGGCGGCCATTACACTGCCGCTCGGCATCACCTCTTCCAAGGAATACGCCGAACTGGAGTGGCCGATCGACATCGCCATCGCCGCCGTCTGGGTGGCCTACGCGGTTGTCTTCTTCGGCACCATCATGAAGCGCAAGGTGCCGCACATCTACGTTGCCAACTGGTTCTACGGCGCATTCATCCTGACGGTTGCCATCCTGCATATCGTTAACAGCATGGCGGTGCCGGTATCGCTCACCAAGTCTTACTCGATGTACGCCGGCGTACAGGATGCGATGATCCAGTGGTGGTACGGCCACAATGCGGTAGGTTTCTTCCTCACCGCCGGCTTCCTCGGGATCATGTACTACTTCATCCCGAAGCAGGCCGAGCGACCGGTCTACTCCTACCGCCTGTCCGTGGTGCACTTCTGGGCGCTGGCCTTCACCTATATCTGGGCCGGCCCGCATCACCTGCACTACACGGCACTGCCGGACTGGGCGCAGTCGGTTGGCATGGTGTTCTCGCTGATTCTGCTCGCGCCGTCCTGGGGCGGCATGATCAACGGCATCATGACGCTGTCCGGTGCCTGGCAGAAACTGCGCACCGACCCGATTCTGAAATTCCTGATCGTATCGGTGTCGTTCTACGGCATGTCGACCTTCGAAGGCCCGATGATGTCGATCAAGACGGTAAACGCGCTCTCGCACTATACCGACTGGACCATCGGCCACGTGCACTCGGGCGCGCTCGGCTGGGTTGGCATGGTGTCAATTGGCGCCATGTACTTCCTGATTCCGCGGCTCTTCAACCGCGAGCTCTACAGCACGCGTCTCGTCGAAGCGCATTTCTGGATCGCGACGATCGGCATCGTCCTGTACATCGCCTCGATGTGGATCTCGGGAGTGATGCAGGGCCTCATGTGGCGCGCGGTCAATGCCGACGGCACCCTGACTTATTCATTTGTTGAGTCGGTGCAGGCGATGCATCCGTTCTACATCGTGCGTACCCTCGGCGGGCTGCTGTATCTGAGCGGCATGCTGATCATGGCGTACAACATCTGGAAGACCATCGCCGGTGCGAAACCCGCCAAGGTGGCGGTGGTCCCGGTGGTAGCGCACTAGCCCAAGGGGGAACAACATGTCCGGACATGAGAAAGTTGAAACAAACGTCGGGCTGCTGATCGTCCTCACCATTCTCGTGGTGTCGATTGGTGGTCTGGTGGAGATCGTGCCGCTGTTCTTCCAGAAGTCGATGACCGAGGCGGTGGCGGGCTTGAAGCCCTATAACGCCTTGCAGCTGGAGGGCCGGGACGTCTACGTCCGTGAGGGGTGCTACGTCTGTCACTCGCAGATGATTCGCCCCTTCCGCGCCGAAACCGAGCGCTATGGCCACTACTCGGTGGCGGGCGAGTTCGTCTACGATCGGCCATTCCAGTGGGGCAGCAAGCGCACCGGGCCGGATCTGCAACGCGTCGGTGGGCGCTACTCCGACGACTGGCACCGCGTGCACCTGATCAATCCACGCGATGTGGTGCCAGAGTCCATCATGCCGGGCTATCCCTGGTTCGCGACCAACAAGCTCGATGGCAAGCTCATTCAGAAGAAGATGCAGGTGCTGCGCACGCTGGGCCACCCCTACACGGACGAGGAGATCGCCAATGCGCCCAAGGAGCTCGAGGGCAAGACCGAAATGGACGCCATGATCGCCTACCTGCAGAGTCTTGGCACGGCGGTGAAGGTACGGAGATAGTTGTGGGCAGCGTGACGGTACATTCCTTCTGGACGGTAGTGATGTTGGTGGTGTTCATCGGCATCATCGTCTGGGCGTGGAGCGGCAAGCGAAAGAAGGCATTTGACGAGGCGGCGCGGATCCCCCTGGAAGACGGGGACGACGCCGGGCAAGGCGCATCCGGAGAAAAGAAACATGGCTGACTTCACCAGCAATTTCTGGAACTGGTTCATCATCATCGGCGTGGTCGGCGGCATCGTCGCCATGTTCTGGCTCAACATCTGGCAGAGCGAGCGACGCCGCTCCGCCGAAGAGAAAGCCAAACCCATGGGCCACGTGTGGGATGAGAACCTGCAAGAGCTGAACAATCCGCTGCCGCGCTGGTGGCTGAACCTGTTTTATCTCACGCTCGTGTTCAGCATTGTGTACCTGATTCTGTACCCGGGGCTCGGCACCTTCGCCGGCGCACTCGGCTGGACACAGGTCGGTCAGTACGACCGCGAGATCGCTGCGGCCAAGAAGCAATTCGATCCGTTGTACGAGAAGTACCTGAAGGAAGATCTCAAGACCCTCGCCACCAACAAGGAAGCGATCAAGACCGGCGAGCGGCTGTTCGTGAATTACTGCACCACCTGTCATGGCTCGGATGCGCGCGGCGCCAAGGGTTTCCCGAACCTGCGCGACAGTGACTGGTTGTACGGCGGCGAGCCGGAGACCATCAAGGCGTCGATCATGAACGGTCGCCAGGGCGTGATGCCGGCCTGGGGCGCGGCACTTGGCAGCGAAGGTGTGTTTCAGGTTTCGGAATACGTGCTGTCGCTCTCGGGTCGACGCGTGAACGAGGAGGCGGCATTGGCCGGCAAGGAGAAATTCAAACAGCTTTGCGTGGCCTGCCACGGCGCTGACGGACGTGGCAACCACCAGCTCGGTGCCCCGAACCTCACCGACGACATCTGGCTCTACGGCGGATCGCAAAAGAGCGTGATGGAGACAATCGAGAAGGGTCGCAGTGGCCGCATGCCGGCGCACAACGAATTCCTCGGCGAGGCCAAGAGCCACCTGCTGGCGGCTTATGTCTACAGCCTTTCTCGCTCGTTTGATCCTGAACGGGAGCGGCGCTGACGGTGAGCAACGCCCCGGAACGGGAGGAGGAGAAACAGAACGACACAGATAACAAAACCCGTGTCCCGTCCCTGGTAGAGGCCCAGGACGAGGTCGCGCGCCTGCTGAGCAAGAAGAAGCAGGCTACCCCGGCCGGGGAACACCCAACCGTCAAATCGCCCGCCAGCCTGAAGCGCGTTATCCCGCTTGCCGAGGCTGACGCCCTTCAGGAAGCGCTGTATGCCAAACGTCAGCGCGTTTATCCACGCGAAGTACACGGTCTGCTCGCCAACTGGCGCGCGGCCATGGTCGCGGTCACGCTCGGCATCTACTATTTCCTACCCTGGCTCAACTGGGGGCCCGGCCGTCAGGCCTTCCTGATCGACCTGCCGGGCCGCAAGTTTCATCTGTTCGCCTGGACCTTCTGGCCTCAGGACCTGTTCTATCTCAGTGCCGTCCTGATTATCTCCGCTCTGTCATTGTTTCTGTTCACCGCCATCGCCGGGCGGCTGTGGTGCGGCTACACCTGCCCGCAGACCGTCTGGACGGAAATGTTCCTGTGGATCGAGCGCAAGATCGACGGCGACCGCAACAAGCAGATGAAGCTTGCCGCGAGCCCGTGGACGCGCCAGAAGATCCAAAAGCGCATCGCCAAGCACTCAGTCTGGATTGTATTGGCGCTCTGGACCGGATTCACTTTCGTGGGCTACGTCACGCCGATCCGCCAACTCGCCGGCAACGTGGCAAGCCTATCGCTTGGACCGTGGGAGACGTTCTGGATCTTCTTCTACGGGCTTGCCACCTACGGCAATGCCGGCTGGCTGCGCGAGCAGGTATGCATCTACATGTGCCCGTATGCGCGATTCCAGAGCGCCATGTTCGACCGCGACACGCTGATCATCTCCTATGACGATAGACGCGGCGAGCCGCGCGGTTCGCGCGGGCGCAAGGACGATCGCCAGGCGAAGGGACTCGGTGATTGCGTCGATTGCACTCTGTGCGTGCAGGTTTGCCCCACCGGGATCGATATCCGTGACGGACTGCAGTACCAGTGCATCGCCTGCGGAGCCTGTGTAGACGTGTGCAACTCGGTGATGGACAAAATGGGTTATCCGCGCGGCCTGGTCCGCTACACGACACAAAACGAGCTCGAACTGGACAAGCCGCGCAAGATTCTGCGTCCACGCGTGCTGGTCTATTCGGGGATGCTCATGGCGATCGCCGTTGCGCTCGTGGTAGCGGTGCTGCTGCGGGTGCCGCTAAGGCTGGATGTCATCCGCGATCGGAACTCGCTGTTTCGTGAGGCGAGCCAGGGGCGGATCGAGAACGTGTACGTGCTGAAACTCATGAATATGGACAGTGAGCCGCACCGGTATCGGATCACGGCCACCGGTATTGAGGGTCTTGCACTGCGCGCCGACGACGAGCTGATCACAGTTAAGTCCGGCGAGGTCACCGAGGTACCGGTCGCGCTGCTCGCCGAGCGTGACCGCATCACCAAGCGCTCCACCCCAATCCGCTTTCATGCCGAAGCAGAGGACAATCCCAAGCTCAAGGTTGAGGAAGACGCGCGCTTCCTCGGTCCGGTAGACTGACGCCATGAACGACAGGCCCGATAGCCCGAAACGCTGGTACCGCGAGCCATTCGTGTGGCTGCTCATTGCCTTTCCGCTGACGGCGGTGATCGGCGGGTTCGTGACGCTGGCGCTTGCCATCCAGAGCGACGACGGTGTCGTGGAGGACGACTACTACCACCGCGGCAAGGAGATTAACCGTGTGCTGGCGCGCGATCAGGCTGCCGCCCGTCAGGGCCTCGCCGGCACCGTAACGCTGGATACGGCGGCGCAAGAACTGCGCCTGTCGTTGAGCGCCCGTGACCCGAAGGCGGTGCCGGCGCAGGTCGAGCTGCAGTTCCTGCACGCTACACGCGCAGGAATGGATCGCACGCTGCTGCTCGCACGCGGATCGGACGGTATCTACCGTGCCGGACTCCCCGTTCTCACACCGGGCCATTGGCACGTTCAGGTGTCGACGGTCGATTGGCGACTGGTCGGGTCGTTGCAGGCCCCGCGCGATGCCTCAGTGGACTTGCGTCCCGGTACACCCTGAGTTTCCGTTCGTTTCGAAATGCCGGTCGATGTGACTTTGGTCTCGGCCTTTCTGGTCGGGCTGCTGGGTTCAACGCACTGCATCGCCATGTGTGGCGGCATTGTCGGTGCACTCACCATGGGTCTGGCGCCGGCAGCGCGACGCTCTCCATGGACGCTTCTTCCCTACCTGCTCGCCTACAACGTCGGTCGCATTGCTTCCTACGCCGTCGCCGGTGCCGTATTCGGTTTCTTGAGTGCGCAGGTGCTGCGAGTGGCGACCCCGGCCAGCGCGCAACTCTTCACGCGCATCGTCGCGGGTGGATTCATGATCGCCTTCGGGCTCTACCTCACCGGATGGTGGCCAGTTTTGACGCGCCTCGAGCAGCTGGGCGCGCGACTGTGGAAACACATCGAACCGTTCGGCCGACGCTTCGTGCCGGTGAATCATCCCGCCAAGGCGCTGATGCTCGGTCTGGTGTGGGGCTGGCTGCCCTGCGGGATGGTGTACTCGGCACTTGCTTGGGCGCTTGTCTCCGGCAGCGCGGCCGATGGCGCACTGCTGATGCTGGCATTTGGGCTCGGGACGCTGCCCATGTTGCTCGCGCTGGGCGCCGCTGCACGCTGGCTTGGTGGTCTCGCGCGCCAGCGCTGGCTGCGCGTCGGAGCGGGAGTCTTGTTGGTTCTCTTCGGCCTCTACTTCATGCTCGCGCCGCGCACTCATCAGCATGCACTGGCGCCCGAGAAAGCGCCCGTCACAGACCATGCGTACCACGCCGGATTGGTCTTCGGCCGCCCGCAATCAAAACTCCCTGGAGGCCTAAACATGCTTGCGCGACTCACTCTCATTCTTGCCGTCGGCTTCACCCTATTCCATCCGGCAGCGTTTGCCGCCGAAGACAAGGCGGCGCAGCAACGCACTGAAATTCTCAAGATGCGCGATGCGACGCTTGCCGATCTCTACAAACAGAAGCCGGAACTGAGAGCCAAGGTCGAAAAGGCGCCCGGTTATGCGGTATTCAGCAACGTTGGGGTGCAGGTAATTTTTTTCGGCGGCGGTGGCGGCCATGGCGTGGCGGTCGATAACAAGACCGGCAAGGAAGTCTTCATGAATATGGCGCAAGTGACCGCCGGCATTGGCGTTGGCATCAAGGACTTCCGGGGCGTGTTCATCTTCCGCGACGAGACCACGCTCAAAAAGTTCATCTACAGCGGATGGGAATTCAGCGGCGAAGCCGAGGCCGCGGCCAAATCAGACAGCAAGGGCGGCGCAGCGACCGACGCCACCTCAATGCAAAGCGGTATTGAGGTCTACCAGCTCACCAAGTCCGGCATCATTGCCTCGGCCACCGTCGCCGGAACCAAGTACTGGATAAACAAGAACCTCAATCCGTGACACAACACCAAGGCAGGATCGGGACTCCAATGACCGCGCGTCGAATTCGCCTATCGATTGGAAAGGTGGCGCTCGAGGCAGACCTGCTCGACACGCCGACTGCTGATGCGATTTATACGGCCTTGCCGTTTGAATCGCGCGCCCAGACCTGGGGCGAGGAGGTGTACTTCTCGACTCCAGTGCAGGCCGAGCGCGAAGCCGACGCGCGCGATGTTGTGCAAGCCGGTGAATTGGCTTTTTGGGTTGAGGGAGATTCCATTGCCATCGGTTTCGGCCGGACGCCGATCTCGAAAGGTGACGAGATCCGGCTCGCGGCGCGCACCAACATCTGGGCGCACGCGCTGAGTGACGTGCGGGCGCTGCGGGTCGCGAAGGCGGGCGACCCGATCCGAGTGGAAATCGCCTGATTACGGGATCCCGCTGTACCGCCCGGGTCAAAGTTATTGATAGAGCCCCTCGGGCGCACATGCTTAAATGGGGCATCGCCCCTGAACCGGCCCATCGCCATGCGGAACTTCACCTGTACCTGCGGCAACACGCTGTATTTTGAGAACACCCGGTGTTTTACGTGTGGTCGCGTGCTCGGCTTTCTGCCCGAGACACTGACGCTGAGTGCGCTGGAGCCGGCCGGCGAGGTCGACTGGCGGGCGCTCGCCGCGCGCGGCGATTCCTATCGACAGTGCAAGAACTACCGGGAAGAAAACGTCTGCAACTGGATGGTGCCGAGCGACGATCCCCATGCGTTCTGTCGCGCCTGTCGCCTGAACCAGGTCATCCCGAATCTCTCTGATCCGCGCAACCGGGTGCTGTGGGCGCGTGTGGAGACCGCCAAGCGCCGGCTGCTCTATACGTTGATGCGCCTTGGTCTGCCGCTGGTGAGCCGCACCACCGATCCGCAGCGCGGGTTGGCGTTCGAGTTCCTCGCCGATCCCGCAACGGGCCTCGAGTTCGCGGACCACAGCGGTGCGCAGCAGGTACTCACGGGCCACCGGGCCGGTCTGATCACCATCAACATCGCCGAGGCCGATCCGAGTGCGCGCGAGGGCATGCGTGAACGCATGGGTGAACAGTACCGCACCTTGCTCGGGCACTTTCGCCACGAGAGCGCGCACTACTACTGGGACCTGCTGATTCGGGGCACCCAGTGGGAGAAAATGTTTCGTGACCAGTTCGGCGATGAGCGTGCCGACTATGCCGAGGCACTGCGCCGCTATTACGAGGAGCTGCGCACGGATTGGCAGTCAGACTTCATTAGCGCCTACGCGAGCGCTCATCCCTGGGAGGATTTCGCCGAAACCTGGGCGCATTACCTGCATATGGTCGATACCCTCGAAACCGCGCACGCCCATGGCTTCGCGGTCGAAGGACGTACGCTGCGCCCGCCGGTGTCGGTGGATGCGCCACGCTCGCAGCGCGACGCGGCGCTCGACATGGCGCTGGCGACTTTCGATGAATTGCTCGGTGACTGGATCAAGCTCACAGTGGCCATGAATGCACTGAATCGCAGCATGGGGCTTGACGATGCCTACCCTTTCACGCTCTCGCCGCTGGCGCGCGCCAAGCTGCGCTTCGTGCATCACCTGATCGCGGCGCACGCCACCTAGGAGCCGTTCTTCTCCCAGTCGAACCGCGGCAGGCGATCAAAGGCCCGCTCCAGTCCCTGGTTCCAGCGTCGCTGCAGGATACGAAACAGCGGCGTGCTGTATCCGAGCGAGAGCCGGCGCGTCAGCTCGAGTTCATCGGCAACATACATGGCCAATTCCACCGGCGGTCCCACCGAGATGTTGGCGCGCATGGTGGAGTCGATCGAAACCAGCGCACAGCGCGCCGCATCCTCCAGTTCGGTGTCAGGGCGGATGATACGGTCCAGGATCGGTTTGCCGTACTTGGTTTCTCCAATCTGCAGGTACGGTGTCTCGGGCGAGGCGGCGATATAGTTGCCTTGCGGATAGATGAGGTAGGCATTCGGCTCGCGCCCGAGAATCTGGCCTCCCAGAATGAAGCTCGCCTCAACGCTGACGCCATTCTCCTTCAGGTTCGGACCGTATTCGGCCTGTACCCGCTGGCTCAACCGGCCGATGTAGTGCGCGGCATCAAAAAGATAGTGAAAGCCGTGCAGGCTCTCGGGCGCAGACGGGTCTTCGAGATCGCGCTGGATTGCGTTGATCACCGCCTGGGTGGTGGCGAGATTGCCCGACGCCAGCAACACAATGAGTCGCTCGCCGGGCACGCTGAAGACGTGCATCTTGCTGTAGGTGGACACGTAGTCCACACCTGCGTTGGTGCGTGAATCAGACGCGAAAACCAGTCCGCGCTTGACCTTGATCGCCAGACAGTAGGTCATGAAGTGATCGTGCCTTGGGGTCGATTCGCCAGTGTGCCAGCCGAGCGCGTTCCAAAACGGTGCAGTCGGTCGATGCGTTGCACCATTCTTGAGTAGCTTGTCGGTCTGTGCACGTTTATGTTACTACGGTAGTGAGCATGTTGGCATGAATGCGTGCCGGATGCATTCGATCCGGCTTACTTTAAGAAGTCAGGAAAAACAGGCAATGGCGATACGTTGGGGCGGCTACCGCGTCAAGGGATTGTACGACGAGCTGATTCGCGCGGCCGGCAAGCCGCGCGAGGCGGCGCGCGCCCTGGCGGGCTATCTTCGCAGCCTGACCGACGCCGATATCGAGGAGCGCAAGCAGGCGGCGGAGGCGGCAATTCGTGTCATGGGCATCACCTTCACCGTTTACTCGGAAGAGGGCGGCTCCATCGACCGGTCCTGGCCGTTCGACATCATTCCGCGCATTATCCCGGCAAGCGAGTGGCGGCGCATCGAGCGCGGGCTTGAGCAGCGCGTGCGAGCCCTTAATCTGTTCATCAACGACCTGTATCACGAGCAGCGCATCGTGAAGGAAGGCGTGTTTCCGGAAGCGGTGCTCGCCGGCTCCAAGAATTTCCGACCGCAGTGCGTGGGCATCAACCCGCCGCGATCGGTGTGGGCGCATATTTGCGGCAGCGACCTGGTGCGGGACAAGGACGGAACCATGTACGTGCTGGAGGACAATCTGCGGGTCCCGTCCGGCGTGTCGTACATGCTCGAGAATCGCCTGGTCATGAAGCGTGTGTTCCCGGAACTGTTCGAGCAGCACAGCATCCAGCCGGTCGACGACTATCCTTCGCAGCTCTACGACATGCTGTGCTCGGTGTCTCCACGCGTCGCGGAGCGCCCGGAGGTCGCGGTGATGACGCCGGGAATCTACAACTCCGCCTACTTTGAACACTCCTATCTCGCCCAGCAAATGGGCGCCGAGCTGGTCGAGGGGCGCGATCTCGTCGTCGGCG
>LJVB01000086.1 GCA_001304215.1 Acidithiobacillales bacterium SM1_46 | reverse complement strand
TGGATGCCGAAGCAATCCGACTCTCTGGCTGTCTTCGCCGTCGCGGCGAGCCGTGAATTCGGCGAGCGGGTGGCACAGGTGCTCGGGCAGGCACTTGGCGCGCACGAAGAACGCGAGTTCGAGGATGGCGAGCACAAGATCCGGCCGCTCGAGAGCGTGCGCGGCCGCGATGTCTATGTGATCCAGTCGCTCTACAGCGACTCGGCCCAGAGCGCCAACGACAAGCTATGCCGCATGCTGTTCTTTCTGGGTGCGCTGCGCGATGCGGGAGCGGAGTGTGTCACGGCGGTGATGCCGTATCTAAGAGCCAGACACGCGATCCGGTGACGACCCGCTATGTCGCACAGCTGATCGAGTCGGTTGGCGTCGATCGCGTCGTGACGCTCGACGTGCACAACCTCGCGGCCTATCAGAATGCATTCCGCTGCGAAAGCGTGCATCTCGAAGCCAATCGTATTTTTGTCGAACACCTTGCGTTGCGGGTCGCGGGGGACGGGGGCGTCGCGGTCATTTCACCTGACGTCGGCGGCATCAAGCGTGCCGAGCGATTCCGCCAGGTGCTCGCGCGCGCCATGGGCCGCGAGCCGGCGATGGGATTCTTCGACAAGGCGCGCGCCAAGGGGGTGTTGACGCTTGGGCAACTCACCGGGGATGTTGGCGGCAGTACGGTCATCATCATCGATGACCTGATCAGTACCGGCAGCACCGTTGCGCATGCCGCCACGGTTTGCCGGGAGCAGGGGGCGCGCCGCGTTATCGCGGTGGCAACGCACGGCCTGTTCGTCGGAAAGGCGGGCGAGCTGCTGGCGAGTCCGCTGCTCGATCAGGTGATTGTTACCGATTCGGTTCCGGCTTTCCGGCTCGAAGGGACGCCGGCAGCCGCGAATTTAACGGTGCTGTCCGTGGCCGGATTGTTCGCCGAGGCGATCCAGCGCCTGCACGGCGGGGGCTCGCTGGTCGAGTTGCTCGAGGGCTAACCCGACGCCGATAGCGTGCGGGCATATTCGTCGGCGAGCGCGAGATAGGCGCGCGCACTCTGCTGCCACTTCGGCCAGTCGTCGCGAACGAGTTCGTGCACGTGCCAGATGGCGAGCCGCGCGCGCATCGTGGCGCGAAACAACTTGTAGAAAGCAACGAGCGCCGGGGGCGGCGCATCGCCAATGGCGGCGAGGCAGGTGCTCGCCAGCAATTCACCCGGACCCGGCGCACCGAGGTAGGCGCATTCCATCGCGAGGAAAGCCAGCTCATCGGCCGGGTCGACAGTGCGCAATTCGTAGCTGAATTCGAGGCAGTCGATCACTACCGGCTCGGGCGCGAGGCAGATGTGCTCCGGACGCAGGTCGCCATGGCCTTCGACGATGCGGCCGGCCGCGACACGCGCCTCAAGCAGTGCCCGTTCGCGTGCCAGGAACGTGAACTGCGCCGCATACGCGTTGGCGACGATTGCCGCCGGCAGATCGAACTCGGGCCGCGACAGTTCGCGGCGATTCAGCTCGATGGCATCGGCAAACCGGCGGCAGTAACCGGGGGCGTCAATGCGGATCGGGGCGCAATGCCGGTAGAAGTCGGCCAGTCGCAGCGCAACCCGGCGCATCTCTGCACTGGCGATATTTCCGCGCCGGATGCGCCGATCGAGCATGTGCATCTCCGGCAGCCGGCGCATCTTGACGAGCCACTCGATGGGGGTGCCATCGCCGCCGAGTCGGATGACGCTATTCTCGTCAATCGTGAGCGCCACGGTGCCCAGGTAAACCTCCGGCGCAAGCCGCCGGTTGAGCCGTACTTCTTCCTCGCAATCGACGCGGCGCTTCTCGAGCGTACTGAAGTCGAGGAAATCGTAGCGGACCGGTTTTTTCAGCTTGTAGGCATGATCGTCGGTGAGGAACACCCAGGACATGTGGGTTTCGCGCGCTTCGACTGCGCGCGGCGCCTCCGGGTAGGTCGCCACATCGCGCAGCGCGCGAACCTTGGCATCGAGCCCGTAGTCTCCGTTGCCATCCAGTTGCAGGGTTTGGGCCATGGTGCAGTCGGCGTGAGTTGTCCGATCAGTGTATACACGCCGTGTTTTGTTGTCCCGTGAACACGCGCCGGGGCGATCGCTTTGACAGGGAAGCGGGCGGTTGCGAGACTGGTCTCAATCGCGTTCAGCACAGGGGTGTGCGGTGTCCCGAGGTCTGGCCATGGTAGTGGTGGTCGGGTTCGTGGCGGTGACAGTGCCGCTTGCGATGGGGAGACCTGCGCCGGAACCCGAGCGCCCGGAGCCGACCAAGCGGCTGGTTCTGGCAGCCGGGGTATTCGTGGTGGCGCGACGCGAACTGCCGGATCCCAATTTTCGTCGCACGGTGGTGTTGATCGTACAGCACGATGAGCGTGGCACCCTCGGGTTGATCGTCAATCGCCGCACGCGGCATCGGCTGCACGATGCGCTACCTGATCTGCCTGGCGCGCAGGCCGCCGATTATCCGCTGTATTTCGGGGGTCCAATCGGCAAGAGCTTGCTGGTCATGTTGTTGCGCAACGAGAAACCCGGCAAGACCATCGATCGCGTCACCGACGAAGTGAGTTTTTGCGCCGATCGCGATGTGCTCGAGCGGCTGATCGCGAAGAAGAAGCCTGCGACGGAACTGCGCCTTTATCTCGGTCATGCCGGTTGGGCAGGTGGCCAGTTGACTCATGAGATCGCACGCGGCGACTGGTATCTGGCGAAGTCCGACGGCAAATCAATTTTTGGCGATGTCGAGAATATGTGGAATCGGCTGATCGAGGATCTCGATCCGCCGGGCTTCGAAGTGCGCCAGGGGCCCGACACCACCCGCGCCACGAGCGCTCAATAAGCGTCAAGACTCTGACCTTAGAGCACCCCGCCAAGGGCTGTTACAAAATTCCTGTTCCGGTTTGTCCCGGGATTCAGAGCGAAATGGCTGCTCCCGGTACGGAATGTGCTCGTGGCCCCTCTGTATTGGCAAGACCCAGTGGGGTAATCAGGGATGAGAATTCAATTCTTGTTGGCAGCAGTGATTTCCTTGAGTGTGCCGGGCGGCATGTGGGCCGCACCTGCGGAAGCAGCCGACCTCGACGACGTATCGGTGCGGCTTTTCAAAATGCAGCAGGCGAGAGCCGAGCGCGAGCGCAGCGCCCAGGCGCAGTACTATTTGGCGCAGATGTACGACTTTGGCCTCGGTACGCCGGAGGACAACGAGAAGGCGCGCGAGTGGTACAAGCGCGCGGCAGACCAGGGGCTAGCCGTCGCCAAGCTGCAGTTGCAGGAACTTAAGCGCGCCGAGCAGGAGGAAAAAGTCGATCTCCAGCGTGCAGCCGGGCGAACCAAGGCCGGCGCGCAGGCGTCGAACCCGGCGGTGCAGTCTGGCGGCCAATCGGTGGCCGCTGGCACGGCAGTCGTCGACGATGCGGCGCGGCGCGCGGCACGCGAAAAGGCACGAGCGGAGCGCAAGCGCCGGGCGATGGAGGCGCTTCGCAAGGCGACGGCGGCCGCCGTCGCTGTCGATCCTTTCGAGTAGCGGCAGCTGCGCATGTGCGGTGCGCGCCGGGACGCGTGCCACATTCCCAGCTTCTGGGGCATTGACGCACCGCGCTCGCGGCGCGTACCTTCGGGTGCCGGAACGCACCGATCATGGCGGAGATGCTCGAGATAGCTGACAGTGCCGTGGCGTCGCCGCAGCAGTTAACCCAGTCCGTGCTGCAAATTGCCGAGATGCTCGGCATGAACCGCGCCGAGCTCTCGCGCGTGCTGCACCTGAAGTGTGGTGATGTCGGCCAGCTGGGAGCCGTTCGCGGGACCCTCGTTCCCGACACCATCCCCTGGCATCAGGCGCAGCTGCTCGTGCACTTCTATCGGGCGCTCTATGCCACGATGCGTGGTGACGGCGTGGCCATGTGGCGCTGGTTGCGGAGGCCGAATGCCGCACTCGGTGGTGTGCCGCTCATGCTGCTCGTCGATGACGACCAGCTCGCGCGGGTCGCCGATTCTCTCGCATCGCCGTGATTCATTCTCGCCTGATACCAGCCGCGATACATTCCCGATGATAAAGGGCGAGCGCTTCAGCGGCATTACCCACCTGGTGGGCGCGACGGCGGCGCTGGCTGGCGTGGTCGTGTTGCTGGTATATGCGGCGGACGACGGCGATGTCCGGCGGATCGTGTCGTACAGCGTCTATGGCGCGACGCTGTTTCTCCTTTATCTTGTCTCCACGCTCTATCACAGCCTGTCCGGTCGCGCGAAGCATGTGTTTCGCATCCTCGACCACCAGGCGATCTATCTGCTGATCGCCGGCACCTATACGCCGTTCACACTGGTGACGCTGAACGGGCCGGTCGGCTGGTGGCTGTTTGGTGCCATCTGGTCAATGGCCGCGATCGGTATGGTGATCGACGCGCTGCCACGCCGCGGCGCGCGCATATTCCCGTTTTTCATCTACTTCGTGATGGGCTGGCTGGTGCTCGTGGCACTCAAGCCACTGCTGGCGGCGCTGCCGCCTACGGGTTTCTACTGGTTGCTCACCGGCGGCATTCTCTACACCTCGGGTATCATCTTCTTTGCGATCGACAGCCGCTACGGCTGGGCGCATGGTGTATGGCACCTGTTCGTGCTGGGTGGCAGCATCAGTCACTACATTGCGATCTTGCGGTATGCTTGAGCGCACCGCCGAACGAGGAAATCACCATGCCACCCGCCATGTCGGACGAACAACTTCAGTCTGCCAAGACGCTGACCACCGTGGTCTATGCACTCTATGCCGCGGCGCTGATCATTGGCATCAGCGCCGTGGTGGCCATTGTCATAAATTACGTAAAGCGCGATGACATGGTCGGCACCTGGCTTGAGAGCCACTTCCGCTGGCAGATCCGCACCTTCTGGTTCGGCTTGCTGTGGTTCTCACTTGGCGTCCTGACTTACATCATCATCATTGGCTGGGTCATTATGGGCGTCACCTGCGTGTGGTTCATCTATCGCATCGTGAAGGGCTGGCTGTACCTGAACGACAACAAGCCGATGTACCCGCCGGCAGTGAGCGGCGTAGCGCTGCCACCGGCATGAGCAGGCGCGTCTTTCGCCTGCGGCTGGAGGCGCGCTATCAGGAACCGGAGAATTTGATCGCCGAGCTCGAAGCGCAGAGCGAGGAGGAAGGACAGTGGCGCGAGTTCGTGCTGGGACCAGCCGTACCGGGATTCTTGATCTTTGTGTACGCCATTGCCAACTGCCAGCACCAGAACCTGCGCCTGGGCGCTACCGAGTGCGGGCTCGCGCTCGACATGGCTGACGGGTTGGTCGAAGTCGTGACCGATGCGGCGTGGCGGATGGAGAGCCTGCACGTGCGCTTCGAAGCGCAGCTTCGGTCAGGCCGCGCAACGCGGGAGGACGTCGACCACGTCATTGCCCGCATGCGCGGTTGCCCGGTTTCGGTAAATCTTGCTGATATCCCGGACGTCGAGATTTCCGTTCGGCTGATCTAGTGCGCGGTTAGAAGCGCAGGGCGAGCAAAGCGCTCAGCAGCGCCGCGCCATCCAGCCCGCCGTTGACGTCCTCGAATTCGATCAGGACAGCAAGTCGCCGGCCGATACTAATAGCGGCGCCAAGGGCGTTCAGGTTACCGTCAACACTGATCCGCGTATTTCGCCAAACCGCCGCGACATTGCGCTCAGGGCAAATAGAAACTTCTTATCACTACTTTGCAGCGTATTGACGCCTGACGCTATGGCAGGAGTAGGATTGAGTTACCACCCTGGACGGAGGGCGTGTCATGGGGGAGCTAGATAAGGTCACTACACCCGAGACGGTGGCTTGCAGAATCTGCCTGAAGGAAATTCCGAAGTCGGTCGCGGAATCAGCGGAAGCGGTGGAGTATGTCTACTATTTCTGCGGCCCGGAGTGTTACACGCAGTGGCGCGACGAAGGTGCCGCAGAAGCACCCGCGAAGAAGGGCAGAACCTGAACCGGCGACCTACGAAGCGCTTCGGGTCCGGATGGCAGTCGCCCGAGCGCTCACATTGCCGAGCCGGCAATGTGAGCAGCGCGACTACTGCCCGCGCGAATTGAGACACGGCTTTTCGATCCGCGACGGCTCAGTCACAATATGTCTCATGTGCCCACATGAGAATGTACCGATTGCGACCGATGAGCCACAGTACGTGGGTTTTTGGATCCGCGTCGTTGCCACGCTGATCGACACCGTGCTTCTGATCGCGATCACCGCGCCCTTGCTTATTAGTCTTTACGGACCGGCGTATTTTCGGTCGGACGCAATCGTGCAGGGGCCGATGGATATCCTGATATCGTGGTTCCTGCCGGCTGTGCTGGTGATATGGTTCTGGCGCGCCAAGCAGGCAACTCCCGGCAAGATGGTCTTTTCCGCCCGCATTGTTGACGCGACAACTGGCGCACCGCCTTCCGTTCGGCAGTCGGTGGGCCGCTACCTTGGCTACCTCGTTTCCACCATTCCTTTTGGCCTTGGGCTGCTATGGGTAGCTTTCGACAAGCGCAAGCAGGGCTGGCACGACAAGCTCGCCGGCACGGTCGTTGTTCGAGCCAGGCGTGCTAACCCGTAAATGGTGGTCGACGCAGGAGGTCGGTTGCGTAGCGCCAGATTGAACTGGCCGACATCATGGGAAGAAGCATCGCCATCATCCAGGGGCACCCCGATCCGCGCGGCGGCCATCTCGGTCACGCGCTTGCCGATGCCTACGCGCAGGGCGCCGCTGAGGCCGGGCACGAGGTGCGCCGCATCAACGTGGCCACACTCGAGTTCCCGATCCTGCGCACCAAGGAAGATTACGAAAAGGGCGCGCCGCCCGAAATCATCCGCCAGTGCCAGGAAAGCGTGACCTGGGCCGATCACATGCTGATCGTGTTTCCGTTGTGGGGTGGTGGTATGCCGGCGTTGCTCAAGGCATTTTTCGAGCAGCTGCTGCGGCCAGGCTTCGCGTATCGTGCCGGTGCCGGTGGTCGAATGGAGAAGCTGCTTGCGGGCAAAAGCGTGCGCATCGTCGTGACGATGGGCATGCCGGCATTTCTCTACCGCTGGTACTTTCGCGCCCACGGGCTAAAGGCCCTGACGCGCGGCATGCTTGCTCTCTGTGGGGTGGGTCCGATCCACGAGACACTGATCGGCATGGTCGAGGCCGCCAGCGACACCAAGATCGACAAGCTCCTTGAACGCATGCGCGCGCTGGGCCGCACCGCGCACTAGTTCACAACGGGTGACCCAAGCCATGCAGCGTATCCAGGGCATGCCTTACGTGCCAGGGACCGTGCGCGCGCTGATTACGCGTGATCCGCGCGATGGCTGCATTTGGCTTGCCGAGCAATCCGGGATCGGGAGCCTGCGGGCGCAGCCTGCAGGCGCGATCGTGGTCGACGCCGCGCCGTTCTCACACTCCATGATCGCGCTGCTTGCCCGCGGCGTGCCGACGGTATTGCTGACACGCGAGCAGGCGGGGACGCTGCGTGAAGGCGAAGTCGTGCAGCTGGACGGTGCGGCCGGTTGCGTCGTGTCGCCCGAGGTGTCGCCGCAATCGCTTACTCCGGTTCCGGTTGCACCGCCCGCAGGGCGGGCGGTGCACACCGCCGACAATGTCGCCGTGGAGTTGCGCGCCAGCGTGCGCGATGCCGCCGGCGCGCGCCGGGCACACGCGAATGGCGCTTGCGCAATCGGGCTGGTGCGCTCAGAGTTCCTGGTGCCACCGGATGGCGCAATACCGGATGCGGATTTCTACGAGCAGGCCCTGGGACAGCTGTGCGCGGCGGCACAATCCCTGCCGGTGGTGATTCGTCTGCTGGATATCGCGCCCGACAAGCGCCCGGCCTGGCTCGGCGCACTCTCCGGATTGGTCGGCCCACTTGGTCTGCAGGGCGTGCGACTGTTCGATCGCGAGCCGGTGGCAGGCGTGGTGCAGGCGCAGCTTGAAGCGGTTGCGCGCCTGCAGCGCCTCCATGCACTGCGCCTGCTTCTGCCATATGTGCGAAGTACCGAGGAAATCCGCCTGCTCCGCGACACCATCAGCGAACAATTGGCGAAGCCGCTGCTGGTCGGCGTCATGCTCGAGACGCCGGCCGCGGCGCTGGAAATTGCCCAATTCTGCGAGGCGGCGGATTTCGTCGCGCTCGGTACCAACGATCTGATGCAATGCCTGTTTGGGGCGGATCGGGATCGGCCCGAGGTTGCGAGCCTGCTCGATCCCTATGCGCCGGTGCTGTACCGCTTTCTGCGCAGCGTGGCGGAGAATGCCGGGCCGCACCTGATCCGCGTGCAGGTATGCGGGCTGCTTGCGCAGTTGTCGGGCTGTCTCGATCTTCTCCTTGGACTCGGTTTTCGGGTGTTTTCGGTCGATCCGGTATTCATTCCCTATCTCGCCGAAACCGTCGCGCGAACCGACACTGCTCGCGCCCGCACGCTCGCCGAGCAGGTTTGTGCGGCACCGTCATCGCGGGAAGCCAGGTTCGCGCTGGAGCGCCAACACGCCACTGGTTGACGAGCACGCCGGCACCAGGGCACGCGATGCTTGTCGTCGGGCGAGGCATCACGTTCACGCCGCCGCGCGCAGCGCCCACGCAGCGTGCTCGTGTATGCTGTGCCCATGAAAACAATCCAGTGGTTGTTGCTTGGGGCAGTAATTCTGGGTCTCGCGGGCTGTGCTGAGGCGCCGCCGCCATCGCCGCCGTCGGGGATGCCGGTCGGCGAGCCGCTGCCGCCGACGCGAGCGCGCGGACCGTGCCCCAATCTTCAGGTGTGCGCGCGCATTCTCAACGATGTCGTGACGAGCGAATGGAAGGTTCCGCCGAAGTCCACCAAGCGCCGCCTCAAGGCCACGGTGCTGGTGGACGTGAAGCCAGACGGTTTGATTCGCTCGGTGAAGGTAACCCAACCCAGCGGCGATGCTGCGTTCGATCGTAGCGTCGTGCAAGCAGTAGAATCCTCCCAGCCCTTCGTCGAGCTGCGCGACCTGCCGGAAGTGCGCGCAGAAGGCGGCATCCAGCTTCAATTCCGCTTCGTCCCGAAGTAATTGCATTCCCCGCGAAAGTTTGACGGAGGTCTTTGACAGGCTGGCGCACGTCTGCCTAATGTAGTGCGTCAATCGTTGCGCGACCGATTGACGGCCCGTCGGCAAGGGGATCCGCAGATCCCGGAGTCATCCGGTTCGATCATGGCCCGGCGAGGGGTAACCGGTATGAAGCGAGAATACGCAAGTCGCAGGAGCACGCTTTGCATCGCGGGATCGCTCGCGATCCTCGGGTTCGCGTGGTTTGTGCCTGCTTACGGCGTATCGAGTTACGCGTTGGTACAAGATGACGCGTCCATGCGCATCGATGGGCGCACCTACCGCCTGCATGGCATTTACGTTCCGCCCACCGATCAGAGTTGTCGCGAGTTTGAGCGGCCGATGCGCTGCAGTACGCGCGCCGCACTGGCGCTCGAATTCAAGATCGGCGTGAACTTCGTGCGCTGCGAGCCGCGCGGCAAGAACGATGACGGCACCATCAGCGCCTATTGCACCGTTAACGGCGAGGACCTCGCGGCCTACTTGCTGGAGCGCGGCTGGGCACTCGCGCTGCCGGATGCGCCGTTCGAGTATCAGGCGCTGGAAAAGATCGCGCGCAACCGGGGGCTCGGTGTGTGGGGCTTTCCAGTCGAGCGTCGGCCGGCGCGCTGATTGTTCGCCGCGGGAGGAGATCAGCGGTCAATCTGACCGCTTCGGTGAAGGAGGTGTGGCGATGAACAGGAGTATCTGGTTGGGCGTGGCAATGATGGCAACCGCGGGCGCCAGCGCGGCCGCGGAAACAGTCGTTACGCTGCCGGCGCCGCAAATGGTGGGCGGCATGCCGCTCATGCAGGCGCTGAGTAGCCGGCACTCGACGCGTGAGTTCAGTGACAAGGCGTTGCCGCCGCAAACCCTGTCCGATCTGCTGTGGGCCGCGGCCGGCGTGAATCGCGCCGATTCCGGCAAGCGTACCGCGCCTTCGGCGCGCGATTGGCGCGAGATCGACGTGTATGTCACGAAAGCAGATGGCGCGT
>LJVB01000085.1 GCA_001304215.1 Acidithiobacillales bacterium SM1_46 | reverse complement strand
TCCAGCTGCTGCATGAAATTCTGGATCGCGTTCTGGGCCTCGCTTGCGCCCTTTTCCTGCGCGGTCTGGGCCGTCATGATGTTGAGTTCCCAGCCGGTCAGCTCCGAGGCAAGCCGCACATTCTGCCCACCACGCCCGATCGCGAGCGAGAGCTGCTTCTCGTCGACGATCACGTCCATGGCATGCACCTCTTCGTCCACCACGATGGACACCACTTCCGCCGGCGCCAGCGAATTGATCACGAACTGCGCCGGATTGTCCGACCACTGGATGATATCAACGCGTTCGCCAGCCAGCTCGTTCGAGACGGCCTGGACGCGCGAACCGCGCATGCCCACGCAGGCGCCGATCGGATCGATACGGGGATCGCCGGAACTGACAGCGATCTTCGCGCGCATGCCCGGGTCACGCGCGGCGCTATGAAGGGTAATCAGTCCTTCACTGGCCTCTGGAACCTCGAGCTTGAACAGCTCGATCAGAAGCTTCGGCGAGGTACGCGACAAGAACAGCTGCGGGCCACGCGGAACCGACTTGACCTCCTCGAGCAATGCACGGATGCGATCACCCGGTCGCAGGCCCTCGCGCGGAATCATCGCCGTCTTCGATAGCAAGGCCTCGGCGTTACCGAGATCCACGATTACGTCGCCACGCTCGAGACGCTTCACCACCCCCGTGACCATCTCGCCCTGGCGATCCTTGTAGAGGTTTACGATCTGCTCGCGCTCGGCCTCGCGCACCTTCTGCATGATGACCTGCTTGGCCGCCTGCGCGGCAATGCGCCCGAATTCGACTGGCTCAATCGGCTCTTCGACAAACTCCCCAACCTGAATGTCCGGCTTCACATCCACTGCGTCCATGAGGCGGATCTGGCGCTCCGGAAACTCCATGACTACGTCGTCTGCCACCACTTCCCAGCGGCGGAACGTGTCATAGGTACCCGTATCGCGATGGATTGCAACGCGCGCATCAATGTCGCCGGCATGGCGCTTGCGGGTGGCGGTGGCGAGCGCGGCCTCGAGCGCCTGGAAAATAATTTCCTTCTCGACGCCCTTCTCGCGCGATACCGCATCCACAATCATCAGAATTTCGTTACCCATTTCCGTTCTCCATCGCCGGTGCGTCAGACCCGCGGCACGAGCCGTGCGCGCTCGACATCCGCCAGCACCAGATCAAACCGTTCACCATCAACTTCCAGCGTCACCAGTTCGTCGCTCGCCTCGAGCAACCGCCCCTTGAAGCGCTTGCGCCCCGCAATGGGCTGATGCATCTGTACCCTTACCGTCTCGCCGACGTAGCGGCGAAAATCATCGGCCGTCACCAGTGGCCGGTCCAGCCCCGGCGACGACACCTCCAGCAAGTAACTACCGGGCAGTGGATCCTCGACGTCTAGAATCGCCGAGAGCTGACGGCTCACATCCGCACAATCGTCGACCGTGACGCCGCCGGGCTTGTCTATATAGACCCGAAGCGTCATGCGCGGCCCGCTACCGACCAGCTCCACATCCACCAGTTCGCAGCCCATGGCATGAACCCCCGGCTCAAGAAGCGACCGCAAGGCGGTTCGGTGCCCGTGCATAACTCACTGTCCCATAAAACAAAAGTGGGCGCGCGGCCCACTTTTATTAGCTACTGCTTATAAGCGCCCGAATTATAAGCACTTATTATCAAATGCTCAATCATTCGGGCGCTCCGCCGGAAAAGAAAAGGCCCCGCCGGGGCCCTCACGCTTCCGCACAAAAATATTGGTAGCGGGGGCAGGATTTGAACCTGCGACCTTCGGGTTATGAGCCCGACGAGCTGCCAGACTGCTCCACCCCGCAACAGGGAGGCGCAGTCTACCTAAATCGCCATCCGATTATCAAGAAACATCGCTCGGCCAAGGCACTATCAGTCAAGGCTGTAGTGCTTTCGGACCGGGGAACGGATCTCCCACGTACAGGACATGCCGGCCGGAAAGGTCACGAGATCCCCCTCGCGCAGCGTCACCGGCGAACCGCCTGCCGGGGTCACAAGCACCTCACCCTCCAGGATGTAGCAGGTTTCCCGCTTGTCGTAGGTCCAGGGAAAGCTCGACTCCTCCTTTTCCCACACCGGCCAGTCGTACACGCCCATCACCTCGAGTTTGGCGGGGCTCGGGTTGTGCTCAATCCAGATATCGGCCATCTCGTCCTTCCACAAAGATCGTGTCCAACTCCTGGCATTCTATCCGCCGCCCCGCGGTCACGGAACCAGCCACGTGCCAACCGGTCAGACGAGCCGAGGTCGGCGGGGATTGTCAGGGCCTGGACAAACGGGTGCGACGGCGAACCAGCGAAGACCTATATTGAGACCAATCGCAACGCCGTCTCGCACCGGCCCGGAACCGGTTCCACGCTGACATGACAAGCCATTTCTCCCGCGACCCGCGGGTCGAGCAGTCGTTGCGCCACTCGGTCCGCGACGGCGTTGCGTATTCGATCATGGCAGGCGCCGGCGAATCGTTCTTCGCAGCCTACGCGTTGCTCCTCAAAGCGAGCGCCGCTCACGTTTCGATGTTGGCTGCCCTGCCGTCACTGCTCGGTTCAGTCTCGCAACTCGTGTCGGCCTTTGCTGGCCGGTATGTCGCACGCCGCAAGACGCTCATGCTGGCCGGCGTAACGATCCAGCTTGCAAGCTGGCTGCCAATCATCTGGCTGCCATACTTCTTTCCACAGCATGCCCTGGCGATTCTGATCGGTGCGGTGGCAGCGTACTTCGCGGGCTTCCATCTGGCGTCGCCGATGTGGAGCAGCCTGATGGGCGACCTCGTCCCCGAAGCGCGACGCGGTCGATTCTTTGCGCGCCGCACGCGCTTGATGAGCATTACCGCATTCGCGGCGATGCTCGCGGCCGGCAGTCTGCTGCATTACTTTGAAATTGCCGGCGAGACACGCGTGGGATTCATGCTCATCTTCACGCTGGCGGCGCTCGCGCGCGGCTACTCCCTGTACCAACTGACCCGCATGCACGAGCCGGCGTATCACCGCCCGAGCTTCGCGCTACCTCCGCTCTCTGAGCGTCGCCATTACCTCGCCGCTGTTTGCGGTCTATATGCTGCGCGATCTCAATTTCACCTACCTCGAGTACACGGCGAGTACCGGCGTGTCGGTGATGATGCAGTTCGTCACGTTGGGAATCTGGGGCCGCATGACCGACAGCTTCGGCAATCGTCTGGTGCTGGCGGCCACCGGGATGCTGATTCCGGTGCTGCCAGCACTTTGGCTGGTGTCAGGCAACTTTGGCTACATTCTGCTGCTGCAAATGGCCGGCGGGCTCTGCTGGGCTGGCTTCAGCCTCGCAGCAGGCAACTACCTCTATGACACGGTGGTGCCGGAAAAACGCGCCGCCTACCTTGCCGTCCACCACGTGCTGAGCAATAGCGGAATCTTCCTCGGTGCCCTGCTGGGCGGCTTCCTTGCCAGTATCCTACCGGCCGGATTCACCCTCGCCGGCCACTCCTGGCAGTGGACCAGCAGCCTCTGGGCCGTCATGTTGACGAGCGCCCTCGTACGCGGGGTGATTGCCATGGCCTTCCTGCCGCAGCTCACCGAGGTTCGCCGGGTGCGCCCGCTCGGTCCGCTCGGCGTATTTTCGCGCATCCTCTATGTTCGCAGCCTGCGGGCCGCCTGGTTGCGCTGGGACCGCTCACGCGCCCGGGCGCGTCTGCTGCGACCCACGGTGTTGCCCTCGACCGGGCCGGGCTGAATCAGCGCGTGACCGCCGGTCAGGCCGGAACGCAATTCAATCCGCTCCCCCACTGGCACGGCCGCGTTTTGCGGTGATAACCTGTGCGTGACGCGCCCGGGAAATTGGCGCGACTCCAAAGAACGAGCGAAGAGGAAGCGCCCATGAAGGTAGAGACGTGTACCGCACTGGCGGTGGTCCTTTTATTTTCGATCGCAGCAACTCGCGTACAGGCCGATGATAAGTGGCCCGCACCGGCCGCGCCGAGCGAGACGACAGCGACTCAGAGTAGCGCGGAAGTGCGTGCCCCCGATACGACTGCTGTCATGGCGCAGGCACCCGCCGACCCCAACGCGCAGGTGCTTCAGGACATCAAGGTCTACCCCTGCTTCTGACGTCGACTGCCACGCGCATTGTGCGCGGCAATTGATGTCTCAGTTGGCTGCGCTGCAATCTGCCGGGGCCCAACGGCCCGGCCCGAACTGACTGCTCTACGCCACGGCCAGCGCGCGAATCGCCGCGCGACAGACCTCCATCAGCACGCCCACCCAGGGGATGAGCAGAACCAGGGCAAGCGCGTTGATGCCCATCAACACCCTCACATCGGCCGGGCCGCCTAACGGCGCCTTGTCGTCCGCGTCATCGAAATACATCAGCTTAATGACGCGCAGGTAGTAGAACGCTCCGATCACCGCAAGCAATACCGCAACGATGGCAAGCCAGATCATGCCGGCGTTGATGACAGACTGAATCACGAGCAGCTTGGCATAGAACCCGAAGGTCGGTGGCACACCCGCCATCGAGATCATGACGAGCAGCATCAGGAACGCATGCCAGGGGCTGCGCTGATTGAGGCCCTTGAAATCATCGAGCCGCTCGGCCTCGAAGCCTGCGCGCGACAACAGAATCACCATGCCGAAGGCACCCAGACTCATGACTGCGTAGACAACGACGTAGAACAGCGCCGATGAGTAGCCGTTCTGCGACACGCTTACGATACCAAGCAGAAAGAATCCCATGTGCGAGATCGAGGAGTACGCGAGCATGCGCTTGATGTTGTCCTGCGCGATGGCAATCACGTTGCCCGCCGCCATCGACAAGATCGCGAGAATGATCAGCATGCTCTGCCATGACACCGCCAGGCCTTCCAGTCCGCCAACCAACAGGCGCATTACCAACGCAAATGCCGCCAGCTTGGGCGCCGTGCCCAGATAAACCGTCACCGCGGTGGGGGCGCCGTGGTATACGTCCGGCACCCACATGTGAAACGGCACCGCACCGAGCTTGAATGCAATGCCCACCACCACGAACACCAACCCAAAAACCAGAATAACATTGTCCGCCGAGAGACCCTCGATCGCCTTGCGCACCGCGCTGATCTCGAGGCTGCCCGTCATCCCATAAAGCATCGACATGCCGTACAGCAGCAGGCCCGAGGCCATCGCGCCAAGCACGAAGTACTTCATTGCCGCTTCCGTGGACTGGCCGGAGTCGCGCTGCAACGCCACCATCGCATAGACGCAGAGGCTCAACAGTTCGAGCCCGAGATACAGCGTCAGGAAATGACTCGCCGAGGCCATCACCATCATCCCGACCACGCCGAACAGGCCGAGCACAAAGTACTCGCCGCGATACATGCCGCGCTCGCGCAGGTAGTCGCGCGAATAGGCGAAGCCAAAGAACGTCACGCCATAGATCGCGAGCTTGAGCACATTCGCAAGTGCATCGCCGACGAACATGCCGTTGAAGGTCATTACCGCTGCGGCCGACATGCCCTTGACGGTGAGCACCGCTGCACCGATCAGCGTCAGCTGCGTGAGGAGGTAAGTGACTCCGCGGCGCGCATCCGACAGGAACAGGTCCACCAGCAGGATTACGCACGCCATGGAGAACACGAAGATCTCCGGGGCGACAGGCAGAAAATTCGGCATGGCAGCAGTCATGTCAGCTCGCGCTTCCCTACAGTAACTTCGAGGTCATCGCCTGCTTGAGCAGGTGCTCGACCGAAGTGTGCATCACATCGAGGAACGGTGCTGGCCACAGGCCCATCACCAGCACCGCGATGGCCAGGATCCCGAGAAACAGTCCTTCGCGCGAAGAGATATCCGTGAGTTCCGCGACGTGTTTGTTGGCGATCTCGCCGAAGATCACGCGTTTGTACATCCACAGCGTGTACGCAGCGCCGAAGATCAGCGTGGTGGCTGCCAGGAAGGCAAACCAGAAGTTCGCCTGGTAGGCGCCGAGGATCACCAGGAACTCACCGACGAAACCCGAGGTGCCCGGCAACCCGGCGTTGGCCATGGCAAACAACATCATGAAGGCGGCAAAGACCGGCATGCGGTTTGCAACGCCACCGTAGTCGCTGATGTTGCGCGAGTGCAGGCGGTCATACAACACTCCCACGCAAAGGAACAGTGCGCCGGAAACAAATCCGTGCGAAACCATCTGGGCAATCGCCCCCTCCACGCCCTGGACATTGAAAATGAAGAAGCCCAGCGTCACGAATCCCATGTGCGCTATGGACGAGTAGGCGATCAGTTTCTTCATGTCCTGCTGCACCAGCGCCACGAGACCAATGTAGACAACGGCGACGAGCGACAGCAGGATCATGAGCCAAGCCAGTTCGTGCGAGGCATCCGGCACGATTGGCAGCGAGAACCGCAGGAAACCGTAGGCGCCCATCTTCAACATGATGGCCGCCAGGATGACCGAACCACCGGTCGGCGCTTCCACGTGCGCGTCGGGCAACCAGGTATGCACCGGCCACATCGGCACCTTAACCGAGAACGCCGCCAGGAACGCGACGAAGATCAATATCTGCGGCAGGTGCGCGAGCTTCTGGTTGTGCCAGGCAAGAATGTCAAAACTGCCGGCCTGGTAATACAGGTAGATTATCGCGACCAGCATCAGCACCGAGCCGAGGAAGGTATAAAGGAAGAACTTGATCGTGGCATACACCCGGTTCGGACCGCCCCACAGGCCGATGATGATAAACATCGGCACCAACATCGCCTCCCAGAACACATAGAACAGGATGCCATCGAGCGCGCTGAACACGCCGATCATGAGCCCTTCCATAATCAGGAACGCGGCCAGGTACTGGGCGACCTTGTTCTGGATCACCTGCCAACTCGCAATCACCACCAACACCGTGCTGAAACTGGTCAGCAGGATCATGAGCAACGAGATGCCGTCGATCCCGAGCCGGTAGCGGATATTGAAGGCATCGATCCAGGCCAAGTCCTCGATGAACTGCATGGCATGGGTGTCCACGCGAAAACCGGCGTAGAGCGGCAGCGTTGCGAGGAACGCCAGCAGCGCGACCATCAGTGCCAGCCTTCGCGCCATGGGGGCGTTGTCGTCGCCCCCGGTGGTGAGCACGGCGATGCCACCGACGATTGGCAGCCAGATGGCGAGACTCAGGGCGTGTTGCATGATCATGGGCTAGCCGTGCAAAAAGAAGGTGATGAGCAGGAATAGCCCAAGGATCATCGCGAACGCGTAGTGATAGACGTAACCGGACTGAATCTGCCGCACGATGGATGACGCCCAGCCAACCAGGCGCGCACTGCCGTTCACCAGCAGGCCGTCAATCAGCCGCACGTCGCCAATGCGCCAGAACAGGTTGCCCAGACCGCGCGCCCCGCGCCCAAATACCGCCTCATTGAATTCGTCGGCGTAGTACTTGTTGAGCAGCAGCGCGTACAGGCCCTTGGCGCGCGCCTGTATCTTCCCGGGCACCTCCGGATAGCGCAGGTACAGTAGCCAGGCCAGCCCCAGCCCTATCATGGCGAACAGGAAGGGCAGTGACTGGAAGCCATGCGCGACGAACACGCCGATGCGATTCACGCTACTCTCACCGCCCTTGGCAAAGTCATGGGCCAGCTCCAGCATCACGGGATGCTGCGTCGAGACATGGATGCTCGTTCCGAAATAGTTGCCGAACAGCAGCGGTTCAATCGTGAGAAAACCAATTGCGAATGACGGGATGGCCAGCAGCACCAACGGCAGAGTCACCACCCAGGGTGACTCATGCACATGATCGAACGTCTCCTTATCCATGCGCGGCTTGCCATGGAAAGTCATAAAGATCATGCGGAAGGTGTAAAAGGCGGTGACAAACACGCCGAGCAGGACCGCAAGATAGGCAAAGGTCGCCCCGGGCGTCTTCGAGTGGTGCACCGCCTCGATGATCATGTCTTTCGAGAAGAACCCGGCGAACATCGGAAAGCCGATCAGTGCGAGCGCCCCGATCCAGGCAGTGAGCCAGGTCATTGGCATACGCCGGCGCAGCCCGCCCATGTTGCGCATGTCCTGCTCGTGGTGCATTCCGATGATGACCGAGCCGGCTGCGAGGAACAGCAGTGCCTTGAAGAACGCGTGCGTCATCAAGTGGAAAATCCCGACCGAATACGCCGAGGCCCCGAGCGCAACCATCATGTAACCGAGCTGCGAGAGCGTGGAATACGCCACCACCCGCTTGATGTCGTTCTGCACGATGCCCACCAGCCCCATGAAGAACGCCGTGATGGCGCCGATCACCAGCACGACGCTGAGTGCCGTGGTGGACAGCTCGTAGATCGGGCTCATGCGCGCGACCATGAACACGCCCGCGGTCACCATCGTCGCCGCGTGGATCAAAGCCGAGATCGGCGTCGGACCCTCCATCGAGTCCGGCAACCAGACATGCAGCGGCACCTGCGCGGACTTGCCCATCGCGCCGATGAACAAAAGGATGCTGATCAGCGTAATCAGGTTCCAGTCCACGCCCGGCAGCACCTGCACCACCTTGGCCGCCAGCTGCGGCGCGATGCCGAACACCGCACCGTAATCGAGCGTGCCGAAGTACATGTAGACAGCGGCGATGCCGAGGAGGAAACCGAAGTCGCCCACCCGGTTGACCAGAAACGCCTTGAGGTTGGCGTAAATCGCGGTCGGACGCGTGTACCAGAACCCGATCAGCAGATAAGACACCACGCCGACCGCTTCCCAGCCGAAGAACAGCTGGAGAAAATTGTTGGACATCACCAGCATCAACATCGCGAAGGTAAACAGCGCAATGTAGCTGAAAAAGCGCTGGTAGCCGGGATCGTCATGCATGTAGCCAATGGTGTAGACGTGCACCATGAGCGACACGAAGGTGACCACCACCATCATCAGCGCCGACAGCGGGTCGATCAGGAAACCAACCTCCAGCGGGATACCGCCCGAGACCGCCCACGTGTACACCGGGCCATTAAAGGTCTTGCCTGCCAGCACGTCCGGCAGCACCACAAAGGCAGACAGCCCAAACGCCACCGCCACGCCGAGAATGGTTACCACATGCGAGGCGCGACGCCCGATCTTCCAGCCAAGCAGTCCGGCCAGCAGCGCACCCGCCAGGCAGGATAGCGGGATCAGCAGGTAGATAGTTTTCGCGTCGAGACCAAATATCATGACAGAAAGAATGAACGAAGTGAGTGGGTCTTCACTGTTGCGCTAGCCCTTCAGCGAGTCGAGGTCTTCGACGTTGATCGAACGGCGGTTGCGAAACACCACTACCAGGATCGCGAGCCCGATCGCGGATTCCGCCGCCGCGACCGTCAGGATAAAGAACACGAACACCTGCCCGCCGAGATCGCCCAGAAAATGCGCGAAGGCGACAAAGTTCATGTTGACGGCAAGCAGCATCAGCTCGATGGCCATCAACAGCACCACGAGGTTCTTGCGATTCAGGAAGATCCCGACGACGCTTAGGGCAAACAGGATTGCCCCGAGTATCAGGTAGTGACTGAGCGGTACCATGGCCTCCTCTTGTTCTCCCCTTTCGCGTCCGCGGTCAGCTCTTCTTCTCGGCGCGCATCTTCACGAGCCGCACGCGATCGCCGCGCTGCACCTGGATCTGCTTGCCCGGATTCTGATACTTCGAGTCCTTGCGCCGGCGCATGGTGAGTGCGATCGCCGCGACGATCGCCACCAGCAGGATCAGCGCCGCAATCTCGAATGGATACAAGTACTGGGTATACAGTACCCGCCCCAGTGCCCGCGTGTTGCTGTAGTCGGCGGGCAGCGGCGCCGGCTCCGGCATCTGCTCGATTCCAAACGGCCCCGAGCCAAGCACGATCGCCATCTCCAGTACCAGCAGCACCGCAACCAGCCCGCCGATCGGCAGATACTCTCCGAAACCCTCGCGCAACCGCACGAGGTTGATATCCAGCATCATCACCACGAACAGGAACAGCACCATGACCGCGCCGACATACACCAGCACCAGCGTGATCGAGAGGAACTCGGCGTGCAGCTGCATCCATACCGCAGCCGCGCTGAAGAATGCCAGCACCAGAAACAGCGCGGCGCGCACCGGGTTGCGTACCGTGATGACCATGCTCGCGGCAAATACCAGCACCGCGGCGAAGAAGTAAAAGGCAAGCTGTTTGAAGTCCATGAACGGGTGTCCGGCCTCGCGTCAGCGAAACTTGGCGTCCGCCGCCTTCATGGCAGCGATCTGCATTTCGTACTTGTCTCCCACCGCCAGCAAGCGCTCCTTGGTGTAGTACAGGTCGCCGCGGCTCTCACCGTGGTAATCGATCACATCGGTTTCGACGATCGAATCGACCGGGCAGGCTTCCTCGCAGAAGCCACAGTAAATGCACTTGGTGAGATCGATGTCGTAGCGCGTGGTACGGCGGGTGCCATCGGCGCGCTGCTCGGACTCGATAGTAATGGCAAGCGCCGGGCACACCGCCTCGCACAGCTTGCAGGCGATGCATCGCTCCTCGCCGTTCGGGTAGCGACGCAACGCGTGCAGACCGCGAAACCGGGGCGAATATGGCGTGCGTTCCTCCGGATACTGGATCGTGATCTTGCGCGCGAACAAGTGGCGTCCCGTCACGCCCATGCCCTTCAACAGCTCGACGAGCAGGAAACTCTGGAGGAAGTTTTTCATCACGTTCATCTCCGGGAGCCTCAGTGGAACAGATAACCCCAGGGAGTAAGGAATTTCGCCACACCGATCACCACGATCCAGACCAGCGTCACCGGGATGAACACCTTCCAGCCGAGCCGCATGATCTGGTCGTAGCGGTAACGCGGGAAGGTGGCGCGGAACCACAGGAAACAGAACATCAGGAAGCTAACCTTGATCAGGAACCAGTGGATGCCATCACCAAGCCACGGCAGGCTCGCGACCACCGCGGGCGTGAAAGGCGTCGTCCAGCCGCCAAGAAACATGACCGCGGCCAGCGCGCCGATCAGGATCATATTGGCGTACTCGCCAAGAAAGAACAGCGCGAACGCCATACCGGAATACTCGACGTGGAAGCCCGCGACGATTTCCGATTCGCCTTCGGCAACATCGAACGGCGCGCGATTCGTCTCGGCGACGCCGGAGATGAAGTACACCAGAAACAGCGGGAACAGCGGCAGGATGTACCAATGATGCGCCCCGCCCGCCTGTGCCAGCGCGATCTCGCGCAGGTTGAGACTGCCGGCCGCCATCAAGACGCCAACCAGCGCAAAGCCCATGGCGATTTCGTAGGCGACAATCTGGGCCGCCGAGCGCAGGCTGCCGAGGAACGCGTACTTCGAATTGGACGCCCAGCCGGCAATGATGACGCCGTACACGCCCATCGACGTGAGCGCGAGGATGAACAGCAGGCCGGCATCGATATTGGTCAGCCACAGCGTATCGCTGAACGGGATCACCGCCCATGCCACCATGGCCGGCGCGAACGCAAGAATCGGCGCGCCGATGAACAGGAAGCGGTTGGCGTTCGTCGGAACGATGATTTCCTTGAACATCAGCTTGACCGCATCCATGATCGGTTGCAGCCAGCCCCTGGGGCCGACGCGGTTGGGGCCCACGCGCACCTGCATGTAACCGATGATCTTGCGCTCGGCGTAGGTGAGATAGGCCACCGCCAGCACTACCGGCAGTACGATAATGACAATCTTCACCAGGTTGGCGAGCAGGATCTGCAGCCAGGACGGCAACGCGAGCCAGAATCCGAGTAGCGTCTCGGTCATGCCTTGTCCCTCACAATCGAGACCGGACCGTGCGCGCCAAGCCCCGCGCTCTCCGGATATCCGGACGCGATCAGCACGCTGCCAGCAGGAACCCGCTCATCGAACATGACCGGCAACCGCGCCTCGCCGTCTTGCATGATCCAACGTGCCACCTCGCCATCGCCGAGACCGAACTCGGCTGCCTGCCGCGCATTGAGCCGCGCCGCCGGCGGCGGATTGTCCGCCGTTGCGAGAAGTGCCGGTGCGCGGCGCGTGACAGCGTCCACGGCGTACGGCGGCACATCGGCAATGCGCATAACCTGTCCGGCCACCAGTGTCATGCCATCCGGCTTGGCCGCATGCGGGTAACGTGACAACTTTGCGAGTGGCTTCACATTATCGAGAGTGACTTCCTTGCGCACCTCGGCAATCGTCATCTGGTCGAAGCCGGGCAGGTTCAAGTGGTTGGCTAGCACCCGAAGAATTTTCCAGCCGGGGCGCGCATTATCCTTCGGGTTCAGCGCGGCATTGAACGACTGCGCACGACCCTCGACGTTGACAAATGTGCCCTCGGTCTCGGTGAATGGAGCGAGCGGCAGCCAAACATCGGCATATTCGACCGCACCTGACTGGTAAAGCGACGGCTTGAAGCTGGTCAGCATTACCACGAAGTCTGCCGCATGCATGGCGCCAGTCGCGCGCGCGCCATTCAGGCAATCGAGTTCCGGCTCGACGCCGAGCAGCACATAGGCCTTCACCCCGCTGCGCAGCATGTCCAAGGCATTCTTGCCTGTGGTGACGCTCGATCCCGCCACACCGCGGTGCGGCACGCAACCGGCGAGCCACGCGCCAACCGAGTTGGCCGGTGGCAGCATGCCGAAGCTGCCGCCACAGCTCTCTGCAATAAACTGCGCAATTCCCTTCAGGATGGCCGCGTGCGGGTGCGACAGCGCGAGGCTGCCGAGCAGAATTGCGGGGCTCGTCCGGCTCGCGAGCATTTCGGCGACGGCCTTCTCATCAGAAGACGGTTCGCCCTTTCCGATCAGCGCGGACAACTCGCCCGGAACGGCCACCCCTTTCCGGGCTGCGAGAGC
>LJVB01000084.1 GCA_001304215.1 Acidithiobacillales bacterium SM1_46 | reverse complement strand
CGGTCTGCCAAGAGCAGAATCCGTGCCCCATCGATGCGTCGCGGCACGCTCTCGTCCTCGGACTGGAGCTGGAAGGGAATTTCCACAGTAAATGTGCTACCGCGCCCCTCCTCGCTCTCTACCCGAATCGTTCCACCCATGAGTTCGGTGAGTTGCTTCGAAATCGTGGTGCCCAGTCCGGTGCCACCGTAGCGCCGAGTGGTCGAGTCGTCAGCTTGTCCAAAGCTCTCGAAAATCCTGAGGAGCGCCGACTGCGGGATGCCGATACCGGTGTCTCGGACGGTGAAGCGTATTCTGGCCCGGTTGTCGCCCAGCTGTTCCGCCAGATCCACGAACATGCCGACTTCGCCGCGCTCCGTGAATTTGATCGCGTTGCCCACGAGGTTCATCAGAATCTCACTAAGATGATGGGGATCGCCTCGCAGGCCGTAGGGAGCGTGCGGGTCGAACGCGATCCGGAAAGCAAGTCCTTTCTGATCTGCGAGAGGCGCCAGCATGCCGGAAACACGGTGTACGGTAGCGTGCAGGTCGAAGTCAATATTCTCCAGCTGGATCTTGCCGGCCTCGATCTTGGAGATGTCGAGAATCTTTTCGACCTGCGCGAGGAGTATTCGGACGGAGGAGCGGATCGTTGCAGCGTAATCGCGCTGCTCCGGGGCAAGGTTGGTTGTGAGCAGGAGGTCCCCCATCCCAATAATGCCGTTCAACGGCGTGCGGAGCTCGTGTGACATCTTCGCGAGAAAGCGGGACTTTGCCTGGTTGGCAATGTTCGCACGCTCGATGGCATCATTCAGGCGGCGAATGAAAGTCGCGACGTAGATCGGAAGAGCGATCAGGCACAGAAGGACCATGACGCTGAGTGGCCACTGCGCTTGCCAATAATCGGAATAGGCGATCACCGCCGCAAACCCGCCGATCGACAGGCAGGCTGAGGCCGCCAGATATGCGCGGCCGTAGCGGAACCCGTTACCGAATGTTACCCACAAATAGAGCGCTGCCAGTGGTGCTCCGGCGCCCTGGGTGAGATGTAGGCCGTATGAAAGGGTTACGGTATCCGCAACTATCGTTGCAACGCGCCGCCCGACGGATCGAGCCGGATTCAACACTACGAGCCCGACGTTGATCGTCGCGAAAGTCAGATAAACCAGTGCTGGCAGGTAAAAAATGAGCCATGGGTCCTGGTAGTGATCTGGCAGCGCATACCATTCAAGATAGAAGACCGCCGGCACACCGATAATCAGGCGCAACAGTGCTTGTTCGAACTCGCGACCCTCCGCCTTGCGGGCGGCAATGAGCCGTGCACGCAGCAGCTCGAGTCGTTGGGTGGCGCGTCGCATGGGCTATCCTGCGCTCACCACGAGGGCTGCATTGCTTCCGCCAAACCCGAATGCATTGATTAAGGCGTGCTTCGCCCGGGTGAGGGGTTGAGCGTGGTTGGGTACGCAGTCCAGGTCGATGGCAGGATCTGGAGTATCAAGATTCATGGTCGGGGGCGCGATGCGGTGGCGCAGGGCGAGGATGGCAGTAATAAGTCCCAGGACTCCGGCGGCACCGAGACTGTGCCCGATAATGGATTTAACTGACGACACCGGTAGTCTATCGGCGTGGGCACCGAACACGGCCCTGATCGCTTGCGCCTCGGCAAGGTCATTTGCCACCGTGCCGGTACCGTGGGCCTGAACATAGTCGATATCTGTGGGAACGAGGCCAGCTGATTCAATTGCCGCGCGCATGACCTCGGTTTCTCGCTCTACGCTGGGTGCGGTGAGGTGCTGTGAACTGGTGTTGGTCGCGTATCCGATCACGTGCCCGAGCGTGGTGGCGCCACGAGCACGCGCCTTAGTATCGTCCTCGAGAACGACAAAACCAGCTGCTTCAGCGAGTACGAGTCCGGAGCGATCAGAGCTGAACGGTCGGCAGGCTGCGCCCGGGTGTCCCTTCCAGCGAGAAAGTACGCGCATTGAGTCCCAAGCGGCGTAGAGGGGCTCAGACAGAGGGGCCTCAGCGCCACCGGCGACCACGGCATCCGCGCGTTTATCGCGAACCCAGAGCATCGCTTCGCCGATCGCCTGCAGGCTCGCTGCGCAAGCCGTCGTGATGGTCAGTGAGGGGCCCGATACCTTGAGCGAGGATGAGATTTGCGCCGCTGGAGCGTTACACATGACGCGCAGGATCGCGCCGGGATGGACCCGTCCTTGGCCAGTGACCCACTTGCGGCACTCACTCTCATGCGTAGACACGCCACCCACCCCTGTTCCGACCGCTACGCCAACAACCTGATCAAGATTGATGCCCGAAACTGTGCAGGCATCCATTGCCGCGGTCAGTGCGAGACCGGTTACACGATCGTGCACCTGCCACTCACTGCGATACGAACCAGAATCGGCCAGCCCAGCAACGACTCCTGCAGCACGGCAACCAAAGCGAGACGCATCAAAATGCGGGATCTCTCGAATCCCGGAGATTCCCGCGTGACACGCCGTCCAATAATCGTCAATGCCAATCCCGATCGGTGATGCAACGCCCATGCCGGTTATGGCGCACACCGACATACGGGTTCAATTTGTCGCCGAAAGTGTCAGGGCATCTTCGATCGCATCCACAAGAGTGCCGAGGGACGTAATCGATCGCAGCTGATCGTCACGAATCAGACGATCGTCAATGCTAAAAGCCTCACATACTTCGAAGATCAGCTCTGCCATCGACAGTGAGTCGAGGCCAACCGACCTTAGATTATCGAGCTCTGCGAGGGTTACCTCGTGGCCGCGGTGTGCAAGAAAAGTTATGAGGACGTGCCCGGCCTTTTCTCTTATTTGTGTCCGATCCATCGAGACTACTCCAATCCCATCACTCTAAGAATAGAATCATTTTGTCGTGTAAGAAAGACCCATAAATACAATATGTTACATATGTCAGGCAGTGTGGCGTGTTGAAGTGTTCGGGCCCTGCCGGGTCGCTGTCTGGAACAGTGCAAAGAAATTCTCGGTTGTTACCTCTGCAATGACATCCGGCGACGTTCCCCGCGCCTGTGCAACCTGCTCAGCAACGAAACGCACATAACTGGGCTCATTGGTCTTGCCCCGATACGGAACGGGGGCGAGGTACGGGCAATCCGTTTCCACGAGCAGTCGGTCAGCGGGTACCCGGCGTGCCACATCGCGCAGGGCATCGGCGCTTCGGAAGGTGACGATCCCAGAAAGAGAGATATAAAAGCCGAGGTCCAGTGCCGCGCGCGCTACCTCCCACGATTCGGTGAAGCAGTGCATGACGCCGCCTGCTTCGCGTGCCCCCTCCTCTGTCATGATGCGCAGCGTGTCGGCAGGCGCCTCCCGGGTGTGGACGATCAGGGGCTTCTTCGCCGACCGGGCGGCGCGGATGTGATTACGAAACCGCTCCTGTTGCCATCTGAGATCGCCCTCGCTGCGGTAGTAGTCAAGCCCCGTTTCACCGATGGCTACGACACGCGGATGATCGGCCAGCGCGAGCAGTTGTTCCGGCGTCGGCTCTGTGACGTCGCGTTCGTTGGGGTGCACGCCAACTGAAGCGAAGATATTGTCATGCTGTTCGGCGAGGGCGCGGACCTCGGGAAACGCTTCGAGCGTGACGCTCACGCACAGCATGTGGCTGACGCCGCCTGCCGCTGCCCGCGCCAATATGGCGGGCAGCATGGTGTTTAGCGGGTCGAAGTTGAGATGGCAGTGGGAGTCAACGAGCTCTGCCACAAGACTACATCGTATGCGTGGGGCGCTCGGAATTCAGGACGCCGGCGAGGATGGTTTCGATCTTGCCCCGGGCCACGCCAGAATCCTTTTCGCTAAACTGGATGCCGATCCCGGCGGTGCGCCCGCCCTGTGCGCCACCTGGTGTGACCCACACGACGTGTCCGGCCACCGGTATCTTCTCCTTGCTGTCCATCAGTGTGAGTAGCATGAATACCTCATCACCCAGTTTGTAGGGCCGACTGCTTGGTACAAAGATTCCGCCGCCCTTAACGTACGGCATGTAGGCCGCGTACAACGCGTTCTTGTCCTTGATCGTGAGCGATAGGACGCCGGGACGCGCGCCAGCCCCGGCGGCGCCAGGACCTGGCACTGGCTTCAGGGGCGGACGCGGTGGGAGGTTGCGCGGAATATCGGCCATGTGGTGAACAACGTGTTGGTCTTCAGTCTAGACGATGTGTGGGACGACGCGCTGCCAGCGGATCAGCAGATCCTCAATCAGTAGCAGCTGATCGAGCGGAGTGCGCAGCAAGTTTCTCACCTCGGAAACTGCATCAAGAAAATGGTATAACTTCTTCAATTCTATACTTTGTAGAATATGCTGCAAGCGGTCGCGCAACTCCGGGGCGGACACACTCGCTCCGGGGCCGGCCGTGCCCAACCGGACAAGATCGGCAGCCAGGCCATAGACTGCATCGACGGCCGGTTCGGCTCCGGCGGACTTCCAGCGGGAGGCACAGGCGCACGGCGTGTCTCGATGTCCAGCCAGGTTCTCGAGGTCGGTCAGTAACGAATCGCGCTGTTCGATCCAGCCTGTTTCCGCAAACACCGCCGCGGCAAGCGGGGCGCCACCTGCAAGTGCCAGCAGGCTTACATTGTCGGATTGCGTGCCCCGCGTGTCTTCAAGCCAACGCATTGCCTCGTCGCGCGCAGGTGGTCGGAAAATCACCCGTGCACAGCGCGACCTTACCGTTGCGGGGATGCGGCCGGCCTGGTCGCTGACGAGCAGCAGGAAGCTTCCAGCCGGCGGTTCCTCCAGCATCTTCAACAGACTGTTCGCCGCGTTGACGTTCATGACGTGCGCCGGCCACAGCACGGCGACCTTGCGCGTTGCGGTGTGCGGTTTGAGCGACATGAAATCAGTAAGCTCGCGTATCTGATCAACGGAAATCACCTTGCTGTCGGCGAGTGTTGTCACCATCGCGATGTCCGGGTGTGTCCCGGCATCCAGCAATGCGCAGCTCTTGCAGCTACCACAGGCATCACCTGCGCCATTTGGGGTCAGGCATAACAGGCTTCGTGCCAGGCGCAGACCGAACGCTTGTTTGCCGAGACCCGGCAGTCCGTGCAGCAGCAGAGCGTGCGGCAGGCGCATCATGGCGCCGCGTGTCATTTGCCACAGGTCGTCGTGCCAGGGATATTGCTCCGGTGCCCGCGTGCGGACGACCGCCTCTTCGGCTTGCTCAGACTTTTTCGCCATGGACTGCCTCATGCAGTGCACGAGCCAGTTGACTCTGAACCTCAACTGGCGGGCGTGACGCGTCAATCACTTTGAATCGGCCAGGCTCAAGTACGGCCCGCTCGAGATAGCAGGCGCGTACGCGCTCAAAAAACCCCTGCTGCTCGCGCTCGAACCGGTCGGGCTGACTTCGATTGCCGGCACGGCCCAAACCCAGCGCCACGGGCACGTCGAGTAGTAGCGTGAGGTCCGGGCGGAGCTCGCCTTGCACCCATTGCTCGAGTGCCGCAATACGTTCCCGCGCGACACCCCGCCCCCCACCTTGGTACGCATAGGTTGCGTCCGTGAAGCGATCGCACACCACCGTGGTTCCGGCGTGCAAGGCAGGTCGAATCACGCGCTGGAGATGTTCGGCGCGGGCGGCAAACATTAGGAGCGCCTCAGTCTCGGGTGAAATCTCCAGTTCATGGCGGTGCAACAGCAGTTCGCGAACCCGCTCTCCAAGCTCGGTTCCCCCTGGTTCGCGGGTGACGAGCACACGGTGGCCGTGGTCACGCAACCACGTCTCAATGAAGGCGAGCATGGTGCTCTTGCCCGCGCCCTCTCCGCCTTCCAGAGTGATGAATTGACCGGATGCCATTGCTTCGCGCTCGAAGGCGGGGTTCTCAGCGCTCCGCACCGGCGCGCGCCGGGTAACTGGAGAAGTCGCGCGGGCGTCCATGGAGCTGGTATTTGATCACTGCTGCATTGTGCTCTGAGAGTGTCTCGGAGAATACATGACTTCCATCGCCGCGCGAAACGAAGTAGAGCGCACGTGTCTCGGCAGGATGAAGTGCCGCGCGCAGTGCGGCCGCGCCCGGCATAGCGATCGGCGTGGGCGGCAGGCCGGTCCGCTTGTAGGTGTTGTAGGGGGTGTCACGCTCTAGATCCCGGCGGCGCAGATTGCCATCAAAGCGTTCGCCGAGCCCGTAAATGACCGTGGGATCGGTTTGCAGCCGCATCCCCCGGTGCAGTCGATTGACAAAGACGCCGGCAATCAATGAACGCTCTTCGGGCTTACCAGTTTCCTTTTCGACGATCGAGGCAAGAATCAGCGCCTCATAGGGTGTGGGTACCGGTAAATCGGGCGCGCGCGCATTCCACTCCTGTTCCAGACGGTCCTGCATGCGCTGATAAGCACGCGCGAGAACCATGCGGTCAGTATCCCCCGCCGTGAAGTGATAGGTATCGGGAAAGAATCGTCCTTCGGGATGCTCGTCAGGGTGTCCCAGTGCAGCCATTATTTGGCCGGGCGTCTGACCGGCAAGCGTCTGAGTGAGTTTTTCGGCGCGGGCAAGCGCCTGAAGGAACTGGCGGAACGTCCATCCCTCCACCAGCACGACCGGATATCGCACGACGCGTCCGGCAACGACCTGCGCCAGGATGCCACGCGCACTGATGCCGGCGTCAAACAGATACTCGCCAGTCTTCAGTTCGCGTCCCTTTCCCAGGAGATTCGCAAGCAATACGAAACTCTGCGACTCATGCAGCACGCCGCGGCGGTTAAGTTCACGTGCAAATGCCTTGAGAGACATGCCGGGTTTCACCACGAACGTTTCCGATCCTGGCTCGAGCGCGTGAAACCAGTACCAGCCCAAGTACCCAGCGGTCAGGACAAGCGCTGCGCCAATGGCATGAACCAGCCGTTTCACGCGCCTACCCCTCCACATAGTGCGCACGCAGGGCCAACTGCAAGCGCCGCGCAATGGGACCTGGCGCGAGGAGTCGGTCGACCAATTTCCCCACGGGCCAGATGCCGATCAGGCTGTTGGTTAGGAAGACTTCGCTCGCACGCATGAGGTCTTTGGAGCGCAAGGGGGCAACCCGTGCTGGCAGCCACGCGCTGGCGGTTTCCAGGACAAGACCGCGCATTACGCCTGCCACGCCACAGGCCTGTAGGTCGGGCGTTCGAAGTTCGTTGTCGATCACCGCGAACAAATTGCTCATGGTGCCCTCAATGACATAATCCGTCTGATCGAGCATGAGGCCTTCGCCAAAGTCATCCTCCCATTCAGCTCGTGCCAGAACCTGTTCCAGACGGTTGAGGTGCTTGATTCCGGCAAGTCGCGGCTGGTGTGCCAGTCGGGTGTCGCATATGCGCACCGCGATTCCATCTTGCACGTTCGGCGGGTATTCCGGCCAAGCATAAACCAGCACCACCGCCGTTGGTGTAGTTGGACCCGACCGATAGCCCCGCCCGCCAATACCGCGCGTCACGATAAGCTTGAGCACGGCGCGATCATGCCCGGCACAAACCCGTTCGGCCCAGGTTTTCAGTATGTCACCCCGCGGTGGTGCCATTCCGATTCGTGCGGCCCCTGCCTGCAATCGGCGCAAATGACGATTCCAGAGCAAGGGCGTTCCCGCTCTCACGGCAATTGTCTCGAAGACGCCGTCTCCATAGTGCAGTCCGCGGTCCAAAGTAGACACGTCGCGTCCGCTCTCACCGTTAACCAGTACCGCCAGCAGATCACTCATACGAGCCCCAATGCCGCGAGCATGCCACGTGCCTTGGCACGAGTCTCCTCGAGCTCGCGCGCCGGAACCGAGTCGGCCACGATGCCGGCACCCGCACGAAGCGTCACGTTCGCGCCATCCTGCACCAAGGTGCGAATCAGAATATTCAGATCGAGATCACCATTGTGATTGAGGTAGCCGAGCGCGCCGGTGTAAGCACCACGCGGAGCGTCTTCGAGCTCACGAATGATTTCCATACAACGAAGCTTCGGGCAGCCCGTGATGGTTCCCCCAGGAAACACGGCCCGGATCACGTCGCCCGGTGTCACTTCCTCGCGCAGTGTGCCAACGATCTCCGACACCAGATGGTGGACGTGACGATATGACTCGAGCGCCATGAGTTCCGCGACCTGTACGCTGCCGGGGCGACAAATGCGACCGAGATCGTTGCGTTCCAGGTCGATGAGCATGATATGTTCGGCGCGCTCCTTTGGGTGGCGGCGCAGTGCGGCGGAGAGACGCGTGTCTTCGGTAGCATTTGTGCTGCGTGGAAACGTTCCGGCAATTGGTCGTGTGCTGATGTGTCGCCCGCGCACCTCGACCAGACGTTCTGGAGATGAGCTGATGATTGCACGATCGCGTGACCATTGGCGCAGGGCGGCGAATGGTGCGGGATTGGCCTCAGCGAGACGGTCAAACAATTTCGTCGAAGACTCTGCCGATCGAAGCTGCGCTTGCCAGCGACGCGACAGATTTACCTGGTAGACGTCTCCCGCGCGAATGTATTCCTGCACTCGGTGCACGCCGGCGAGAAAGCGCTCTGGTTCGTCCTCTTTGGCGCTCCAGGCGGCAAGCGGAAGACGGTGTTCATTCATCTGAATGTCACGAAGGTCAGCGCGCAAGAGCGGCAGCAGATCGTTCGCGAACTGGTCCTCGCACACCATCCAGGCACGCTCATATAGGTTGTCACGAATCAACGCGGCCGGAATGCGTACGGCCTCTGCGACTGGTAGAAGCGGGTCGCGCATGAGTGGTTCCAGACGCGGCTCGATTTGGCCGGCGAGCTCGTAGCCGAGATAGAGCAACCATCCGCCGGCAAATGGAAGGTTGTGGGTCTCTTGGGTACAGATTTGTGGGGCCGAGGCCCGCCAACGAATATCGAGCCTGCCAAGAAAATCGGCTGTTGGCAGTTCATTAGACACCGCAGAGCCCGCACCTGGAGCGAGCCCGAAGGCTTCTTGAGGAAAGGCGAACAGAATGTTGAACCGGGACCGCGGCGTACCGCGCGCCGTGCTCTGGAAGAGCGCTGGATAGCGCGCGGGATCGTTATCCGCCAGCGCCAAGAAATCGGTAGTCGGCGGGATGGGCTCGACGACCACGCCCAGCACCTTGCTCACGCCCGCTGGGGCGTTGTTCACCCGAATCGGCGGAAGATCAATGTGCCGTTCGTGCCGCCAAACCCGAATGAGTTCGATAGGGCAACATCGATCTTCATGTCGCGCGCGGTGTTAGGCACGTAATCGAGATCACAATCCGGATCGGGCGTCACGAGGTTAATGGTCGGCGGCGCGACTTGGTGATGGATCGCCAGAGCAGAATAGACCGCTTCGACCCCACCAGCCGCGCCGAGGAGATGTCCGGTCATCGACTTGGTGGAGCTTACTGCGAGTTTGGGGGCGTGATCGCCAAAGGCTGTTTTCACAGCCATGGTCTCGGCTTTGTCACCGAGCGGCGTCGAGGTACCGTGCGCGTTGATGTACTGGACCGCCTCCGGTCCGAGGTGCGCATTGCGCAGGGCATTGCGCATGCAGCGTGCAGCACCTTCACCGTTCTCGGGCGGGCTCGTCATGTGGTAGGCATCACCGCTCATACCAAAACCAACCAGTTCGCAGTAGATCCTAGCGCCGCGACGCTTGGCGTGTTCGATCTCCTCGAGCACCACCACGCCGGCGCCCTCCCCAAGAATGAAACCGTCGCGGTCCTTGTCCCAGGGGCGGCTTGCCGTCTCGGGGCTGTCATTTCGAGTGGAAAGCGCCTTGGCATTGCCGAAACCGGCAAGGGCGGTCGGAGTTACGGCAGCCTCGGCGCCGCCGGCGATCATTACGTCAGCGTCACCATACTCGATGATACGTGCCGCATCGCCGATGCCATGGGTGGCAGTG
>LJVB01000012.1 GCA_001304215.1 Acidithiobacillales bacterium SM1_46 | reverse complement strand
TTTCCATCACGAACACGCCACCCATGATGAAGAGAACAATCTCCTGCCGGGTCGTCACCGCCACGACACCGAGCGCCGCGCCGAGCGCGAGCGCGCCGATGTCACCCATGAAAACCATGGCCGGATAGGTGTTGAACCACAGGAAGCCCAGTCCGGCACCTACAATGGCCGCGCAAAACACCAGCACTTCGCCCACCCCGGGAATGTAGGGAAAACCGAGGTAACCGGCGAACTTCACGTGACCCAGCACGTAGCCAAAAACACCGAGCGCAGCCGCGACCATCACAGTCGGCATGATCGCGAGGCCATCGAGGCCATCCGTCAGGTTCACCGCATTGCTCGATCCGACGATCACAAAATAAGTGAGCACGATGAAGAACGGCCCGAGATTGAACACCACGTTCTTGAAGAACGGCAGGATCAGCTGGGTCTCGGCCGGCGTACGCGCCGTGTAGTAGAGAAACAGCGCCACCGCCAGCCCCGAAATGGTCTGCCACAGGAATTTCTGCTTGGCGCCGATCCCGCGCGGGTTCTTGCTGACGATTTTCTTGTAGTCATCGACCCAGCCAATCGCGCCGAACGTACCGGTGGTGAACAGCACCGCCCATACGAATCGATTGGTCAGATCTGCCCACAGCAGGGTGCTCACAAACACTGCGATCAGGATCAACGCGCCGCCCATCGTCGGCGTGCCCGCCTTGACGAGATGGCTCTGGGGTCCATCGTCACGCACAGTCTGGCCAAAGCGAATCGCCGCAAGTTTGCGAATGATCGTCGGGCCGATAACGAAGCTGATGGCAAGCGCGGTCAGCACGCCAAGAATCGCGCGCAGCGTGAGATAGCGAAACACGTTGAAGAACGAGTAACTATCCGTCAGCGCGTCGAAGAGATGGTAAAGCATCAGGCCCCCTGGGTAGCCGCCGCGCCCTGGCGCACGATGCCATTCACGATGCGCTCCATGCGCATCACCCGCGAGCCCTTGACCAGCACCGTCATATCCGAGTGCAAACAGTCGAGCATGTTGTCCACCAACTCCTCGTGGCTCTCGAAATGGCGCCCACCCTTTCCGAACGCCTCGACCGCGCCGCGGCTCAACTCCCCCACGGCGTAGAGCCGCTGGATGCCGAGCTGGCGCGCGAGCTCGCCGATGCGTCGATGGATATCGGCACCGGCCGGACCAAGCTCGGCCATGTCACCCAGCACCAGCGTGCGCTCGCCGCCGAAGTCGCGCAGCACCTGCAGGCCGGCGGTGACCGAGGCGGGATTGGCGTTGTAGGTATCGTCAATGATGCGAGCCCCGCTCACGCCCTCACGCAGCTCAAGCCGGCCGGCCACGGCCTTCAAGTGCGCGAGCCCCTGCGAAATTTGCTCAAGGGAGGCGCCGGCAGCACCTGCCGCCGCGGCTGCGGCAAAGGCGTTCATGACGTTGTGACGTCCGAGCAATGGCAGACGCATGTCGATGTCTCCTTCCGGGGTCCTCAGGTGAACACGGCTGCCACGCGCATCGGGCGCGTAGCTGCCAGTAATATCGGCGGATTGTTCAAGCCCGAACGTGATAATGCGATGCGCGCCAGCCAGACCGCGCCACAGCTTGCAGTACGGATCGTCGGCATTAATGACCGCCACGCCATCGTCGGCGAGGCCGTTGAAGACTTCTCCCTTCGCCCGGGCGATTGCCTCCACGCTGCCAAGCCCCTCAAGGTGCGCCTCGCCGGCGTTGGTGATCAAGGCGATGGTCGGGCGCGCCAGCCGCGAGAGATAGTCGATTTCGCCCACGTGATTCATGCCCAGCTCGAGCACCGCATAGCGGTCCGCCCGACGCAGACCGAGCAGCGTGAGCGGCATGCCAATGTCGTTATTCAGGTTGCCGCGCGTCACGCAACCAGATCCCCGACCGGCCAGAATGGCGCCGAGCATTTCCTTGACTGTGGTCTTGCCGTTGCTGCCGGTAACGGCGATAACCGGCACGCCAAAGTGCCCGCGCCAGTAGGCGGCGAGCTGCCCGAGCGCAAGACGCGTGTCGCTTACCCGCACATAAGGCAGCGAGGTCTCGACTGTCCGCGACAGCAGCGCGCCCGCCGCACCGCCGTGGATTGCCTCGGCAAGAAAGTTGTGGCCATCGAAGCGTGGGCCAACGAGCGCGACGAATAGATCGCCCGTGATCAGGTTGCGGCTGTCAGTGCTGACCCCACAGAACGTGACATCGTGTCCCACTAGCGTGCCGTGCAGCACCTCGGCGGCGATCGACAGGGTCATCATCTCGGGACGCGTGCTCATGCCGCCGCCTCCTCGCCGATCAGCTCGCGAACCGTATCGCGATCGCTATAAGGCAGGCGGGTCGTGCCGACTTGCTGATAGTCCTCGTGGCCCTTGCCAGCCACCAGAACGATATCCTCGCTACTGGACTGGGCAATCGCCTGCGCGATCGCGCCGCGCCGATCACGTGCCACTACCGGTTCGGAGCGCATACCGGCACGAATTTCGGCGATGATCACATCCGCGTCTTCGGTGCGGGGATTGTCGTCCGTGAGGATGACCTGATCGGCCAGGCGCTCTGCGATCGCGCCCATTTGCGGGCGCTTGCCGCGATCGCGATCTCCCCCGCAACCGAACACGCAAATGACGCGTCCACGGGTATGCTCGCGCAGCGTCGCGAGCACTTGCTCAAGCGCATCTGGTGTGTGTGCGTAGTCCACTACCACCAGTGGTTGGCCACCCTGTCCGCCAAAGTGCTCGGCCCGCCCCGGCGCCGGGCGGGCGCGCGCGAGCCGCGCCACCGCATCGCTGAGCGGCAAGTCGAGCGCGAGTAGCGTGGCCAGCACCGCGAGCAGATTGTAGGCGTTGAAGCGACCGAACAGTGAACTCTTCAGCCGCGCCTCTCCCTGCGGCGTTCGCACCAACATGTCGATGCCACGGCGCGTGAGGCTAAGCTCCCGCACATGCAAATCCCCTTGCAGGAGGCCATAGGTGCTGACCGGCACACGCTCGCGGATGCGCTGCGCGAGCGCATCGCCGAATCCATCGTCGGCATTGACCACGGCGTGGCGCAGCGTGGGCCAGTCAAACAGGCTGGCCTTGGCGTTACCGTAGGCCTGCATGTCGCCGTGGTAGTCGAGATGGTCGCGAGTGAGATTGGTGAACACCGCGATATCGAACGACACCGCCGTGACGCGCGCCTGGTCGAGCGCATGCGAGGAAACCTCCATGCCCGCATAGCGCGCGCCCGCATCGAGGAACTCGCGCAGCAGGCGGTGCACCGTCACCGCATCTGGCGTCGTGTGCAGCGATTCATTCAACGCGCCGGGAAAACCGAATCCGAGCGTGCCGATAACCGCGCAACGCTGCGTTTCCTGATCAAGCGCCTGGGCAAGCAGCTGGGTGCAGGTAGTCTTGCCATTTGTGCCCGTCACGCCGATCACCACAAGGTGGCGCGAGGGTGAATCGTAGAAGCGATCGGCGACCACACCGGCCTGCTGGCGCAGGCGCTCGACGCCGAGCGCCGGGATCGGCAGCGTTGGCGGCTCCACGCCGTTGGATTCGTAGAGGATCGCGGTCGCGCCACGCGCCGCGGCATCAGTCATGTAGCTGCGGCCGTCGGCCTGTACGCCCGGCGTCGCGAAGAACAGGTCGCCCGCGCGCACGCGTCGGCTGTCGATGGCGAGCCCGGTTACCACGCGATCCTGCGCGGGCGGCACGCTGAGCAAACCGCGCAGCAGCTCACTGAGCCGGCTCGGCATGCGCGCTCCCGACATTTTTCACCAGCAGGACCGGCCGGCTCGGCGCACCGCGCGGGGCATCGGCAGGGATATCGAGCAGACGCAGCGCCCCCGCCATCACTCGAGAGAAAACCGGCGCTGCCACCTGGCCACCGAAATAGCCGCCGCTGCGCGGCTCATCGACTGCCACCACCATGACAAGTCTCGGGTTCGAGGCCGGCGCAATTCCCGCGAACCAGGCAACGTACTTGTCTTCGCTATAACCCTGCGAGGTGAGCTTTCGTACCGTTCCGGTCTTGCCAGCCACGCGATAGTCGGGCACCTGCGCGCCGGCGCCAGTGCCCTCGGCGCTCACTGCGAGTTCCAGCATCGCGCGCACCTCACGGGTGGTACGCTCGGTCAGCACACGTTCTCCCACTGGCGCGCCCGTCTGCCGGAGCATCGTGACGGGCAACGACACGCCACCATTGGCAAGCATGGCGTAGGCGCGGGCGAGTTGCAGTGGCGTGGCGGAAATCCCATAGCCGAACGCAATCGTGGCTTGCTCGATCGGCACCCAGCTCTCCGGCGAGCGCAACTGCCCGAATACTTCGCCAGGCAGTCGGATGCCGGTGCTGGAACCAAATCCGGCGCGACGCAATAGCGAGTAGTGATCTCTCTTGTTAAGAGCAAGTGCGATTTTCGCCGCACCGACATTGCTCGATTTTTCGATTACGCCTGCCACGGTGAGCGCCGCGTAGGCATGCGTGTCGTGAATCGTGCGACCGTTTACCGTGAGCGCGCCGCCCGATGTATCGATCATGCTGCGCGCGTTGAACTGCCCGCTCTCCAGTGCCGCTGCGATCGTAAACGGCTTGAGCGTGGAACCCGGCTCAAACACATCGGTTACTGCGCGGTTGCGAAACACCTGACTCTTCAGGTTGGTCCGATTGTTGGGATTGAAATCCGGCTCATTGACGAGCGCCAGCACCTCACCGCTCCGCGCATCGAGTACGACTGCACTGCCGGCCCGCGCGCGGTGGCGTTCAACCGCAGCTTTCAGTTCGCGATAGGCAAGATACTGGATGCGCCGATCGAGACTTACCTGCAGGTCCTTACCCGGCACCGGCAACACCATGCTCTCTACCAACTCAACGGTGTTACCGTGCAGATCGCGCAATACGCGCCGCTGCCCCGGCACCGCCCGCAACCAGTCGTCGTACGCAAGTTCGATGCCCTCTTGGCCCTGGTCATCAACATTGGTGAATCCCAGCGCGTGCCCGGCCACCGGTCCGAGCGGATAATAGCGGCGGTACTCGCGTTGCAGGGCGACGCCGTCGATGCCGAGCGCCATGACCTTCTCGGCCAGCTCGGGGGGCACGTGCCGGCGCAGATACATGAATTCGCGCCCTTCATGGCGCGCGAGCAGCTCGCGCAATTCGCGCGCGCTCAATCCAAGTAGCGCGCCCAACCGCCCCCAGTCCTTGCGATTCTCGGCGAGAGTCGCCGGATGCGCCCACACTGAATCGACCGGCGTGCTCACGGCGAGCGGCGCACCGAAGCGATCCAGAATCATACCGCGGTGTGAATTGTCCTTGAGCACCCGAGAGTGCCGCTGCTTGCCCTGGCTCTGCAGATAATCGGCGTTAAAGATCTGCAGGTAGACGGCGCGCGTCGCGAGCAGACCAAGCACGGAGAGCAGGAAACCGAGCACCAGCCAAGTACGAACCGGATGCGCGACACCCGCATGACGGACTCTCATTGGCGTCCTCCGGCCGACTGACTGCGGATAACCACGATCTGACGCGGATCCGGAAGATCCATGCCAAGGCGGCTGCGCGCAGTCGCTTCGATCCGTCGATGCTGCGACCAAGCGCCCTCTTCCAGCAGCAATTGACCCCACTCCGTCACGTGCGCGTCACGCTCGGACTGCAGCGCCTGCAACTGGACGTAGAGCTGACGATTGCGATGGCGCAGCTCTACCACCGCCACGGCACACACCACTACGGCCGCGACGAGCACAAAGAACTGCTTACCCATGGGTCGCCCCCGTCACACGCTCCGCGACACGCAGCACCGCGCTGCGGGCGCGCGGGTTTGCGCGCGTCTCGGCCTCTTCAGGCTTGATCGCCTTGCCGACAATCCGCAGGCGCGGCTGCGGCGTATTCGCCGGCAATGGCAATCCGCGCGGCGGCATCTCCACGCTCGACTCCCGGCGCATGAAGCGCTTGACGATGCGGTCTTCAAGCGAGTGAAAACTGATCACGACGAGCCGCCCGCCCGGCGCCAGCGCATCGACCGCCTGCGGAAGCGCCGCTGCAAGCTCATCGAGTTCGCGATTGATATGGATCCGAATCGCCTGAAAGCTGCGCGTGGCGGGGTCTTTACCGCGCTCCCGTGTCGGGACCGCGCGCGCCACGATTTCGCGCAGCGCGGCCGTCGTTTCGATGCGCTGCGCGGAACGTGAGCTCACGATGGCGCGCGCGATCCGCCGCCCGAAGCGCTCCTCGCCGAGCTGAAACAACACGTCCGCAATCTCCTCGGCGCTCGCGCGATTAATCCAGTCCGCGGCCGACTCGCCACTCGCCGGGTCCATGCGCATGTCGAGTGGGCCCTCACGCGTAAAGCTAAACCCCCGCGCACCGGCGTCGAGCTGCGGGGAAGACACGCCAAGATCGAACAACACACCCTGCACCTGTTGCGCACGACCCTGCTGCCCGATTACTTCGGCGAGCATGGAGAAAGGTCCCCGGTGAATTTCGAAACGAGCGTCCTGCGAAAAACGCCGGCGCGCATCCGCCACCGCGTCGGGATCGCGATCAAGCGCGATGAGGCGGCCCCCCGGCCCTAGCAGGGCCAGAATGGCCTTCGCGTGGCCACCGCGTCCGTACGTGGCGTCGACGTAGGTGCCGTCGGCGTGCAGGTTCAAGGCCCGCAACACCTCGGCAAGCAGGACTGGGACGTGCTCGGTCTCATCCACGCTCTCCGCCTACAACGACAGCGACTCGAGGCCGCCTGCGAGATCTGCATCGCCCTGCTGCGCCTCCTGTTCCAGCCACTCACCGCGTCGCGCATTCCACTGCGCGGCGTCCCACAGTTCGAACTTGTTGCCCTGCCCGATTAGCACCACTTCCTTGTTGAGGCTCGCGAACTCACGCAGCGGCGGTGGCACCAGGATGCGGCCGGCGCCATCGAGCTCGACCTCGGTCGCATGTCCGATCAGTAGCCGCTGCAGCCGGCGCGCCTGCTTGTTGAAGCTCGGCAACTTCACGAGCTTGCGCTCGATCTCCTCCCACTCGGGCAACGGGTAAAGCAGCAGACAGTTGTCGCGATCGACCGTAGCGACCATCTGCCCGCTGCAGTGGCGCGCAAGCGCATCGCGATAGCGGGTCGGCACAGCGAGCCGCCCCTTGCTGTCGAGGTTTAGAGTGTTGACGCCGCGGTACATGGATGGTTTTTCTTGGCCACGCTAGTCCACAAAGATCCACAATTTCCCACTTATTGACACTATAGATAGGCGGAAACAAGGGTGTCAAGAAGAAACTGCCTGACGGCATGATATTTATTCCTTACGCGACAGCAAGTTACACGTACAAGATGTCCGCCTGACCAGAATTGACTGGCAAGCATCTAAAACTGGTCATTTTTTGGCTCCGGATGGAGCGCAAAATAGTGTTAGAAAGGTAGGAAAAACATCAAATTACAGCTTCTAGCTAAAGTAGAAAAGAAGGAGTCGGCCGGTAAGCCGGGTTCTGTCGTGGACAGTCATTCCTCTGCGACGGACGTCGCCATCCGCCTCAAGCAACCAACCCGGGAACGGTGCGGGCCACGCCATAGTTCCCCTATTTGGTCTTGCTCCAGGTGGGGTTTGCCCTGCCACCCCTGTTGCCAGGGGCGCGGTGCGCTCTTACCGCACCATTTCAACCTTGCCTGATCCGGTTGCCCGGCCATCGGCGGTGTATTTTCTGTGGCACTTTCCGTCGGCTCACGCCGCCCAGGCGTTACCTGGCACCTTGCCCTGTGGAGCCCGGACTTTCCTCTACGCTTGCGCGCAGCGACTGTCTGGCCGACTCCACCGACAATTATACCAGTCGGCGCCATCGTTCTGGGGGATCCTAGGATTTGAGAAGCAGAGCCAATTCGTAGAGTTCATTCTTTTTCGCGCCGGCAATCTTGGCGGCCAGTGCGGCCGCCTGGCTGACCGGCAACTCCGTAAGCAGTATCCGCAACACCCGCTCGGCTTCGGCCTGCGCCACCTGCTGCTCGGTGCGCTCCGCCCCGTGCAATAGAATCACGAATTCGCCGCGCAGCTGTTCGCTGTCGGTCTGGAGCCATACTTCTAGCGCCCCAAGGGAATCCCCGCGCACGGTTTCGAACTGCTTGGTGAGCTCTCGCGCCACGACGGCCTCACGCTCAGCACCGAATACGGCCACCATGTCTGCAAGACATTCCAGCACCCTATGGGGGCTCTCGTAGAAGACGAGCGTGCGCGGGTCCTCGCACAACTCGGCGAAGCGTTGGCGCCGCGGGCCAGATTTGGGCGGCGGGAACCCCTCGAATACGAAGCGGTCCGATGGAAGTCCGGCAACCGAAAGCGCCACGATCGCGGCGCAGGGGCCAGGGATCGGCACCACCGGCAGGCTTTCCGCGCGCGCGGCGCGCACCAGCGGGAACCCGGGATCGCTCACCAGCGGGGTACCGGCGTCGCTGATGAATGCGATAGACTTACCGGCTTTTAGGGACTCGATCAGGCGAGGGACTTGCTCGCGTTCATTATGATCATGCACCGCAATCATGCGGGTTGCGATGCCAAAGTGCGCGGCAAGCTTGCCACTGTGGCGCGTGTTTTCCGCCGCGATGAGATCTGCCTCTTTCAGCACGCGCACGGCGCGTGGCGTCAGGTCCTCGAGGTTACCGATGGGCGTGGCGACTATATAAAGTGTACCGACACGCTGCGACACAAAAACCTCCACGCCAGACTCTAGCCGCATTCTAAACAGGAACCGTAATGAAGCCTATTCGCTGGTCGCTGCTGGTCGTGCTCGCGGCACTCATGCTCGCCGGTTGCGAAACCACGCGCGTGGGTGCACCGGGAGTGGCCGAGCCGACTGCCGATAGCAGCGTCGCCGAGAAGGCTGAGCGTGACGGCGAGTTCATCATCGCCGCGCGCGAGTATGGCCGCCTCGCGCAGGCCAGTCGCCCGCCCAGCAAGCAGCACTTCGAGCTGCGCGCCGCCGACAATCTCATTCGGGCCGGCCAGCTGCGCGAGGCCCGCTATCTGCTCGAACAAACCGACCTGACCGGGCTCGACAGCTCATTTTTCACCCGCCGCCAGATCCTGCAGGCACGCATTCTTAGCGCCGAGGGCGCGCATGAGAAGGCCATCCGGGTACTCGACGAAGCCCTCCGGGCGCGCAAGCTCAACCCCGACCTGCTTGCCGAGGTGTTCCGCGTGCGCGCACAGGCAGAACTCGCGCTCGACAACCCTATTGGCGCGGTCCGAAACCTGATTAATCGCGAACAGTACATCGTCGGTATGGACGCCGTCGCCGACAACCAGAAACAGCTATGGAACATATTGGATGCCATGCCGCGTGCGCGTCTCGCCGCAGAACTCAACATGGCGCGCGAGCCGGTGCTCGCTGGCTGGATCGAGCTCGCCCTCGCCGCTATTGATAATGCCGGTCGCATGGGACCGGCCATCGAGAACTGGCGCAAGGCCTATCCAAAGCATCCGGCCTCCGAGATCCTGCTCGCATCGCTGGTGAGGCCCGCCGCGGGACTGATCAGTCGCATAGAACGTATCGCGCTGCTGCTGCCACTTAGCTCGGACTTCTCGGTTGCCGCCGAGGCGGTGCGGGACGGCTTCCTCGGCATGCAGGGCTTGGATCCGCGTCCGGACAAGCCGACTGTCAAGGTCTATGACTTCGGCGCCGATCCACTACAGGCCGTGGAGCTCTACAAGCAGGCGGTTGCGGATGGCGCACAGGTCGTGGTCGGGCCGCTCGGGCGCGAGGCAGCCGATGCCATTCTGCAGAAATCGACGCTCAGCGTGCCGACGCTTCTGCTCAGTCACACTGATCTCCAGCTTTCCGGGGCGAGTGCGCGCAACCTGTTCCAGTTCGGCTTGCCGCCCGAACAGGAAGCCCGTCAAGTCGCGGAGCGCGCCTTTCTCGACGGCCACCGGCGTGCCGCCGTGCTCTATCCCGATAGCCCCTGGGGCCAGCGCATGCAAAGCGCTTTCGTCGATCACTGGCAGCGGCTCGGTGGGCTGGTTCTGGCCAATGCGTCATACACCGAGGGACAAGGCGATCATTCCGACTCGATCAAGTCATTGCTCAACATCGCCCAAAGCGAGCAGCGCAAGGACCTGCTCGCCAACAAGCTCAAGCAGAAACTGCAGTTCGAGCCACGCCCGCGTCAGGACCTCGATTTCATCTTCCTCGTGGCCGATGCCAAGCGCGGACGCTTGTTAAAACCCCAACTCGATTTCTACCGCGCCGTTCGTGTACCGGTCTACTCGACCTCGCACATTTTCACCGGTCGCATCGACACGCGCCACGACGTGGACCTGAACGGCGTGCTGTTCGCCGACATGCCGTGGATGCTGGTGCACAGCGGCAAGCTCGAGGACTTGCGCCGGCGCGTGCAGGGCAGCTGGCCGCACGCCCAGAGCGACCTCGACCGGCTCTACGCTCTCGGCATCGACAGTTACTCGATTCTGCCGCACCTGAACCAGATCAGCACTGATGCCGCCGCGCGCTTCGGCGGCGTGACCAGTACGCTCTCGCTCGATCGCGGCGGTCGACTGCAGCGCCAGCTCACCTGGGCGCAGTTCAGTCGAGGCGCACCGAAACTCATCGATACCTCGCTCAAGATCCGTCGGCACCTCGAAGTCGAAGCCACGCCGGAGGGTTGATGGCGGCCGACGCGCCGCATCTGGTGCAGGGGCGCGCGGCCGAAGACGCCGCGCTGATGCACCTCAAGCGCCAGGGCCTGAAGCTCATTGCGCGCAATTACCGCACGCAACACGGCGAAATCGACCTGATCATGCGGGATGCCCGGACACTGGTGTTCGTCGAGGTGCGGTTTCGCCGCGATCAGCGCTTCGGCTCCCCGGCCGAAACGGTCGGGGTCCAGAAGCAGCGCAAGCTGCGCGCCAGTGCCGAGCACTACCTGCAGGCCGACGGGGACTGCAACCGACCGTGCCGTTTTGATATTGTCTCCGTAAGCGGCGACCCCGCCACGCCGACGATCGACTGGCTCACCAACGCGTTCTAAGGATATTGCAACCCATGGCACGAGGTACCGCGCAGGGCACTACCGACCCGACCGTGCTGCTCACGCGCGTGAAAGGTCACTTTCAGGAAAGCATGCTCACCATCCGCGACACGATGGAGGAGCTTGCGCCCATTATCACTGAGGCCGGCCAGCAGATGCTTCAAGCGCTGCTGAACGATCACAAGGTGCTGGTATGCGGCAATGGCGGCTCGGCAGCCGACGCCCAGCATTTCTCGGCGGAACTGCTGAACCGCTTCGAGCGGGAGCGCCCGGGACTACCGGCGATCTCGCTCACTACCGACACCTCCACCCTTACCTCGATCGCCAACGACTACCACTTCGATGACGTGTTCGCGAAGCAGGTGCGTGCGCTCGGACAATCCGGCGACGTGCTGCTCGCCATCACCACCTCGGGCAACTCGCCGAACGTGCTGCGTGCGGTGCAGGCCGCGCACGAGCGTGAAATGCTGGTGGTGGCGCTGAATGGCCGAAGCGGTGGCGATATGAACAACCTGCTGCGCGGCGATGACATCAACATCTGCGTGCGCGGGCCGACCACCGCCCGCATCCAGGAAGTGCATGGGCTGGTCATCCACTGCCTGTGCGACCTTATCGACTACCAGCTGCTCGGTCAGACCTGATCCGCTGGGCCAACACCCCTGCACATGGCGCAACCGCTTTCCAGCGAAACCAAGATCGTGCGCGAGCGCGCCGCGCTTGGCGCGCGCGTCGCGGCGCTCGCACGCCCCGTGGTTTTCACCAACGGCTGTTTCGACATCCTGCATCGCGGCCATGTGGCCTACCTCGAGGAGGCTGCTCAGCTCGGCCAAAGCCTCGTGATCGGCGTGAACACTGACGAGTCGGTGCGCAAACTCGCCAAGGGAGGGGATCGCCCGGTCAATTCCCTCGATGACCGCATGGCGGTGCTGGCCGCGCTTGGTTGCGTGAGTCTGGTGGTGCCGTTCGCGGAAGACACGCCGCTCGAACTGATCAAACTCGTAAGACCCGATCATCTCGTGAAGGGCGGCGACTGGACACCTGAGCGCATTGTCGGCAATGACTTGGTCACGAGCTATGGCGGCAAGGTCCACTCCATCCCGTTTCGTTTCGACCGCTCCACCACCGCCCTGCTCGCGCGCATCCGTTCATCATAATGACTAGACAAAAGCCGCAATCGCGACTGCTCGAAAGACAGGACGAACGAGCGAAGCGAGCAGGGCTTCCGTTTCGTCGCGCGGCCCTCGCCTCGATCTCCTCGGCGACGAGCGAAGCGGGTAGGCATCCGTGAAGTCTGAGCTGTCCCGCGAGATGCGCTCGGCGCTTGCGGCGGCGGTCGGCAGAGAAAACCTCCTCACCGATCCCGCCGACCGCTACTCCTACGGCTACGACAACTCGCGCCGCCAGGCACTGCCGGATGCCGTGGTATTTGCCACATCGACTGAGCAGGTCTCTGCCGTGGTACGAGCCTGCAACGCGCATGGCGCGCCACTGCTCGCGCGCGGGCGCGGTACTGGCACCGCGGGCGGCACGGTTCCACTGCGGGGCGGCGTCGTGCTGACGCTGGAGCGCATGGACCGGATACTTGCCGTCGATGCCGCCAACCGCATCATGCGGGTCGAGGCCGGTGTCACCAACCAGGCCGTCCAGGACGCCGCTGGCGAGCAAGGCTTCTTCTGGCCACCCGACCCGACCAGCGCCGCCTATTGTTCGGTCGGTGGCAACGTCGCCGTTAATGCCGCCGGCCCGCGCGCCGTGAAGTACGGCGCTACCCGCGAAAATGTGCTCGGCCTCACCGCCGTCACTGGCACGGGACAGATCATTCACACCGGCGTTTACACCACCAAGAGCGTGGTGGGATACGACCTCACGCGCCTAATCATCGGATCCGAGGGAACGCTCGCAGTCGTGACAGAGGCGATCCTGAAGCTCACGCCGCTTCCCGAGGCACGGCGCACGTTGCGGGCCGTCTACCGCGATATCCATTCTGCCACCGAGGCCGTGACTGCGATCATGGCGCAGCCAATCGTGCCGTGCGCGCTGGAGTTCATGGATCATGCCTCGATCGAGATGGTGCGCGGTTATTCAAAGGCGGCGCTGCCGCACGATGCCGGGGCGATGCTCATGATTGAAGTCGACGGACCGGAGGCGGCCATGACGGCTGCCGTTGGCGCCATTGACCGCGCCGCGCGCAACCACGGTTGTCTCGGTTTCGCGGTGGCGAGCAGCGCCGAGGAAGTCGCGGCGCTGTGGGCAACGCGCAAGGCGCTTTCGCCCGCGCTGCGCAACATCGCGCCCAACAAGCTGAACGAGGACGTGGTAGTGCCGGTCTCGCGCATTCCGGAACTGATCGACGGGCTCGGGGCGCTCAGCGAGGAGTTCGGCATCCCGATCGTGAACTTCGGGCATGCCGGCAACGGCAATATCCACGTGAACCTGCTCTACGACACCCAGGACCCGACGCAAGAAGAGAACGCCCTGCCCTGCCTCTCGCGTGTGTTCGACCTTGTGCTCGCGCTCGGGGGCACGCTCTCCGGCGAACATGGGATTGGCGTCGCCAAACGCGACTATATGGCGCGCGCCATCGAGCCGGCCACCCTCGCGCTCATGCGCGCCATCAAGAAGGAATTCGATCCGAAGGGAATCCTGAATCCCGGGAAAGTACTGCCCGAGGCGTAACGCCGAAAGTAGCTGGCCCTGCCATCCGACCGGTTGACGCCACCGACGCGTTAGCGCTCGGCGCAATAAAACGCACGGGCAACGCACGCCGGGTCGGTCGGGAGACAGACGCTCATCTCTCGGCGCCAGCCGTGTCTGCGTCCGTTCCCACTGACCCGAATCCCGTTCAGTGTCGGGAGTGGCGTTTGACGGGAGGCAGCTCCGCCGGAATCCTCGTGATCGTATGCGTCGTCACGTCCGCCGCCCACTGCGAATCAACCGCCTGTGGAAGGCCGAACAGCCGGAGATCGAGCGCGAGGTTTGTGATGTAGATGAAAGCCCCGCTGCGCACCAGGCTGGCCGGGAACAACAGCCCACGTGGCGCGCCGTGGCGGTCGATCCCGTCGAAATCGCCGAGCTTTGCGATCACACGCCCGGTCGGGTCGACCACGACGATCTCATCGGCCTGATTCGCGGCAACCCAGATATTGTCGTCGTCATCCATGATGAGACCGTCCGCGCCATTGATGCTGTTTACAAATACCTCGGGGGCGCCCGCCGTACCGTTGCTGGCGACCGGAATCTTCACGATGGTGTCGTTGCCGGTGTTTGCGACGAACATTGCGCTGCGATCGCGGTTGAATGCGATGCCGTTCGCGCCAAACGGCGGTACGCCGCCGGTGACGAGCAGTGGACCACTCGCCCATGCCGAGGGAGCGCCTCCGTTCGCCGGGATCGTCCAGATCACACCCTGGAAAGAGTCGGACACATAGACATTGCCAGCGTCATCGAAGGTGAGCGCGTTCGGTCCCGCGGCCGCCCCGCCCGGGATCACGGCAAACGGGCTCGAAGCGCCGGTGAAGGGATCGACACTCAACACCGTCTGCTTGCCGAAATCGATGACCAGCAATTCGTGCGTGGTCGGATGGAAAGCCAGCCCTAGCAGCAACGTGCTCGAGTCGACGACGTCCAGCACGCGCGCCAGCCGTCCGGAACGATGGAACACCGCGATCTGTCCGACACCGCTGGACGTCCCGCCCACGGCGAAGTCGGCGACGTAAATTCTTCCATGCCTGTCCGCCGTAATGCCTTCCGGATTCGCCATGCCCGGCGGGAGCGTGGCGAACACTGTCGCCGGCGTGCGATTCCAGGCGCCGGCGTTGAACGGAATGAGTACAGCCAGAAGAAACAAACCCGGAGCGAAGCGACGCAACGGCGACATGGCGACCTCCTCGAGTGGTGGGTGTTCTTGTGGGAGGCGGATCAATCTAGACCTACGCCGAGATCCGGTCAAACAGCATCAATTCCGCCTTCCGCTGAGACGGGATTTCGGCCTGTCGCCAACAGGTATAAGGGGCCGCCGCCGCAAGACGCTGCGGTAAAGAACACGGCTTGAACAAGGCGTCAGGGAGTGTGCCGCAGCGATCTGGAATAGAGCGCAAGCAGCTTAAGGCAGCGCTCGCCCGCTTCCTTGGTTGTCGACACTTGATGCCCACCGGCGTTGACCGCTTCGACAACCGACCGGTCGCCCTTGGACGCCGCCGTTATACCCTTTTGCAGCGCAGTGATGAAATCTTCCGCGAGCTCCGGGTGATTCCGCGTCAACGTCGCCATCCAGGTCGCCGCTTCTTCGAGCGTTCCCTGGTTCACGTAGGAGGCGAAGATATTGTCTAGTGTGTCGCTCATCACTCAGATCCCTAACGCTTTGGTTCGGCGGCGTCGCACTAGCAGCGTCCCGGTGAGCGAAAGCAAACGATCTTGAGCATTTTCTTAGGCGCCCTTCTCGTGACTAGCAGAATGTTACCGCCCATTTCAGGAATTGCGTTTTATCGCGACGGTCTCGATCAGGCTGACGCGTTCCTCGTCAAGATTGCGACGCAGATTGTAGGCCTTGGTGAGGATGTCGTTTCCAACCAGCAGATGCGTACCCAGTTCCGGCAAATTCGGCTCACCCACCGGTTCCGTCATATCTGCAAAGGCCTTCCGTGCGAGATCAGTTTTGTCGTTCCAGACATCAATATCAAAACCGGCGGATGTTATGACATCGCGGAATGACTCCGGCGGCACCAGAAAACTCATGGAGCTGTCCTGCGCCCACGGCACTGGAAAATACACTGGTGTGTTCTTGTTACCGCACAGCTCATACAAAACAGCGCGGCCGCCGGGCTTGAGTACACGATACACTTCCTTTAGCCACCCCAGTTTATCCTCGACATTCATATTCATCTGGATCGACAAGGCGCCGTCAAATGTATTTTCATCAATCGGCAATGCAAGCGCACTTGCGGCATGGAATTTCACACGTTCCTGCAGGTCGAATAATTGTGTCAGTCTTTCTGCGGCATCGATGTATTCATCGCTCAAATCAATACCGGTCACACGACAGCCTGTTTCATGTGACAAACGGCGTGCGGCACCGCCCAAGCCACAGCCGACATCGAGGATATGCATCTCTGGCGTGACTCTTGAGAGTTTAATCAGCTCCTTCGTTGCGGTATCACTGCGGATATGAAATTCATCCACTGGCTTCAGATCATCAAGCGTGATTTTGGACAAATCCTTGCCCATTTCATTGAGCCCCTCAATGATCCTGTTATACAAATCATTCGGCGAGTAATAGCTGTGAATGTGCTTCATTTTGCGGTTCTCGTTCTTTCGAGTCTTGAAGTAACAGCCAGTTGCAGCTTCGGGTGGTCACACCTGCCGCTTTAGCTGCGAGCCAATGCACTCTCGTACAGTGCCTTGTCGGCGGCGCTGAAACAGCAGGCAACAATGCGCTCGAAACGAGCTTCGTATTCGTGCATCACCTTAACCGCGATGCGCGCTGCCTCTTCCTTCGGATAGCCATAGGCGCCGGTGCTGATGGAGGGAAACGCGATACTGCGCACACTGTGCTGGAGCGCGAGTTCGAGCGAATTGCGGTAGCAGTTGGCAAGCAGCGTTGCCTCATTCGAATTGCCGCCGTGATACATGGGTCCCACAGTGTGGATCACGTGTTTGGCGGGCAACCGGAAGCCGGGTGTGATCTTCGCCGCGCCTGTCGGGCAACCCCCAAGCGTCTCGCAAAATTTCTTCAACTCCGGACCGGCGGCCCGGTGAATGGCACCGTCCACGCCCCCGCCGCCGAGCAAGGTTGAATTGGCGGCATTGACGATGGCATCGACTTCGAGCGTGGTGATGTCAGCCTGAATAATCTCGATCATGCGGGTCTGCGCCGTCCGTTTGTGATGCGACTAGCTCAACACGCGTGGCGGCGGAGCGTCAACCGCGCCGGGTCATTTCACGATCTTGAGCGCCGGACCCTTGCGCGGCTGCGAACCATCCGGAGGTGTCTTGTCCGGCTCGGAGGTTGCTGCGGCTTCATCGCGGTCGGTGGGAAACGAAACTCCCTGACCCGTCTCGCGCGCATAGACCGCGAGCACGGAGGCGAGCGGCACATGCACGTTTTGCGGCACGCCGCCGAAGCGGGCACTGAAGGCGATGGAATCGGCGTCGAAATGAAAGGCCTGGACCGCCTGCGGGCTCACATTCAGCACGATACGGCCGTTCTCCACGAAGCGCGTCGGTACCATGACATCCGGGCCAGTGGCATCGACGATGACGTGCGGCGTGAGGCTGTTCTCCACCGCCCAGTCGTAGGCGGCGCGAAGCAGATGGTATTTGAGGGGCGTCATGCGGCGCGCGCGCCGGCTCAGCCCTTGCCGCGCATCGCCTTTTCGGCTTCGGTGAGGCTCTGGCGAAACGCCTTGCGCACAAACAGCCGCTCCGCGTAGTCGAGCAGGGGCTTGGCCTGGCGCGGCAGCTCAATATGCCAGAGCCCGAGGCGCCAGAGGAGCGGCGCCAGCGAGCAATCCACCAGCGAGAACTCCTCGCCGAGGATGAAGCTGTGCTCCTTGAAGATAGGCGAGATGACCGTGAGGCCGTCGCGCAATGCGTTGCGTGCCTTCTGCGCGGTGCGCTTGTCGCCGGCTTCGATGTCCGGCAACAGGCTGTACCAGTCACGATCAAAGCGCATTAGCAGCAGCCGTGCCTTGGCGCGCGACACCGGGTCGACCGGCATCAGCGGCGGGTGCGGCAAACGCTCATCGAGGTATTCGTTGATAATATGCGAGTCGTACAGCACCATGTCCCGATCCACCATGGTCGGCACCTGGTTGTACGGATTGAGTTCGCCCAGTTCACGCGGTTTCTTATTGAGATCGACCTCCACCACCTGGCACTCGACGTCCTTTTCATACAAGACGATTCGCGTGCGATGACTCTGCGGGTCGGTCGCGCCCACGTAGAGCGTCATGATCGGCTTACGGCTTGCGGGTATCGACATGGCCTTACTCCAACGGATGGGCACTTCTGCCAAGCGGCGAAAGGGGGCACATGGCCCCCTTCCCCGATGCCGACCGGAGGGCCGCGATCAATGCACGTCCTTCCAGTACTCTTTCTTCAGCAGGTAGGCGAAGACGAAGAATACAGCGAGGAACAGCAGCACCCACACGCCGAGCTGGTAGCGCTCGAGCTTGGCGGGTTCGCCGAGATAGACAAGGAAATTGATGAGGTCGCGCATTGCCTTATCGTAGTCCTCGGTGCTCATGCTGCCGGGGCGGACCAGCTCGAAGCGCTCGAACGCACCGTCCTGCTTGAAAATGGCGCGCTGGTGGCCCTGCCATTCGTAGAGCACATGCGGCATGGCGACATGCGGGAACACGGTGTTGTTCCAACCGCTTGGCGCCTTGTCGTCGCGGTAGAAGCTGCGCATATAGGTGTACAGCCAGGCGGGCTTGCGCGCACGCGCGATGACGCTGAGATCGGGTGGCACGGTGCTGAACGCGGCCTTCGCTTCCTCAGCCGGCATGACGGCCTTCATCAGGTCGCCAACCTTGTCAGCCGCGAAGAGCAGGTTGTCCTTCACCAGCTCCTCCGAAATGCCGAGGTCCTTGCCCATGCGGTTGTAGCGCATGTAGGCCGCCGAATGGCAGGACAGGCAGTAGTTCACGAAGATGCGCGCGCCGCGCTGAAGCGACGTCTTGTCGGACAGGTCAATCTTCACCGCATCGAGTTTGGCGTGCTCGCCACCGGCGGCGAACCCGGCGACCGGCATCGCGGCCAGCGACAACAGGATCAGGAGCTTCTTCATCACGGGGTCACCCTTTCCGGAACCGGCTTGGTCTTGTCGAGTGTCGTGTACCACGGCATGAACAAGAAGAACGCGAAGTACACGATGGTGAAGATCTGTACCCAGTACACGTTCTTCATCAGGAACAGACTAATGGCCTCCGGGCTCTTGGTGCCGAGATAGCCGAGGATCACGAAGCTCACCGAGAATAGCGTGAGCGCGGTTTTGTACATCCAGCCGCGATAGCGGATCGACTTGACCGGCGAGCGGTCAAGCCACGGCAGCAGGAAGAACAACACGATCGAAAGCCCCATCATGATGACGCCCCAGATCTTGGCCTCCATCATGAAGAGCCCGAGCAGGATGGCCGCAGTGGCGCCCGCCACGACTGCGCGCATCATCATGTCGCGCACGCTGTAGATCGCTAATCCGCCCACGACCGCCATGAACGGAAGCAGTCCGAAACGCATCATGTCTGTCGTGACCGCGCGCAGGATCGAATAGAACGGCGTGAAGTACCAGAGTGGCACGATTTCGGTCGGCGTCTGCAGGATGTTGGCTGGCACGAAATTGTCCGGCTCCAGGAACCAGCCGCCGAGCTCCGGCGCAAAGAACAGCACCGCCGAAAAGAACATCAGAAACACTGCCACACCGGCGATGTCCTTGACCGTGAAGTACGGATGGAACGGGATGCCGTCGAGCGGCTTGCCGTCCGGTCCCTTCTTCTTCTTGATCTCGATGCCGTCGGGATTGCTGGAACCGACCTTGTGCAATGCCACGATATGCACGAACACCAGCGCTGGCAGAATGATCACCGGGATGAAGAAGTGCAGCGCGAAGAAGCGGTTGAGCGTCGCGTCCGACACTACAAAGTCTCCGCGGAGCCACTCGGCAAGGCTTGGGCCAACGAACGGGATGGCGTCGAACAGCGAGATGATCACCTGCGCGCCCCAGTAAGACATGTTGCCCCATGGCAACAGGTAACCGAGGAACGCCGTGGCCATGAGCGCCACGAAGATCACCATGCCGATCAGCCAGATCAGTTCGCGCGGGCCGCGATACGAACCGTACAGCAGGCCGCGGAACATGTGCAGATACACGACGATGAAGAACGCCGAGGAACCGGTGGAGTGCATGTAACGAATCAGCCAGCCCCACTCAACGTCGCGCATGATGTACTCGACCGACGCGAACGCAAGCCCCGTGTCAGGCTTGTAGTGCATGGCGAGAAACAGGCCGGAGAGGATCTGTATCACCAGCACCAGCATCGCCAGCGAGCCGAAGAAGTACCAGAAGTTGAAGTTCTTCGGCGTGTAGTACTCGGCGAGATGCTCGTTCCAGACCTTGGTCAGCGGGAAACGTTCATCAATCCAGGCAAGAAGGTTAGTTAGCATCACGCGGCTCCTTTCTTGTCTTCGCCGATTACCAGGCGCGTGTCAGCGGCGAACATGTACGGCGGCACGGGCAGGTTGGTCGGTGCCGGCACGTTCTTGTACACGCGCCCGGCAAGGTCAAACTTGGAACCGTGGCAGGGACAGAAGAAACCGCCCGGCCAGTCATCACCGAGTCCCGAAACAGCGCCCGCATCGAGGCGCTTGTCCGGCGAGCAACCGAGATGTGTGCAGATACCGACCAGCACCAGGATGTCGGGCTTGATCGAGCGCGCGACATTCTGTGCGTAGGCGGGCTGCTGGTCCGCGACCTTGGAGGCGGGATCAGCAAGCAAACTGTCGTGCTTGGTAAGCGACTCGAGCATCGCCGGCGTGCGCTTCAGGATCCACACCGGCTTGCCGCGCCACTCGACGGTGAGCAGCTGGCCAGGCTCGAGCATGCTGATGTCCACTTCGACCGGTGCGCCGGCGGCCTTGGCGCGCGCGCTCGGCAGCATGCTCTTGACGAAGGGTGTGATGGCATAAACGGTTCCCACGGCACCCACTGCCGTGGTGGCAAGTGTGAGGAACCGACGGCGGCCGGGATCAGCAGCCTCTTCGCTCATGAAGCCCCCTTAAAGTTGTTGCTTGAAAAAAAAATTACGCCTAGTGGCGTATTCTCTGGACGATGTCGTCGTTGTTCGCGGTTGGCGGCGGTTACCCGGGCCGAAAGCGGCGCATAGGATGATACAGGCCTCCGATTGAGTCAAGCGAAACGCGCAATTTTGGCTTAATTTGTAGCGCTTTTTGACATTTCGCCTTGACCCTGGTCAAGACCAAGTACAATTCGCCCCGCCATGAATGACCGTATTCGTTCAATCCTGAAATTTCTGGCCCAGGCGGCCGCTTTGGGCCTTGCCACGGCCCTGATCCTGAGCTGGCTCTGGCCGCGAATTTTCTCGGGTCCCCAGACCGTGGAGATCATCCGTGAACAGGCGCCGGGGGCTGCCCGTCCAAGCGAGGGGCCAGTTTCCTACGCTGCAGCAGTCGAACGGGCCGCTCCGGCCGTCGTAAACGTCAACACGGCCAAGGTCATCCGCGAGCGGCGCACCCCGTTCTTCGACGATTTCCGTCGCTTCTTCGGCGGCGAACTCCAGCCGCGCGAACGGATACAGAACAGCCTCGGTTCGGGCGTCATCATCAGCGACAAGGGCTACATCCTTACCAACAACCACGTAATCCGCGGCGCGGATGCGATCCAGGTGGGCCTGCGCGACGGGCGCACGGCCGAGGCGGTGGTGGTTGGCACCGATCCAGATACCGATATCGCGGTACTCAGAATCAAACTGAAGAAACTACCGGTAATTAACCTTGGTGATTCCGGGCGACTGCAGGTCGGGGACGTGGTGCTCGCCATCGGCAATCCGTTCGGCGTCGGCCAGACGGTGACCATGGGTATCGTATCCGCCACCGGCCGCAGCCGGCTCGGCATCAACATGTTCGAGAACTTCATCCAGACCGACGCTGCGATCAATCCCGGCAACTCAGGTGGCGCGCTGGTCGACGCACGTGGCCGCCTCGTCGGTATCAATACTGCGATATTTTCCAGCACCGGTGGAAGCCTCGGCATCGGATTTGCGATCCCGACGAGCATGGCGCAGGCGGTGTTTGAAGATATCGTCGAACATGGCCGGGCGCTGCGTGGCTGGCTCGGTGTCTCGGCACAGGCGGTCACACCGGAAATCGCTGACGCACTGGATCTGCCAAAGGTCGCTGGTGTCGTGGTGGTGGGTGTGCTGCGCGGCGGGCCGGCGGATCGGGCCGGACTAAAACCCGGGGATGTGATTCTCGCCATCGATGGGCAGCGCATCACCGAGCCACGCGATGCCCTGTTGAGCATCGCGAGCCGCCGGCCGGGCGCGAAAGTCCATCTCACGGTGCTGCGCGACAACAAGGAAAATGTCCTAAGCGTTACTGCCATCGAGCGTCCGCAACAGATGGGCCAAACACAGTAACGCTGAACAGGAGCTACTGCGCGTCGAGCATTACCGCGATGTGGGTCGCATGCCAGAACGGATCGGCTGCGAGCTGGGCGTGTCCGCTGTTTAGGGCACCGAGCGCCCGCTGGCGCAGCGCGTTGTCGGAACTGCGTTCGGCAAGCTCGAGCGTCGCGGCGATCAGGGTCGCGGACGGAGACGGCAGTGGCCCATCGACCACAGCATCATCGTCCGCGCGCCCGGCGACCAGCGCCGACTCGCTCAACCGCCAGCCCTGCTTGCCATAGAAGCGTCGCCAACCATCATCAATCACGTGGCGGGCAAGCGCGAAATCGACCTCGCGCCCCGACAGCGCCCCGAAGGCAACCAGCGCTTCACCAACGTATGCATAATCCTCGAGCGCCACACTGCCCGCCGGAAGTCCGGCGCTTACCGCGCGCCGCAGCGACTTCCCGTCCCAGAAATGCGTTGCGAGCACGCCATGCAATGCCTCGGCGCGCTGCCGATAGCGTGGATCGCCGGTAATCTGCGCCGCCTCGACCAGCGCCGTGAGCGCAAGCCCGTTCCATCCGGCCAGCACTTTGGTATCGCGCGGTAACGCGCGCTGCGCACGGGCCGCGCGCAGCTTGCTTGCCGCGCTCGCAAGCTGTTCCCGCAGTGCGGCCGGGGTCTTGCCGACTTGCCGGGCGACTTCTGCCGCTTCCCGGGCATGCATCGGCAAATGCCCGGCGTCGAACGGTGCGGCGTCCGTCATTCCCCAAGCGGACCGCGCGATCTTAAGCTCATCCGGGCTCAGGAGCTTGCGCAGTTCAGCGTCGCTCCATAGGTAGTACCCGCCCTCAATGTTTTGGTCATCGACTGCAGAGAGCGCAGCGATGTATCCGCCATCGGGGTGCTTCAGCTCGCGCTCCATGAACTCAAGGGTTTCGGCCGCAATCTGCTCATAGCGCGGCTGCTTCAGCACCCGCGCCGAGCGTAGATACAGACGAGCGAGCAGCGCGTTGTCACAGAGCATCTTCTCGAAATGCGGAGTCTTCCAGGTGGGATCCACGCTGTAACGAAAGAAACCACCGCCGAGTTCGTCGTGCAACCCGAGAGAAGCCATGTTTCCGAGCGTCAGATCGAGAAACGCCGCAAGCTTGGCGTCCGGCCGGGCGACGTGCCTCGCCAACAGAAACTCGAGCTGCGGCACCGACGGGAACTTGCTCTGATCCCCGAAGCCGCCATTGATGTCGTCGGCATTCGCGGCCACCGCATCGAGCAGCGCGTTGGCGTAGCGACGCGCCTCCGCACCATCGATCTTCGCCTTCCCCGGCCCCTTGCCGCCGCCGGCCTCGGCCGCGGCCAGCCGCATGAGCGCGGCGCGGTCCTTGGTCCAAAGCTCGTTCAGGCGCGTGAGGATCTCCTTGAATTCCGCGGGCGGAGCATAGAGTGCTGCAAACAGCGGATAGCCCTGCGGCGTGAGGAATACGTTGAGCGGCCAACCGCCCTGGCCACGGCTCGATTCGGCGAACTCCATCATGCGCGCGTCAAGCGCCGGCTCGAGCTCACGATCGACCTTGACCGGAATGAAATAACGGTTCAGCAACGCGGCGATCTCGCGATTGCGGAAGCTCTCGCGCTGCATCACATGGCACCAGTGGCAGGTGAAGTAGCCGATGGAGAGCAGCACCAGCTTGCCCTCGCGGCGCGCGCGCTCCAGCACCGCGGCGTTCAGGTCCTGCCACGCCACCGGATCGTCGGCGTGCATGGCAAGGTACGGTGAGGGGTGCCCCCGCATGCGGTTGACAAGCGCACCGTCGGCCGCCAGCGATGGCAGACATGCCACGAGGCCCAGTAGCAGAGCGAACAGCGGTGCACGCATACGGGAAGAGACGACCGGACGCGCGACCCTATTCCCGCGTCTTCTTTTCTTCGAGCTCGAGTAACTTGCGCTCGCGCTCGTCAAATTCAGCCTCAGCGCCCTCGTCCTGTACCTCTTTGCGCTGGCGAACCAGCCAGCGGGACAAGACGATGCCCAGCTCATACAGGAGCCACATCGGACCGGCCATGAGAAGCTGTGACACGACGTCTGGTGGCGTCAGGATTGCAGCCGCCACAAAGATACCGACGATGACATAGGAGCGCTTCGCCGCGAGTGTCTGCGGGCTTACCACCCCCATCGCCACCAGGATGATCACGGCAACGGGAACCTCGAAGGCAATGCCGAAGGCAAAGAACAGCGCAAACACGAAATCGAGGTAAGCCTTGATATCGGTCATCATCATGACGCCGACTGGGGTCACCTTGGCGAGGAACTGGAACACCATCGGGAAGACGACGAAATACGCGAATGCCATTCCGCCGTAGAACAGCAGCACGCTGGAGATGAGCAGCGGCATCGCAAGGCGCTTCTCGTGCCGATAGAGCCCCGGCGCAATGAACGCCCACAGCTGGTAAAGCACCATTGGCATCGCAATGACTACTGACACCATCGCGGTCAGTCGGATGGGCGTGAGAAACGGCGAGGCCACTTCGGTCGCAATCATGGTCGCGCCTTGCGGCAGTGCCGCCAGCAGCGGTCGCGCAAGCACCGAGTAGATATCGTTCGCGAACGCCACCAGCGCGAGGAAGATAAGCAGCACCGCCAGCACTGCGCGAATCAGGCGATCGCGCAACTCGAGGAGGTGCGAGATGAAACTTCCCTCAGCGGCGCTTGATTCTTTTTGCTCGGCCATGGGGCTTGCGGGCTTTGGGCCCGGGTTTGGATTTGGTTGCCGCGCGCCGCGCGCTCGACGCCTTGCGCTTCGCCCTCACGCGCACCGGCTTGGTTGCGAGCGGCGTACCGATGACGTGTTCGCTACCGACCGGCTTGGCGGGCGGCGGCATCAGCGTATCGAGCGAGGGGGTTGCCGCGGGTTCGGCGGTATTGGCGGGAACCGGATTGACGTCCTGAAGCAGGCGCTGCGAAGCGTCCTCCATGACGCGGCGCGTATCGTCGAGCTCGGCCTTGAGCTTGCGCAACTCGGCAAGCTCCGACTGGTTCATTTCGCGATCCAGATCCTGTTTGACGTCCGATACAAACCGACGCAGCTTCCCCAACCACTGCCCGGCGGTGCGTGCCACCTCTGGCAAGCGCTGCGGCCCGAGCACGATAAGTGCCACGAGCGCAATGAGCAGCAGCTCGGAAAAGCTGACGTCGAACATGGGGAGGCCCGCGAGCGCGGGCTCAGCTCTTGGACTTTTCCTTCGAGGTGACTTCGGCGTCGATCACGCGGCCGGACTCGGGGATCTTCTTCTCCTCGGTACCGCCCTGCTCGGGTTTGGCCTCGCCTTCTTCCTTCATCGACGACTTGAAGTTGCGGATCGCCGCGCCCAGATCACCGCCGACGTTACGCAGCTTTTTGGTGCCGAAAATGATAATTACGACGGCCAGTACTACCAGCCAGTGCCAAATACTGAATGAACCCATCGTTGCTCTCCAATGAATCGCGGGGAAGAACCGGCTCGCGCTTGCCGGTCATGGCGGATATGTCACTTGCTGCGAGCGGCTTTCTCTTCGTGACCCGACACCCCAAAACGCCGCTCAAGCTCAGATAGGATATCTTGCGGTTTCAGGCCCTGCTGCGCAAGCAGCACCAGCGTGTGAAACCACAGATCCGCGGTTTCATGGACAATTTTCGCCCGATCACCGCTTTTCGCAGCGAGCACGGTCTCTGTCGCCTCTTCGCCGATCTTCTTCAAAATGGCATCAAGCCCTTTCGAATAGAGGCTGGCCACATAGGACGAATCTGCGGCGGCGCTTTTACGCGCCTCAAGCACTGCCGCCAACCTTTCGAGCACATCGCTCATCGTGATCACTTGTTGCCGTAAATATCGGCCGGCTCCCGAAGCACCGGCTCGACGCTAACCCAGCGTCCATCCTGCAGGCTCTGGTAGAAGCAGCGTTCGCGTCCGGTGTGACAGGCGATGCCGCCCTGCTGCTCCACCAACAGCAGCACGGCGTCATTGTCACAATCGAGGCGAACGTCCTTTACCACCTGCACGTGACCTGACTCCTCGCCCTTGCGCCAGAGCTTCCCGCGCGATCGCGACCAGTACACGGCGCGACCCTCAGCGACCGTGCTGGCAAGCGCCTCGCGGTTCATCCACGCCAGCGTCAGGACTTTGCCAGTGCCGACTTCCTGCGAGATGGCCGGCACCAGTCCATCGGCATTCCACTTGATGGCATCGAGCCAGGAGTCGCTCACGACAGACTCTTCAATTGGGTTGCAGACCCGTGCAGTTTACCGCCCCGGGAGGGGGAAACCTACCCGGCGGCTAGAGACGGACTTCGATGCCGCGTTCGGCCATGCGCTGCTTGGCCTGACCGACCGTATAGGTGCCGAAGTGGAAGATGCTCGCGGCCAGAACGGCATCCGCATGGCCGTCCAGAACGCCCTCGGCCAGATGATCGAGGTCGCCAACGCCCCCGGAGGCAATGACCGGAATACTCACGGCGTCGGCCACCGCGCGAGTGAGCGCCAGATCGAATCCATCCTTGGTGCCATCGCGGTCCATCGAGGTCAGCAGGATCTCGCCGGCGCCGTAGCGCGCCATGCGCTGCGCCCACTCGACGGCATCAAGTCCGGTCGGCTTGCGCCCGCCATGCGTGAAGACTTCCCACTTGCCCGGGCCGACCTGCTTGGCGTCGATCGCCACAACGATGCACTGAGCGCCAAAATGATCAGCCGCCTCGCGCACCAGGTCCGGGCGCGCCACCGCAGCGGTATTGATGGCAACCTTGTCGGCACCGGCATTCAGCATGCGGCGCACATCTTCAACCTTGCGGATGCCGCCGCCCACGGTAAGCGGAATAAAGACCTGTTCCGCCATCGCCTCGACCACGTGCACCATGGTGTCTCGGTTGTCGGAGCTCGCGGTGATGTCGAGGAAGGTGATCTCGTCCGCGCCCTGCTCGTCATAGCGGCGTGCGATCTCAACCGGATCACCGGCATCGCGGATCTCGACGAACTTGACACCCTTCACGACGCGACCGTTATCGACGTCGAGACAGGGAATGATGCGTTTTGCGAGGCCCATGGGAATTGGCGTAGCGAATGATGATTGATTGGACGCGGCCCCTGGCGCGCCGCGGTTCAACACTCACCGAGCAATATGCAAGATTGCCCTATTTGGCCAACTTGTCCGCCAGCTTCTGCGCTTCGGCGAAATCAAGCGTGCCCTCGTAGATCGCGCGTCCGGTGATGGCGCCCACGATACCATCATCCGCCACGGCACAAAGCTTGCGGATATCGTCGAGATTGGTGATGCCGCCCGAGGCGATCACGGGGATGGAGATCGCATTGGCGAGCTTCACTGTCGCGTCAATGTTGACGCCGGTCATCATGCCGTCCCGTCCGATGTCGGTGTAGATAATTGCCTCGACGCCCATGTCCTGGAACTTCCTCGCGAGATCGACGACGTCGTGGCCGGAAAGCTTCGACCAGCCGTCGATGGCAACTTTGCCATCCCTCGCATCGAGCCCGACGATGATATGGGTCGGAAACTCCGCGCACACATCGCTCACGAAATGCGGTGCATTCACGGCCTTGGTGCCAAGAATCACATAACGCACGCCGAGATTCACGTATGTCTCGATCGTATCCTCGTCACGGATCCCGCCACCGACCTGGACCGGCAGGTCCGGAAAGGCATTGATGATGGCCTCGATGGCGTCTGCGTTGACTGGTACACCGGAGCGCGCGCCGTTCAGATCAACGATATGCAGGCGTCGCGCTCCCGCCTTGACCCAGCGTCCGGCGGTCTCCACCGGATCGTCCGAGAAAACCGTAACGTCGTCCATGCGCCCCTGGCGCAGGCGCACGCACTTTCCGTCCTTCAAATCGATCGCGGGAATGACCAGCAGCGACATGCTAGGTGTACATCGGTACGGAGCAGCGGGCGAGGAGATTTTGGGTTGCTTTCCCTAAACAGATAGCACAAATCACTGCACCGTGCCGTCCCAGGTCGTAAAGTTGCGCAGCAGCTGCAGGCCGGCGTGCTGGCTCTTTTCGGGGTGAAACTGCACGGCAAAGATATTGGCACGGGCGGCGGCCGAGGTAAACGTGAGGCCATAATCGGTCGTGCCGGCGATCCAGGTGGGATCCGTCGACGCCGCATAATAACTGTGCACGAAGTAGAACCGCGTGTCCTGCGGGATACCATCCCATATCGGGTGCGGACGCGTCTGGTGGACCTGATTCCAGCCCATGTGCGGCACCTTGAGCGCCCGGCGCGAGACCGGGTCGACCATCTTGTCCACCGGAAAGCGCTTCACCTGCCCGGGCAGGATGTCGAAACCGGCCACCCCGCCGCCTTCCTCGCTCCACGCGTAGAGGGCCTGCAGGCCGAGGCAGATGCCAAGAAATGGTTTGGTCTCAAGGGCCTCGAGCAACACCTCGCGCAGCCCCTTCTCGCGCAGCGCCGCGACGCAGCCGCCGATAGCGCCCTGTCCCGGAAATACCACCCGCGACGCGCGCCGAAGCTCGTTGGCGTCATGCGTCAGCACCACGCGCAGTTGCGGCGCGACATGCTCGAGCGCCTTGCAGACGGAGCGCAGGTTACCCATGTCGTAGTCGATAACTGCGATGGTGGTCATGGCTCGAGAATGGCTGACGATGTGACTGCGGACGGGATACCCGATTCCAGATACCGAACGTCGAATG
>LJVB01000083.1 GCA_001304215.1 Acidithiobacillales bacterium SM1_46 | reverse complement strand
TAGTAGCGCATGCGTTCCCTGCCACCGGTCACGGCCAGCAACTTCCCATACAGGGGAATATCCCAATGCCAGTCGAGTCCGGCTTCTGCAAACGCCTCGTTGAACGCCACCCGGTGGCCATCCCGCTCGGTATCTGCAAGCGTCCCGTCCACGTCGAAAATCAGCGCTTCGAGGCCCATGTCACCACCATGCCACAAATTTCGGCTACTTTCCGGCGCCCTGCCGCCGCGACAGCCGGTCGCCTCCGGTTGCTCCCCCCAACCCTTTCTGGTATAGATTCGCGCTTATTTTTTAGGGGGTTGGCCGCTTTTTCGGCCCCGATTATCGCAGGAGTTGAAGAATGACAGCCAGGAAGAAAAAGGTAGAACCAAAAGAAGCCGTGCAGGTTCTGCCAGTCGCCGGCATCAAGCCCTACGTGGCGAAGAAAGGCGAAAAGTACATGAACAAGAAGCAGCAAGAGCACTTCCGCAAGGTGCTGCTTGCCTGGCGCAAGGAACTCGAGGAAGAAATCACGCGCACCGTGCACCAGATGCGTGATGAACCCGAGAATCCGCCCGATCCAAACGACCGCGCGAGCCAGGAAACGGACATGTCTCTTGAACTGCGTTCGCGCGATCGCGAGCGCAAGCTGATCAAGAAAATTGACGAGGCCATCGCGCGTCTCGATGAAGGCGAGTATGGCTATTGTGAGGAGTGTGGCGTCGAGATCGGCATCGAACGCCTCGAGGCTCGCCCCACGGCCGAGATGTGCATCGATTGCAAGACGCTCGGCGAAATCCGCGAAAAGCAGATGGGCTAAACGCCCCTTTCCTTCAACGGACACACCTTCGGTTCCCTACCCTCTTGATCCGTCACGCCGCCAACGTGCGCCCCGACGGATCAGCCCCTGATGATGCCGCGCGACGCGTCGCGCACTGAGGCAACGTGGAGTTGATGCTGCTCGTGCAAGCGGTGATCCTCGGCATCGTCGAGGGGCTGACCGAGTTCTTGCCGGTTTCTTCCACCGGGCATTTGATCATCGTTGGAGACACGCTTGGATTTACTGGCGAGCGCGCCAAAGCCTTCGAGATATTCATCCAGCTCGGGTCCATTCTCGGCGTGATGTGGTACTACCGTGCGCGGGTATGGGCGCTCGCCTCCGGCATGCATCGCGCGCCGGAGCGCCGCTTCATCTTGAATCTGTTGATCGCGTTTCTTCCCGCGGCCGTGATCGGATTGCTTACCCACAAGTACATCAAAGCCTACTTGTTCAGTCCCATCACGGTCGCAGTTGCCCTGATCGTCGGCGGATTCCTGATCTTCGTCATCGAGCGCTGGCACAAACACCGCGGCGCGCGGATCCATAGTGTGGACGAGGTAACGCCGCTCGATGCCTTCAAAGTCGGTATTGCACAGACGTTTTCACTATTCCCTGGCACCTCACGTGCCGGTGCCACTATTATGGGCGGCCTGCTCACCGGTTTGTCGCGCACGACCGCAACCGAGTTCTCGTTCTTCCTGGCGATGCCCACCATGTTCGCGGCAACACTCTACGACCTCTTCAAGAGCCGCGAGTACCTGCAAGCGAGCGACACCCTGCTCTTCGCTGTTGGTTTTGTGGTGGCTTTCATCACTGCGGTGTTTGTGGTGAAAGGTTTCCTGAAGTATGTCGCGCGCCACACCTTCCGGCCATTCGCCTGGTATCGCATCGGCTTCGGAATCCTGGTTCTGTTCTACTTCTGGTAACGGCGCATGGAGTGGATTACCCAGTTCATCGACCTCGTGCTGCATCTTGATCAGCACCTTGGCGTATTCCTGCAGGAACATGGCGCTTGGATCTATCTGCTGCTGTTCATTATCGTATTTTGCGAAACGGGACTGGTCGTGACGCCTTTCCTGCCAGGCGATTCGCTGCTGTTCGTGGCCGGCACGCTCGCCGCCGCGGGCGGCATGGATGTCTACTGGCTGATGGCGATACTCGTTGCGGCCGCGATCCTCGGCGACACCGTGAACTACGGCATCGGTGCCTATCTCGGCGCCAAAGTCTTCCAGCGAGACTACCGCTGGCTGAACCGCAGCCACCTTGAGCGCACACACCAGTTCTATGAGCGCCATGGTGGCAAGACAATCATCATTGCCCGGTTTGTGCCCATCATCCGTACCTTCGCACCCTTCGTGGCCGGCGCAGCCAACATGACCTATGGGCGCTTCCTCGCCTATAACGTCGTCGGTGCCCTGCTCTGGGTGATATTGTTGTTGTTGGCCGGTTACTTCTTTGGGAATCTGTCCTGGGTGAAGACAAACCTGAGTCTGGTGATCCTCGGTATCATCGTCCTCTCCCTTGTCCCGATCGCCGTCGAGTACTGGCGCCACCGCCGCCACGGCTGAGCACGCCGCATCCCGCACGGGCTTGGAAGGTTGCCCGGCCTTGGACTATGTTTAATCGAGGGCGGCACGCCCCGGGGGGATAGCCATGAGCCCAGAGGGCTCAGGATCAAGTACACCGACCAAGACCAGGGTACGGGTCCTGGTTGCGGACGATTCGCGCGTCATCCGCAAAGCCGTCACCAAGATTCTTGGTGACCGGTTCGACGTGGTCGAAGCCGAGGACGGCGAGGATTGCTGGACCCGGCTGGAGCCGGATGACCAGATAGAGGTCCTCATTACCGATATCGACATGCCGCGACTTGATGGCTACGGGCTCATCTGCCGCGTACGCGCAGCCGAGGAGGGCCGCATCCGCGACCTTCCGGTCATCGTCATCACGGGCGCGCAGGACGATCTCACCCGCGAGCGCGCATTCGCCTGTGGCGCGACCGATTTCATCACCAAACCCATCGATGGCGTCCAGCTCCTGTCACGAGCACGCGCCCATGCCAAGATCGACCAGGCCCGCAGACTGCTGAGTGAGGAAACTGAGACGGCTGCGCAGACCGGTGCTTCCGATGGCATTACCGGCCTGCATAGTCGCCGCTACTTGCTCGAGCGCGGGGCCCAAGATTTCACCGCCGCGAGGCGCCACGAGCGCGAGCTTTCCATTATCCGCATGGACGTAGACCAGTTCGCCGACATCGTCGCCAACCATGGCGAGGCAGTCGCCCAACAGGTGCTGCGTTTCGTCGGCCAGGCCCTCAAGCGCACCGCCCGAACTGAAGACACTCTCGCCCGCCTGATCGATAGCGAATTTGCCATTTTGGCGCCTGCAACCGGCCGCATGGATGCTGCCGTGCTATGCGAGCGCGTACGCGCCGCCGTGTCCCAGCGCACCTTCAACGAAGGCGGCGTCGATCTACCGCTCACCGTGAGCCTTGGTCTCGCCACCCAGCGACGCGACCCGACCGATACCTTTGAGGAACTGCTGCACACGGCCAGCCAGCGCCTGACGCTTGCCAAGGCCCAGGGTGGCAACCGCCTTGGGGTTGGCTACGAGGACCAGCTAACGGCGCCGGAAGAGGCCGTGATGGAACAACCGGACCTGGAGCGTGCCATCGAGATGCTTGTCGCCGGCGACGGGGGTAAACTAATCCCCTATCTGCCCGATCTGGTGCAAAAGGTGATGCCGCTCATCGAGTTCGGCCACCGCAACCTGGACTTCGGGTCAGCGTTCGATCTGGACGCACTGAAGAAAAGGTTGTCACGGCTCAAATGAGATTCTTGTCGCACCGAAGCACTGCGCCCTCACCCGACAGTCCGTTCCGAACCGCGTTCCGCGGCCGCTTCACCAATCTCCTGACCTGGCAACGTCTCGATGACTTCTGGCAGGTGTTGCGTACGCATGCCGGCGATGGCTGGTACATTTATGCGATTGGGCTCGATGTTCCCGCCGCGCCGCGCGGCGCAGAGGATGTAACGCGCTTCATCGACGCCGTTGATGTGCTGCTGCGCGCAGAGCATGACGAGGACTACTGCGGCATCGTGTATGTCGACGATCCCGGCAATCCCGGCTTCATCAAGATCTTCGATCCCGCACACCTCGGTGTGTCGTGCGGCTTCTCCAACAACCCGCCGATGCCCGGATGGATCCTGACGCGCCAGCCGCCGGAACCGGTGCAGGACAACCGCACGCTGCCGCAGAACCGCCGCCGTTGGTGGCAGTCCCTCTGGACCTGACGCGCGGGCAATGACCAGCGCGTTCACGCCCGCGTGGTGGTGTCGCGGGCCGCACCTGCAAACGCTCTGGCCATATTTCATGCGACGCGGGCCCAATCCACGCCTGCGGCGTGAGCGTCTGGAATTGCCGGATGGCGATTTCCTCGATCTCGACTGGAATGCCAATACCAGCGGGCCGATCGTGCTGATCCTGCACGGTCTGGAAGGTTCTTCGCGATCGCACTATGCCCGCGCGCTGCTCGCCGTCACCCACGCACGTGGCTGGCGTGGCGCCCTGCTGCACTTTCGGGGCTGCAGTGGTGAGCCGAATCGGCTTGCACGCGGTTACCACTCCGGCGACACCGCCGACCTCGCGCACGTCGTCGAGGTTCTGCGTACCCGCCAACACAGCGCGCAGATCGCCGTGGTTGGTTTCTCGCTCGGCGGCAATGTGCTGCTCAAGTGGCTCGGCGAGTCAGGGGAGCGTGCACCGATAGATGCCGCCGTGGCGGTGTCGGTTCCATTCATGCTCGGTGAATGCGCCGATCGCCTGGCGCAGGGCTTTTCGCGCATTTACCAGTGGGAACTCATGCATCGCATGCGCCGCTCCGTGGCGCACAAGCGCGAGCGCATCGCCATGCCACTTGCTATCACTGACCTTTCGCGGTTGCGCACCTTCCGCGAGTTCGATGAGCACGTTACCGCGCCCCTGCATGGCTTTCGCGGCGCAACACATTATTATGATGTCTCAAGCTGCCGACAATACCTGTCCGGCATTTCCCATCCGACACTTATCGTGCATGCGCTCGATGATCCATTCATGACGCCTGCAACCGCGCCGACAGCCGAGGAAGTCTCGCGCAGCACAACACTCGAGCTGCATCGCTCCGGTGGGCATGTGGGATTCGTTTCCGGCCGATGGCCTTGGCAGGCGCGCTATTGGCTGGACCAGCGTATTCCGGCATTTCTCGCACCGCATTTCGGTGCGGCATGAGCGACGCACCGACGCACTCCACGACCGTGCACCGCCGTGTGCGACGGCTTCGCTGGATTGCGTTCGCGCTCGTCATCGGCGCATACATCATCTCCTTCTTCCATCGCGTCGCGCCCGCCACCATTGCGACCGACCTTCAACAGGCGTTCTCCGCCAGTGCCACTGCGCTCGGCGTGCTGGCCGCGACGTATTTCTACATTTACACCTTCATGCAGATCCCCACCGGTGTACTGGTCGACACTCTTGGGCCGCGCCGCATCCTTACGCTTGGCGGTATCATCGCCGGCATCGGGTCCTTCCTGTTCGGTACGGCTGACACGCTCGCACTCGCCTCTCTTGGGCGCCTGCTGGTGGGGCTTGGCGTCTCGGTCACTTTCATCGCGATGCTCAAGCTAAACGCCCAGTGGTTTCACGAGCGTCAATTCGGGACCACCACCGGTCTTGGTATCCTGCTCGGCAACATAGGCGCCATCCTGGGTGCCGCACCACTTGCCTGGCTGCTCGGCCTCTTGAGCTGGCGCACGGTGTTTGAAATCGTGGGTGCGGTCACGCTGGCGCTCGCCGCCGGCAGCTGGTGGCTAATCCGCGATCACCCAGGCGCAGCGGGACTCCCGAGCCTGCGTGAATTGCATGGCGAGGAGGCACACGCGGCCCACGAGGGCCACTGGTGGCACGGACTGGTGACGGTGTTGCGCAATCGCGCCACCTGGCCAAGTTTCTGGGTAAACCTGGGCCTGGCCGGCGCGTTCTTCGCATTTGCCGGCCTTTGGGCCGTGCCTTTCCTGCGCGACGCCTATGGCATGTCCCGCGCGGTCGCGACGGCGCACACCAGTCTCCTGCTCGCCGGTTTTGCGCTGGGAGCACTCAGTCTCGGCACCCTGTCGGATCGCATCGGACGACGCCGACCGGTAGTGATCGGCGCGGCCCTCGTGCATGTCGCGAGCTGGCTGCCACTGCTCGGGCAAATGCCCCTAGCTGGCGGCCTGTCTTACGCTTTGTTCTTCATCATGGGCGTCTCTGCCGCAGCATTCACGCTCAGCTGGGCATGCGTAAAGGAGGTCAACCCGCATGCGCTTTCCGGCATGGCGACCAGCGTCGCCAACACCGGCGCTTTTCTCGGCGCGGGCATCTTGCAACCCCTGGTAGGATACGCGCTCGATCACACCGCGGCCGGTGGCCCCGGCGGCGCGCTTCACGCTTCAGACTACCGCGTCGGGCTTTTCGTACTGTTCGGCTCTGTACTGATCGGCTTCACGGCGACGCTGTTCATCCGCGAGACTTACTGCCGGTACGTCCGTGTGCCGTGACGCGGTTGCTCAATTTGCTTCGGTGAAAAATGCGCGCGAGCGGGGAAAATCGACGAAGGATTCCTGCAAGCGCCGCATTTCTGCCAGCAGTTTCTCACCCTCGGGTGAACCCAGGGCAGCCATGAGATCGCGGGCGTTGTCCCACCAGTACTCCAGTACTGCATCGAATGGTTCTTCCTGCCCACGCTCCTGCATGAGGCGCTCATTGATGTCCGGCAGCTGGAGGCTCAGGTTGCGGGTCGAACGCTTGGCACCCGTTGCCTTGACGATTCGCTCGACAAGTGCAGCGAACTGCGGATCGCTCCAGTGGCGACGAAATTCCTCGGGACTAACGTCCGCACGGCGACGGAAGCAGTTAATAAAGCGGATCATCCGGGTCCTCGCTCTGTTGTGGGTCCAGGCAGCGCCTTCCTGAAAATATAGCGCAATTCGCTGCTGACGCGTGAATTTGCGGGGTGGCTAGGGCCCGGCGCGCATCGCAAGCCAGAAAGGAAGCGTGACAATCGCCGCGACGATATTGAGCGCAATCACCGACGCAACCAGCCGCCCATCGCCCTTCATCTGCGTCGCGAGAATGTATGCCGACGACGCTGTCGGCAGTGCGGCGAGCACCAGCGCAGAGTCGAAGTAGACTCCAGTCAGACCAAATGCCCGTGCCGTGACATATCCCACGGCCGGCACCGCGAGAAGCTTGACCGCCACAAGATAACTCATCAGCCGCTTTCGCTCCGTCAGTGCCTCGAGGTGCAGGCCCGCGCCCACCGCGATGAGGCCGATGGGCAGCGCGGCCTCCCCGAGGAAATGCAGGGTCGTGCTCGCGATGGTTGGCACCGGCAGTCCAAACAATGCCCATGCAATGCCGGCCAGCGTGGAAACGATCAGCGGATTGCGCGCCAGTTCACCCCACAATCTCCCATCACCGTGATGCGCGAGTGCCCACACTGCAACAACGTTGGCGACTGGAATCATCACACCGACCAGCAGCCCGAATACTGCGATTCCATCGAGCCCATGCATGGTGCCGAGGATCGCAAGCCCGACGTAGGAATTAAAACGAAACGCGCACTGAAACCCCGAGGCAAACACCATCTTCGGTGGCGAAAACAACGGCTTTGCAAGATAGCCGAGCACGATGCCGGCGGACGTGAAGATGAGCGCTGTCGCGATCAGTCCGCCCGCCGCGCCGAACCTAATGCCCCCACGCGCAAGCGCACCAAAAAGCAGGGCTGGAAACAAAATGTAATAGACGAAGCGTTCCAGCCCGCGCCAGAATTCGTCGGCGAATCCGCCGTAGCGGCGTAACAGGAAGCCGAGCGCAATCAGCGCGAAATCGGGTACCAACAGCTCGGCGATGCTCATGCGAGCCGAAAGTCTCCCCGAACCGCATGCCTATGGCAATGCGTCCCGGCGCCCCGCGACACACGACAGCGGCCCGTCCCCTTTTTCGCACCTAAGGGAAGGACGAGCTCAGCGCCAGCGCAAACGCTTTGTGGTCCAGATCTCCAGCCTTGCCGTAGCCTAGCGAAACCGGTGGGCCGAGCGTTCTATCTGCCCGTTCGCCAGTCGTCGCCGCGTCGAAGCGTTGCAGCCAAACCGCTGCCCTCAAGGCCGCCCTGCTTGTTGTTTCAGTCGCTCACGTAGCTGCCTCCGGGATCGGTCGGTTCTGCCGCACCCCCCGAGGGCGAATCGACACTGATGTGAGCAACGTTAAGAGCGCCGCGGAGCGCAAGCTGTAGCGGGAAGACGTCAGGCTAATCGAATCAACCAACGCCGGCCGACTGAGAATCGGTGCCGCAACCAATCCCACTAATGGAACGCACTTATCCTTTCACTTCAATATGTTACCTATTCTTTCTCACACAGAGATGATCTTGAAATAGAGCACTCGTCGCCCCTGCCAACTGCCAACTACTGCCGGTGCCTCTAAGCACTCTGCGGACTACCCCGGGAAAGGCTGCGAACTGCGCCATTGCGCAAGCCATGACTAGCGTTGAGAAGTGCTTGCCGCGGGACATATCCCGGCGAAGCGGCACGCGTCGCAACGCGGCCGCATACGACAGACATCCTTTCCGTGGCGAACGATCAGCGCGTGGTACTCGTTAAACACCTGAGCATCCGCCCCAAGGTCATCCTCGAACATGTGTCGCAGGGTTTCATAGCCCTCGTCGCCTTTGATCATGCCAAGTCGCGCAAAAAAGCGTCGCGTATAGGCGTCGATCACAAATACCGGACGATCGAACGCATATAGCGCGATGTCATCCGCAGTCTCGGGGCCAATGCCATGCACTGCAATGAGCGCCGCACGCAGGTCATGGGTGTTCCGGCGTGCCAGCGCGCCTACTCCGCCCTGCTCCACCATCCACTGGCACATGTTCCTCAAGCGCTTGGCCTTCACGTTGAAATAGCCGGAAGGCTTCAGCCATTGCGCAAGACGCCTAGGAGGCGCGCGCACGATCGCCTCGGGCGTAAGCGCTCGCGCGTGTTTGAGATTGGCGATCGCGCGCTCGACATTCGTCCACGCCGTGTTCTGCGTGAGCACCGCACCCACCATGATCTCGAAGCGGGAGTCGCCCGGCCACCAGTGCTGCGCCCCGTAGGTGCGCAGCAACCTTTGGTATACCGCCCGAAGACTGGGGCTCGTTCGGCGACTAGCTTTCTTCCGGCGGCTTGAGGTCACGAAAGGACTTCCACAGCATTAGGTCGTACACGATCTTCATTCCCGCGCCGATCATAAGCGGCGTGGCGAGTGCGACACCCTGCATGAGAAACCCGGCGACAAATGGTCCCACCGCCCAGCCTCCCATGCGCACGAGGCTCGTAATCCCCGATGCCCAGGTGCGCTCCTCGGGACGGACCACCGCCATGACATATGACTGGCGGGTCGGCACGTCCATCTCGACCAGCAGTTCCCGGAGAAGAAACAACCCCGCGGCCAACGAGAACGATGGCACAAATGCCACCGCAATGAGCATCAGGCTGGACGGAATATGCGTGAACACCATGGTGTTGACCAGCCCGATCCGCCGGGCCAGCCAGGCCGCAGCAAAATGCGAGATCGCGTTGGCGCTGCGCGCCAGGAAAAACAGTATCGCAATTGCCATCTCCCCCGCCCCAAAACGCTCGAAGAAGAAATAGGCGATGAGTGCGGTGCCGAGAAACCCACCGGCTATGCTGTCGATCGCAAACAGTCCGGAGATTCGCAGGACAATTCGGCGACTCTCGGGGTCAATTCGCGGCCCCGGCACCGATGACCGGACAGGCGCTTCGGCGACTGGCGAGAGCGCCATGTACAGAAGTGCCTGTAGCGCCATCAGTGCCACGTACAGTCCGAACACACTTTGGAACGCCGCCACCTCCTCAACGCCAAATGTCGACTGCAACAGCGCGGGTAACGCCGCAGCCAGTCCGCCTAACGCATGTCCGACGTCCTGCATTACGTTGTACCAGGCAAACGCACGGGTTCGATCTGCGGCCGCACCGGTACCGGGCAGAATCGCCTGCTCAAGCACGAGCTGGGCCCCACGGTCGCGGCCCATTCCGTTCACCAT
>LJVB01000011.1 GCA_001304215.1 Acidithiobacillales bacterium SM1_46 | reverse complement strand
ACCTGATCGTGCGGCTGTTGAACGAGGGTCCCGGCGTCACCTGCCAGAGCCCGGGCGGCGCGTTCTACGTGTGGCCGAACGTCACCGGGGCCTGCGCCGCGATCGGAGCTAAAGACTCGGAGGATTTCCGCTCGCGCCTGCTCAATGAAGCCGGGGTCGCAGTGCTCGCCGACATCCACTTCGGCCCGCGCGTCCCCAACGAGGGCCAACACATCCGCTTCAGCTATGCCGCCTCCCGCGAGGCGATCGAAGCGGGCGTGGCGCGCATGGCGGATTTCATCCGTCAAAACTCACGGAAGTAGCACGAGTCATGAACGCCGGAGTCAGATCACAGTGTTCTCGAATACTAGCCGAATCTGTGATCTGACTCCGATTGTTCTCGGCACAAAAGTTGTTTGGTGCCGACGGGGAGACTCGAACTCCCACGGCTTTCGCCACTACCACCTCAAGGTAGCGTGTATACCAATTTCACCACGTCGGCAGAAGCACTTGGGCCCGCGACCGTGCGCAGGCGAGAAATCTATTCTACTGCTACTTCGGCACTTCCGGCGCCTTCGGTGTCTGCTGCTCTGGCACGGCAGGCACGGCCGGCGCGGCAGGCTTGGGCGCTTCCTGAACCGTCTCGGTAATGCTCTTCGGCGCCACCGACTTTCCGGCGAGATAGGCCAACCCGAGATTCGAAGCGAAGAACACGATGGCAAGAACGGCCGTCGTGCGCGTAAGGAAGTTGGCGCTACCGCGCGCGCCGAACAGCGTCGAAGAGGCGCCGCTGCCGAACGCCGCGCCCATATCCGCGCCCTTGCCCTGCTGCAGGAGCACGAGGCCGATGATGCCGACGGCCGAGAGGATGTCGATTACTACGAGAATCTCATGCATGACGATTCACCAATATCTGATCAGATGACTAGTCTGCCGCCCGGCAGATCGCGAGGAACTCGTCCGCAACCAGCGACGCGCCGCCGATCAGCCCGCCGTCAATGTCCGGCTGACCGATAAGCTCCCCTGCGTTGGAGCCCTTCATGCTGCCGCCGTAGAGGATGCGCACCGCATCGGCGACGCCCTTGTCCTGCTTGGCAATCCGCTCGCGAATAAAGCGATGCACATCCTGCGCCTGCTGCGGAGTGGCCGTCTTACCGGTGCCGATCGCCCAGACCGGCTCGTAGGCGATGATCGCATTCTTCAGGCTCGCCACGCCGTGCTTGGCGAGCACGGCATCAAGCTGGCGCGCTACCACCGCCTCGGTCTGATTGCCCTCGCGCTCGGCGAGCGTTTCGCCCACGCACAGAATCGGAATCAGCCCGTGCGCTTGGGCGGCGCCATATTTCTCCGCCACCGTCGCATCCGACTCGCCGTAAAGCGAGCGGCGCTCCGAGTGGCCGACGATGACATAGCTGCAACCATAGTCCTTCAGCATCGGGCCGGAGATCTCGCCCGTGAAGGCACCCGACTTGTTGACGTTCAGATTCTGCCCGCCCCAGGCGACGGCGCTGCCCGCGAGCTTCTCTGCGGCGAGCGGAATGAGGATGAAAGGCGGGCACACCGCCACTTCGGCCTTGGAGGCATTGCTGACACCGGCCTTGACGCCGTCCAGCAGGGCCGCGGACTCGGCGCGCGAGCCATTCATCTTCCAGTTGCCTGCAACAAAAGGCCGGCGCTTGGACATCTGTACTCCTCGGTATTTCTAGGCGGAAAAGAGGGCGCGATGTTACCGACCGTGGGGGGAGAATGCAATCCGCTCCCGGCCGCTTGCGCGGCCGCAGGCGGCAGGAAACTTGGATATTTCTAGGCCGCTTCGTCGGCCGCGCGCCGCACGATGCTGGCAAGCTGCTCGGCCAGCCGGTGGATCTGCTGCATCTCGCGCCCCTCGATCATGACGCGCACCACGGGCTCCGTCCCCGACGGGCGAAGCACCACGCGCCCCTGGGCACCGAGCTCGGCCTCCACCTCGCGCAGCGCCTCGCGCACCGGCGACGAACCGTTGAGGTCGAAACGCCGCGCCATCCGCACGTTGATCATGGTCTGCGGATATACCGTCATTCCGGCCTTGAGCTCGATGAGACTCTTGCCGGTCTGCACCATGGTGGCCAGCACCTCGAGCGCCGCGACAATGCCATCGCCGGTCGTGCTCTTGTCGAGCAAGATGATGTGGCCGGAGGTCTCGCCGCCGAGCTCCCATTTTTCCTGCTGCAGCATGCTCATCACGTACCGATCGCCGACCTGCGCACGCTTGAACGGAATGCCGCGCTCCTTCAGCGCTTGTTCGAGGCCGAGGTTGGTCATCAGCGTGCCCACCACGCCGCCATGCAGCCGGCCGTTGCCGTGGCGCGCCATGGCGGCGATATAGAGCATCAGGTCGCCATCGATGATCTGTCCATTCGCATCGACCAGGATAACGCGATCGCCGTCTCCGTCCAGCGCGATGCCCAGATGCGCCCTCTCCTCCACCACGGTCTTTTGCAGCAGCTTCGGATGCGTCGAGCCACACTCGCGATTGATGTTGAATCCGTCCGGCTCGTTGGCGATGGGTATGACCACTGCGCCAAGCTCGCTCAGCACCAGCGGCGCGATGTGATAGGCGGCGCCGTTGGCGCAATCCACGACAATCTTGAGTCCTTCGAGGCTTACCCGGTGCGGAAACGTGCTCTTGCAGAATTCGATGTAGCGGCCGGCGGCATCTTCGTAGCGCTTTGCCTTGCCAAGCTCGCCCGGCGCAACGGTGCGCAGCGGTTCCTTCATGGCCTCCTCGATCGCGAGCTCCACGTCGTCCGGAAGCTTGGTGCCCTCGGCCGAGAAGAACTTGATGCCGTTGTCCTCGTAGGCATTGTGCGACGCGCTGATCACGATTCCCGCGCGGGCGCGCGCAGTGCGCGTCAGATAGGCGATGCCGGGCGTCGGCATTGGCCCGAGCAGGCGAATATCCACCCCGGCTGCGGAGAGACCCGCTTCCAGCGCCGACTCCAGCAAATAGCCGGAGACACGCGTGTCCTTGCCGATGAGGATCTTGGCGTGCCCGTTGCCGCGCTTGCCGAGCACACGGCCCGCGGCCCAACCGAGCTTCAGGACGGTTTCCGGCGTGATCGGCTCCTCGCCCATCGTGCCGCGCACACCATCAGTACCGAAAAACTTTCTCGCCATGCCTCCTCCTTGTTCGGCCTCAGCTCTCGCTTGCCGGCCACACGGCCTCGTACATCCTGAGCGCATCATGCGTGGCCCGCACGTCGTGCACCCGCACGATCCGCGCCCCGCGTTGCACCGCCATGAGCGCCAGGGCGACGCTCGCGTGCAGGCGATCGTCCAGCGCCAACCCGAGCGCCTTGCCGATCATAGACTTTCGCGACAGCCCGACAAGTAGCGGCACGCCAAGGCCGGCGAATTCGTCAAGACGGCGTAACAGTTCGAGATTGTGCTCGAGGGTCTTGCCAAAGCCGAATCCGGGGTCGATGAGCAGTCGTTCGCGCGGGATACCGGCGCTGACGCAGCGATCCAACCGCTCACCAAGGAAATTGGTGACGTCCCGCACGACATCGCCGTACTGCGGACTCTCCTGCATGGTGCGCGGCTCGCCCTGCATGTGCATGAGACATACCGGCACACCAAGCGCGGCCGCCGCCTCGAGCGCGCCCGGCAGGCGCAGCGCGTAGACGTCGTTGATGAACCCCGCCCCCGCGACTACCGCGGCGCGCATTACCTCGGGCTTGCCGGTGTCGATCGAGACCGGGATATCCAGCTCGCGACGCAGCGCTTCGATCACCGGGATGACGCGCGCCAGTTCCTCGTCGACCGACACCGCCTGCGCCCCGGGCCGTGTGGACTCGCCCCCGACATCGATGATGGCCGCACCGTCGGCAACCATAGCGTGGGCATGTACCAAGGCGTGCTGCAGATCAACAAATCTCCCGCCGTCCGAGAAGGAATCGGGCGTGACGTTCAGAATGCCCATGATCGCAGGGCGCGCGAGGTCGAGCGTGTGTGTGCCCACGCGAAGTCGGGTGGCACCGCGCGGGGGCAATGGCGCTGGCTGCGCGTTGACGGCTTTCATCGGATCACGAGGAATGTCGTCCTCAAAAACGGATCGGCGACCAGCCCCAACCGGAACTGATCGCCGTATCCTGACCGGAACGCGCGCGGACTAGTGCTCGCCGGCCGGCGTGTCGAGACGCGGTTTGGCTTCGCTGCGGTCGGACGGTTTGGTCGGCGCCGCACCGCCACCCTTGGCGTCCGGTCCGCTCCATCCTTCCGGCGGACGCGGTGTCTTGCCGGCCATGATGTCGTTGATCTGCTCGCTGTCCAGCGTCTCCCATTCGAGCAACGCCTTGGCCATGACCTCGATCTTGTCGCGGTTGTCCTCGATGATGGCACGCGCCCGCGCGTATTCCTCATCGATGATGCGACGGATTTCCCGGTCGACTGCCTCGGCCACCGCATCCGACATGTTCTTGTGCGTCATGACATCGCGCCCCAGGAACACCTCGCTCTGGTTGTCGCCGTAGACGCGCGTACCGAGCACGTCCGACATGCCCCAGCGCATGACCATGTTGCGCGCCAGATCGGTCGCGCGTTCAAAGTCGTTGGCCGCACCGGTGGTCATCTGGTTCATGAACACCTCTTCCGCGATGCGCCCGCCCATCAGCACGGAAATGCGCGACAGCAACGACTCGCGGTCATGACTGTAGCGATCTTCCTCGGGCAGCTGCATGGTCACGCCCAGCGCGCGACCGCGCGGGATGATGGTGACCTTGTGCACGGGATCGGTCGCGGGCAGGAGCTTCGCCACCACCGCGTGACCGGACTCGTGATACGCCGTGTTCATGCGCTCCTTCTCCGGCATCACGATCGAGCGGCGCTCGGCACCCATGATGATCTTGTCCTTGGCCTTCTCGAAATCCTCCATGTCGACGAGGCGCTTGTTGGAGCGGGCCGCAAACAGCGCGGCTTCGTTGACGAGGTTGGCGAGATCGGCCCCCGAGAAGCCCGGTGTGCCGCGTGCCAGGATGTTGGCATTCACGCCATCCGACACCGGTACCTTGCGCATGTGAACCTTGAGGATCTGCTCGCGACCGCGGATATCCGGCAACGGCACATATACCTGGCGGTCGAAGCGACCGGGACGCAGCAGCGCCGGGTCGAGCACGTCCGGACGGTTGGTCGCGGCGATGACAATCACGCCCTCGCTGCCCTCGAAGCCATCCATCTCGACCAGCAACTGGTTCAGGGTCTGCTCGCGCTCGTCGTGCCCGCCACCAAGGCCGGCACCGCGCTGGCGGCCCACCGCGTCAATTTCATCAATGAAGATAATGCATGGCGCGTGCTTCTTCGCCTGTTCGAACATGTCGCGCACGCGCGAGGCGCCAACGCCGACGAACATCTCGACAAAGTCGGAACCGGAAATGGAGAAGAACGGTACCTTGGCCTCGCCGGCGATAGCCTTGGCAAGCAGCGTCTTGCCGGTGCCGGGATTGCCCGTCATCAGCACGCCCTTCGGGATACGCCCACCGAGCTTCTGGAACTTGCTCGGGTCGCGCAGGAACTCGACCAATTCACCGACTTCTTCCTTGGCCTCTTCCACCCCGGCCACATCGGCGAACGTAATCTTGTTCTGCTCCTCTGTAAGCATGCGCGCCTTGCTCTTGCCAAAACTCATGGCGCCGCGGCCACCCACGCCGCCCTGCATCTGACGCATGAAGTACACCCACATGCCGATCAGCAACAGCACCGGCAGGATGTTCAGGAAGATCGTCAGCAGCAACGACTGCTCTTCGGGCGGCTTGGCGTCGAACGCGACCTTGTGGTCGAGCAGATCGTTGACCATCTGCGGGTCGTTCGGGGAATAACTGGTGAATGACTCACCGCTGCGCAGCCGACCAATGACCTCGCGGCCCTGGATGGTGACGCGCTCGACCTCGTTATTGCGCACCTTCTGAATGAAGGTGGAGTACTCCATCGCGCGGCTTGGCGCCTGGCGGGTGCCGAAATTGTTGAATACCGACATCAGCACGATGGCGATGACGAGCCACAGCAGCAGATTCTTGGTGAGATTGTTCAATGTTTACCTCAGCAAAACGCGTCGCCATCGCGACATTTGATCAGCACAGAGCGCAAGTGCATTGTCCTACGCTACCCAGATGCATACAACCGCGCTATCTCTCAGGCCGGAATCCCTTCCCCAGAAGGTAGATTTCGCGGCTCTCGGCCCGTGAGGCGCGCGGCTTGCGCGACAACACGTGTTCGAAACGCTCCATCATGCGCTTGCGCAACTCGGGAAAACCTGCCCCCTGAAAAGTCTTGATCAGCAGGCTTCCACCGCGCTTTAGCGTTTGGCCGGCAAAGTCCAGCGCAAGTTCCGCAAGATAGATCGCCCCAGCCTGGTCAGCCGACGCGATACCACTAATATTGGGCGCCATATCCGACAAAACAAGGTCGACTGCCTGCCCCTTGAGGCGCTCCAACAATGAGTCTAGCACTGCGTTTTCGGTGAAATCGCCCTGCAGGATGTCGACTCCCGCGATCGGCTCGATGGTCAGGACATCGAGCGCCAACACCCGTCCCGACGGCCCAACCCGTTCGGCGGCATATTCCGACCAGCCGCCCGGCGCGGCACCGAGGTCCACCACCAGCATCCCCGGCCGCAGCAGACGATCCTTCCGGTCGATTTCCTCTAGCTTGTAGGTGGCGCGCGAGCGAGCGCCCTCCTGGTGGGCGCGCTTCACATATTCATCGCGGAAATGGCGAGCGAGCCAGCGACTACTGCTTTTGCGGCGAGTCATGAGAAATGTGGGTTTCGCTGGGGTATGATGCGCGGCCCGGACAGCCGCAGCTCATCATTATATATGCCGCTCAACCCCCGCCAGCGCCAACACCTCAAGGCCCTTGCCCACAAGCGAAAGCCCGTGATCATTGTCGGGGCTGGCGGACTGAGCGAGGCCGTGCTGAAAGAAACCGAGCTCGCCCTTGCGCACCATGAACTGCTGAAGATCCGCCTTCCGGCCGCTGGACCCGAGGGCAGGAAGACGCTGATGGAAGGCATTTGTGCCGCGACCGGCGCCGAGCCGGTACAGCTGCTCGGGCGGGTGGCGACGATCTACCGACCGGGCAAGAAACCGCGGATCGTGCTGTCAGCGCCGAAGTGACTAGAGGTACCGGACACCGAGGACTTCGTACTCGCGCACCCCGTCCGGCACCTGCACCTCGACCGAATCCCCCACTTCCTTGCCAATCAGCCCGCGCGCGATGGGGGAACTGACCGAGATCTTGCCATGGGCGAGGTCAGCCTCGAAATCGCCGACGATCTGATAAGTCACCTGCTGACCTGAGTCAATCTCGCGCAGATCGACCGTCGCGCCGAACACGATGCGATCGCCGGCATCGACCGACTTCGGATCAATCACCTGCGCGGTCGAAAGACGCATCTCGAGCTCGGCGATGCGCCCCTCGACGAAACCCTGCTGCTCCTTGGCGGCGTGATATTCGGCGTTTTCCGACAGGTCGCCGTGCGAACGCGCCTCCGCAATCGCAGAAATGATGCGCGGGCGCTCGACAGTCTTCAGGCGATGCAGCTCGGCGGTAAGCTTCTCGGCACCTGCTGCGGTGATCGGCGTTTTCTTCATCGGTTCAGCTCCTGGTGCAGGTCCTGCAGGCGATTCACGCCGAGCTCGCCGACGTAGCGATGGGCCTCTGCCGCGGCGCGCGCAGCAGCGAGCGTCGTGTAGTTGGTGACCTTGTGCTGCAGGGCCTCGCGGCGGATGGCAAAGGAGTCCTCATAGCTCTGCCGATCCGATACCGTATTGATAATAACATCGATCTCGTCATTGACGATCATGTCGATGATGTGCGGCCGGCCTTCAGAAAGCTTGTTGACCGGACGCACGGCGATGCCGGCTGCCTCGAGCGCGGCCGCCGTGCCGCGCGTGGCCAGAAGCTCGAAACCGTTGTTCGCGAAATAGCGTGCCACCTCGACGATACCCTTCTGGTCCCCGTCGCGCACGCTGACGAACATACGCCCCTTCAGGGGGATGGCGGCGCCCGCCGCGATCTGCGACTTGCAGAACGCCTCGCCAAAGGTGCGCCCGACACCCATGACCTCGCCAGTCGACTTCATCTCCGGACCGAGCATGGTGTCGACGCCAGGAAACTTGATGAATGGAAACACCGCTTCCTTGACCGAATAGTAGCCAGGCACGACCTCGCCACTCACTCCCTGCGCCTTCAGCGTCTGCCCGGTCATGCAGCGTGCCGCAATCTTGGCGAGTGGCCGCCCGGTCGCCTTCGAAACATAGGGCACGGTGCGCGAGGCGCGCGGGTTCACCTCAAGCACGTACACATCGCCATCCTTGATGGCAAACTGCACATTCATGAGCCCCACGACATCGAGCGCAGTGGCCATCTCAGCGGTCTGGCGGCGCAGCTCGTCTTGCTGTTTCTTCGTCAGGTTGTAGGGCGGCAGCGAACAGGCCGAGTCGCCCGAGTGCACGCCCGCCTCCTCGATATGCTGCATGATGCCGCCAACGATCACCTGCGTGCCGTCGGAAACGCAATCGACATCGACTTCGGTTGCGTCGTTCAGAAAACGGTCGAGCAACACCGGTGAATCCTCCGACACCCGGACCGCCTCACGCATGTAGCGCTCCAGGTCCTCGCGGGCGTGCACGATTTCCATCGCCCGCCCGCCGAGCACGTAGGAGGGTCGCACCACGAGCGGATAACCGATCTTTTCGGCCAGCTTGATGGCCTGCTCGGTCGTGCGGGCCGTCGCGTTGGGCGGCTGCAGGAGCTTCAATTTCTGGATCAGCTTCTGGAAGCGCTCGCGATCCTCGGCAATGTCGATGGATTCCGGGCTGGTGCCAATGATCGGCGCACCGGCCGTCTCCAGCCCCTTGGCGAGCTTGAGCGGCGTCTGACCGCCATACTGCACGATCACCCCTTCCGGCTTCTCGACGTGAATGATCTCCAGCACGTCCTCAAGCGTGAGCGGCTCGAAGTACAGGCGATCCGAGGTGTCGTAGTCCGTCGATACCGTCTCCGGGTTGCAGTTGACCATGATGGTCTGAAAGCCGTCCTCGCGCAGTGCAAACGAGGCGTGGCAGCAGCAGTAGTCAAACTCGATGCCCTGTCCGACGCGGTTCGGCCCGCCTCCGAGCACGATGATCTTGCGCCGCTCATCCGGTTCGGCCTCGCACTCCTCTTCATAAGTGGAGTACATGTACGCGGTGCTCGAGGCAAATTCCGCGGCACAGGAATCCACCCGCTTGTAGACCGGCCGGACTCCCGCTGCGTGCCGCAGCGCGCGCACCTTGTCTTCGGTGCTGCCCAGCAGCTGGGCCAGGCGACGGTCAGAAAATCCCTTGCGCTTCCACTCGCGCAACAGCGCCCCGGCGGGTTTGGACTTGCCCTTCGCCTTCTTGGCAACCTGAGTCTCGGTCGCCACCAGATCCTCGATCTGCGCAAGGAACCAGGGATCGACCAGGCACAGCTCAAAAATCTCATCGGGCCCCATGCCCAGCCGGAAGGCATCGGCGATGTACCAGATGCGCTCCGCGCCGGGCACGCGCAGTGCCTGGGCTACGCGCCGGCGCGCTTCGTCGCTCGCGAGTGACGCATCCAGACGCGGCTCCAGACCATAACTGCCGATCTCGAGACCGCGCAGCGCCTTCTGCAACGATTCCTGGAACGTGCGCCCAATTGCCATGACCTCGCCGACCGACTTCATCTGCGTGGTGAGTGTGGCATCGGCTTTCGGGAACTTCTCAAACGTAAAACGCGGAATCTTGGTTACCACGTAATCAATGGTTGGCTCGAACGAGGCGGGTGTCGCACCGCCGGTGATGTCGTTCTTCAGCTCGTCCAGCGTGTACCCGACCGCGAGCTTTGCCGCGATCTTGGCAATCGGGAAACCGGTGGCCTTCGAGGCCAGCGCCGACGAGCGGCTCACGCGCGGATTCATTTCCACCACGATCATGCGACCGTCCTTCGGATTGATCGCAAATTGCACGTTCGACCCGCCAGTGTCGACTCCAATCTCGCGCAGCACCGCGATCGAGGCATCGCGCATGCGCTGGTATTCCTTGTCGGTGAGGGTCTGTGCCGGCGCCACCGTAATCGAGTCTCCGGTGTGTACGCCCATGGCATCGAAATTCTCGATGGAGCACACAATGATGCAGTTGTCGGCGCGATCGCGCACGACCTCCATCTCGAACTCCTTCCAGCCAATGATCGACTCCTCGATCAGCAGTTCACGGGTCGGCGACGCGTCAAGGCCACGCTCGCAGATGGTGACAAACTCCTCGCGGTTGTAGGCAATGCCACCGCCGCTGCCACCGAGCGTGAAGGAAGGCCGGATAATGACCGGAAAACCGATCATCGCCTGCACCTGATGGGCTTCTTCCATGCTGTGCGCCACGGCACCACGCGTGCACTCGAGCCCAATGGACTCCATCGCCTTCTTGAAGCGCTCGCGATCTTCGGCTTTGTCGATTGCCTCGCGCGTCGCGCCGATCATTTGCACGCCGAACCTCTCCAGCACTCCCTCACGCGCAAGATCGAGCGCGGTGTTGAGCGCGGTCTGCCCGCCCATGGTCGGCAGCACTGCGTCGGGACGCTCCTTCTCGATGATCTTGGCGATCGACTGCCAGTTGATCGGTTCGATGTAGGTCGCGTCCGCCATTTCCGGATCGGTCATGATGGTGGCGGGGTTGGAGTTCACCAGCACGACGCGGTAGCCCTCCTCGCGCAGTGCCTTGCAGGCCTGCGCGCCCGAGTAGTCGAACTCGCATCCCTGCCCGATGACAATCGGACCGGCGCCAATGATGAGGATGCTGTGGATGTCAGTGCGCTTCGGCATGGCAGGATTCAGGAGGCGCGCTCCAGCATCAATTGGATGAAGCGATCGAAGAGCGGCGCGACGTCATGCGGACCGGGGAATCGACGGCGAAGCCGTGATTCTGGCTGGTGATCATGACACGTCCACTATCGACTTCCAGGACCGGGTGATTGGCCCCGTGGTGACCGAACTTCATCTTGATGGTGCGGGCACCGGAAGCGAGCCCAAGCAGCTGGTGGCCCAGGCAAATACCGAAAACCGGAATGCCGGTGTCAACGAGTGAGCGAATCGCCTCGATGGCATAGGTGCATGGCTCCGGATCACCCGGACCATTGGAAAGAAAGATGCCGTCCGGCCGCAGCGCCAATACATCCGATGCGGTGGTCTGTGCCGGCACGACGGTAATGCGGCAGCCACGAGTGGCCAGCATGCGCAGAATGTTACGCTTGACGCCGAAATCAAACGCGACAACGTGAAAATTGAAATTCTCGACTCGCGCGTGACCTTGACCCAGCGCCCAGACGCCCTCGTCCCACGCGTAAGGCTTTCTGGTGGTCACCACCTTGGCGAGGTCCATGCCCTTTAGCCCAGGAAATGCACGTGCTGCCTCTAGTGCCGCCTTCTTGTCCGGCTTGCCCTTTTCTGCCGCCAGGATGCAGCCATTCTGCGCACCCTTCTCGCGCAGGATGCGCGTGAGCCGACGCGTGTCGATGCCCGCGATGGCGACCATCTTGTGGCGATGGAGGAACTCCGGCAATGACTCGGTCGAACGAAAGTTGCTGAGTTGCACCGGGAGCTCACGAATCACGAGACCGGTCGCGTACAGCCGCGCGGACTCCATGTCCTCCGCGTTGGTGCCGGTGTTACCGATATGCGGGTAGGTAAGCGTGACAATCTGGCGCGCGTAGGACGGATCGCTCAGGATCTCCTGGTATCCCGTCATGGCGGTGTTGAAGACCACCTCGCCGACCGACTCGCCCGAAACACCGATCGACTCCCCGTAGAACAGGGAGCCATCTTCGAGAGCCAGCAGTGCAGACGGCATCAGCGAAATCCCAGGGCGCGCGCAGCCATACAAAAACGGGAGCAGACTCGCCGCTCCCGCTTTGCATTCAGTTGTTTAGGGGGTGTTCCCGCTGAGGCGCAATTATACGGCAGGGCCTCGCGGCAAATCAAACCGGGAGACAGGCTCTCTAGCGCTGGCTTGAGAGGTATGCAACGAGCGCCTCAATCTCTTCGTCACCCAGAGTGCGGGCGATCTCCGACATGACGGAACCGGGCCCGGCGCCGCCCGCGCGCAGCGAGAGCAGACGATGCTTGAGATACCCGGCTTGCTGCCCGGCCAGACGCGAGTACACCTCCGTGCCCTTGGCGTCGATCCCGTGGCAGGTGATGCAACTCTGCTCGTAGCGCCGACGCCCCGCCGCGGCGAGCGCCGGATCGGCCACCACCGCGTGCGGTGACATGATGGCGTAGTGGACGGCGAGCAATGCCCGCTCAGCCGGTTTTGCCTGAGCGGCGAGCGGCGACATAATGAAATCCTTGCGCCGGCCATCGGCGAAGCGCTCGATCTGCTCGAGCAGGTAATAGGCGTTCTGCCCGGCAAGATTTGGAACCAGCGGCTGCACGCTCACACCATCGTTGCCGTGGCAGCGTGCGCAAAACGATGCCCGCTCCGACGCCTGCTGGAGTTGCTCCGTCCACGCGTCCGGGTCAGATTCCCGGAGCGCCAGCAACTCCCGCAGCAACGTGCGGCTATCGCTGCCTTCGGCTGCCGCGACCAGCGACGAAACAATGCACAGCCAGGCGCCCAGCAGGACGCCCGCCAGCGAGCGACGCTTAGCGCAACCCCAGGACATCCTGCATGTCGTAAAGGCCGTTCTTCTGATCAGCGAGCCAACGCGCGGCACGCAGTGCACCGTTGGCAAAAGTCAGGCGGCTGGAGGCCTTGTGCGTGATCTCGACGCGCTCACCGGCCCCCGCGAACAGCACCGTGTGATCGCCGACGATGTCACCCCCGCGTACCGTAGCAAACCCGATGGTATTTCGATGACGCTCCCCGGTCACGCCTTCGCGCCCGTAAACCGCACATGATTTGAGATCGCGTCCGAGCGCCTGCGCCACCACCTCCCCCATGCGTAGTGCGGTCCCCGATGGCGCATCAACCTTGTGCCGATGATGCGCCTCAATGATCTCGATGTCCGAATCCTCACCCAGCACGCGCGCGGCGAGATCGAGCAGCCGAAAACAGAGATTGACCCCAACGCTCATGTTGGGCGCAAACACGACAGCGATGTCACGCGCGGCATCGCGGATAGCCTGCTTGCCGGCGTCATCGAATCCGGTGGTACCGATGACGAGCTTCTTACCGTGCTCGCGCACGAGCGCGAGATAGTCGAGCGAGGCCTCGGGTCGCGTGAAGTCCACCAGCACGTCGCAGGCTGCGATCGCGGTGGACGCGTCGTCCGTCACGATGGTGCCGGTCCGCCCCAGTCCGGCGAGTTCGCCAGCGTCGCTCCCGATCGCCGGCGAACCAGTGCGATCCAGGCCAGCGGCCAGCCGCAGGCCAGCCTGCTGATGACAGGCCTCGATCAGCGTGCGACCCATGCGCCCGCTGGCACCACTGATGGCAATCTTGATCATGCGGAATTCGCAACCCAACGTGGGACCGGCTTCGTAGGATAAAGGATTTGCCGCGAACCGGCGAATCGTGCGGACGCGAGTGCTGCGAAAACCAGAGATGACCGTGAGCAGCCTGGCGGCGCCCGGCCATCAACACGGTCACGTAAAAAGTTCGCGGATCTTGTCGAACCAGGACTCCGAGCGCGGGCTGTGGCGGGCCCCGCCCGCGCGCAGTGACGCCTCAAGCTCCTCGACCAGATGCTTCTGCTCGTCGGTGAGGTGTACCGGGGTCTCGATGCTCACGCGGCAGTAGAGATCGCCGGTCTCGCCGTGGCGCACGTTGCGCACGCCCTTGCCACGGAGGCGAAAGACCTTCTCGCTCTGCGTACCGGCCGGAATCTTGATACTCGCGCGCCCGCCCAGAGTCGGCACCTCGACCTCGCCGCCGAGCGCGGCGGTCGCAAAGCTCACCGGCACTTCGCAGTACAGATCATCGCGCTCGCGCTTGAAGAGCGGATGCGCCTTGAGGCGAACCTGCACGTAGAGATCGCCTGCCGGTCCGTTGTTCTCACCGGCCTCCCCCTCGCCGGCCAGCCGAATCTGGTCACCCTCGTCCACACCCGGCGGAACCTTGACCGAGAGCGTCTTGGTACGCTGCACGCGTCCCTGTCCATGACAGACCGTGCACGGACTCTCGATTGCCTTACCGCTACCGCGGCAGGTGGGACAGGTCTGCTGGATCGAAAAGAAGCCCTGCTGCATCCGCACCTGGCCGTGGCCGCCGCAGGTCCGACACGGCGTCGGGTGGGTACCCGGCTTGGCGCCGGACCCTTTGCACTCCTCGCAGGTTTCGTGCGACGGAACGCGGATCCGCACCTCTGTGCCCTTGACCGCATCCTCGAGCGAGAGCTCCAGACTGTAGTGCAGGTCGGCGCCGCGATACGCACCACCCGGGCGTCCGCCACGTCCGGCACCAAAGATATCGCCGAACACATCGCCAAAGATATCGGCAAAGCTCGCGCCACCTGCCGCGCCCGCGCCGTAGAAACCGCCGGCACCCCCGGCTGCCGAGGGGTCGACGCCGGCGTGCCCGAACTGATCATAGGCGGCGCGCTTTTGCGCATCCGTGAGGACCTCGTAGGCCTGCTGAATCTCCTTGAACTTGGCTTCAGCCGCCTTGTCACCCGGGTTGCGATCCGGATGGTGCTTCATCGCAAGCCGCCGGTAGGCCTTCTTGATGTCGGCCTCCGAGGCGTTGCGGGCCACGCCCAACGTTTCGTAGTAGTCCTGCTTCGCCATGGTCTCCGTCACGCGCCACTTGGCGTGTTGCACTTCGCAAGCACTTCGTCGCTAACGCAAGAAAGGCGCAGTGTACGGGACCCTGCGCCTGTCTCGCCTTGTCCCACACGGTAGTCGCGCGGGCGGTCCTACTCAGGGCTTCTTGTTGTCCTTGACCTCTTCGAACTCGGCATCGACGACATTTTCCTTTCCGGCCTCGGCCTTGCTTGCGCCTTCCGCCTGCGCCGCAGCGCCCTCGCTCCCGGCGGCTTGGCCGGCCTGCGCATACATCTGCTCGGCGAGCTTGTGCGAGGCTTGCATGAGCTCCTCGGTCTTCTTCTGGATATCTTCCTTGTCCTCGCCCTTAAGCGATTCTTCCAGCGCCTTGATGGCTGCCTCGATCTTGTCCTTGTCGTCAGCCGACACCTTGTCGCCCGCATCCTTGAGCGTCTTGTTGACTGTGTGAATCAGGCCATCGGCATGGTTTCGCGTCTCGACCAACTCGCGCGCCTTGCGGTCTTCCTCGGCATGCGCCTCGGCATCCTTGACCATGCGCTGGATCTCTTCCTCCGTGAGGCCGGAGCCGGCCTTGATGACAATCTTGTTCTCCTTGCCGGTGCCCTTGTCCCTGGCGGACACATGCAGGATACCGTTGGCGTCGATGTCGAACCCGACCTCGATTTGTGGCATTCCGCGCGGCGCCGGCGGGATGCCGGTGAGATCGAAGCGCCCGAGCGACTTGTTGCCCGCCGCGATCTCGCGCTCACCCTGCAGGACATGGACCGTCACGGCGCCCTGGTTGTCGTCGGCGGTCGAGAATACCTGCGAGGCCTTGGTCGGGATGGTGGTGTTCTTCTGAATCAGCTTTGTCATGACGCCACCGAGCGTCTCGATACCGAGCGAGAGCGGCGTGACGTCGAGCAGCAGGACATCTTTGACCTCACCCCCCAGCACGCCGCCCTGGATGGCCGCACCGATCGCGACGGCTTCATCCGGGTTCACGTCCTTGCGCGGCTCCTTGCCGAAAAACTCCTTGACCACTTCCTGGACCTTCGGCATGCGGGTCTGGCCACCAACCAGAATCACATCGTTAATGTCGGAAGCCTTGTGGCCAGCGTCCTTGAGTGCGACGCGGCACGGCTCGATGGTCTTCTGGATGAGATCTTCGACCAGCGCCTCGAGCTTGGCGCGGGTGAGCTTGACGTTGAGATGCTTCGGACCTTTGGCGTCGGCCGTAACGTACGGCAGATTGACGTCGGTCTGCTGGTTCGAGGACAACTCGATCTTGGCCTTCTCGGCCGCGTCCTTCAGACGCTGCATGGCCAGCGGGTCGCCGCGCAGGTCAATGCCCTGGTCCTTCTTGAATTCGTCAGCCAGGTAATCGATGACGCGCTTGTCAAAGTCCTCGCCACCGAGAAAGGTGTCACCGTTGGTCGAGAGCACCTCGAATTGATGCTCGCCGTCCACCTCGGCAATCTCGATGATGGAAATATCGAACGTGCCACCACCCAGATCGTATACAGCAATCTTGGAATCGCCCGGCTTCTTGTCCATGCCATAGGCGAGCGCAGCCGCGGTCGGCTCATTGATGATGCGCTTGACCTCGAGACCCGCGATCTTGCCGGCATCCTTGGTTGCCTGGCGCTGGGAGTCATTGAAATAGGCCGGAACGGTAATCACAGCCTCCGTCACCGCCTCGCCGAGATAGTCCTCGGCGGTCTTCTTCATCTTCTGCAACACGCGCGCCGAAATTTCGGGTGGCGCCATTGGCTTGCCCTGGGCCTCGACCCAAGCGTCCCCATTCTTGGCCTTGACGATCTTGTACGGCACGAGCTTCACATCGCGCTGCACCACCTCCTCGTCGAATTTGCGGCCGATCAGACGCTTGACGGCATAGAGGGTATTTTGGGGATTGGTAATTGCCTGCCGCTTTGCCGACTGGCCGATCAGCACCTGATCATCGTCAGCGAACGCCACCACCGATGGCGTCGTACGGTCACCTTCGCTGTTTTCGACCACCCGGGCCTTGCCGCCCTCCATGATCGCCACGCAGGAATTGGTGGTACCCAGGTCAATACCGATAATCTTGCCCATGTTGCGGTTCCTCGAACGGAAAAAATAAGCCTTAAGTTATTGTGGAAATGGGGCTAAAGGCCGGCAGTTTCAAGGCCCGTCACGGCTACTCGCCTGCCGGTGCCTTGCAGACCACAACCATTGCGGGGCGCAGCACGCGATCGTGGAGTAGATAGCCCTTCTGCACGACGGTTACGACGTTTCCGGGAGGTACGTCCGCCGATTCCACCATACTAATAGCCTGGTGGCGCGTGGGATCGAACTTTTCCCCAGCAGGATCCAGCACGGCGATCCCAAACTTGCCGAACACGTCGTCGAGCAGCTTGAGTGTAAGCTCTAGCCCCTCGCGCATCTTTGCCACCGCTTCGAGATTCGCGGCCGACAGATCGACCGCCCGCGCAAGATCGAGCGAATCGCGCACGGCGATGATTTCAGAGGCGAACCGGTCGACTGCGTATTTGTGGGCGCTCGCGACCTCGTTTTCGGCCCGCCGGCGCACGTTGTCGGTCTCGGCCTTGGCGCGGAGAAACTTGTCCAGATTTTCCGTCGCCTGCGCGCGCACTTCCTCTAGCTCCTTCTCGAGCGCCGACACTTCTGGCGCCGGCAGCTCCCCGGCTGGCTGTTCGGGGGCGGTGCCATTCTTCTGCACGGATTCATCAGGCGACGTCGTCACGCCATTCATCTCCAGACAAACTTGAGGGACTTTTTCGAAGTGGGGCCGCGGCTTTCAGCTTTCAAGCCGGGTGCCGCGGTCCGTCAACGAGAGGGCGCTCGATAGCAGCCGAGCGGTTATGTCCACAATCGGGATCACTTGCTGGTAGGCCATGCGGGTCGGACCAATCACGCCCAGTGTGCCGACGATCTGACCTTCGACACTAAACGGGGCCGTTACCACGCTGCACTCCGTAAGAACTTCGTGCCCCGACTCGCTGCCAATGAAAATCTTTATTCCGCCCGCTCGCATGCTGCGGTCCAGCAAATGCAACAGGTCGCGTTTGGCGTTGAATGCGTCGAACAATCGGCGCAGGCGACGGACGTCTCCAAGCTCCGGAAAGTCCATTAGGTTCGACTCACCGTGGACCACCAGCGCGTCAGACCCTTCCGCACCCGGGGCAAACGCCTGGCGCGCCATGCTGACCGCCATGGTGAGGATTCGCTGCATGTCGTCACTTGCCTGTTGCATCTCGGCAAGCAACGCGTGGCGCACATCGCTCATGGCGCGACCGGCATAGGTCTCGTTGAAGCAATTGGCAGCCTGGGTAAGCTCGGATGCGCTGTAGTCGCGTTCCGGCACGACGATGCGGTTATGTACCTGGCCGTCCTGCGTCACCAGGATCACCAGGATGCGTCCGCCCGACAACGGCACGAATTCGATCTGGCGCAGGGAGGTCTGCTCGTCGCGCCGCGGGACCATGACGATCCCCGCGAGTCGGCTCACGTCCGACAACATATGCGAGGCCGACTCAATGAGTTGCTGTGGATTCTGGTGAAAGTCGAGCTCATCTTGGAGGCGTCGCAGCTCGATTGTGTCGAGCGGCTGCACCTTGAGCAACGAGTCAACGAATAGCCGGTACCCCTTTTCTGTCGGCACGCGCCCGGCCGAGGTATGCGGTGAGCGGATGAGGCCCATCTCCTCGAGATCCGCCATGACATTGCGCACCGTCGCGGGGGAAAGATCGAGCCCGGCTTGGCGCGCAAGCGTGCGCGAACCGACCGGCTGACCGTCCGCGATATAGCGCTCGATCAGGGCCTTCAGGAGTAGTTCGGCTCGGGGAGACAACGACATGCTTGACCACCTCGTCGAGCAACTTTAGCACTCGCGCATGGCGAGTGCCAAGGGACCGTTCGGGCTCATCGCGCGATTGGCCCATCACGGCTTAAATGCTAGGTTTAGCGACCGCTGGCACCGCTATGGCCCCATGAAGAAATCCATCAAGACCATCGGACTCTTTGGCAAGTACCAGGACGAATCGGTGGTGGGACATGTGCTGCGGCTGCACAAGATCCTCGCCGAGCGCGGTATCCGCGTACTGATCGACGAGGACACTTCGCGCCTCCTGCCCGAGCAAGTCGCGCCGGCCAAGCCGCTCGCGGCCCTGTGCACGACCATCGACCTCGCGATCGTAATCGGCGGGGATGGCACGTTGCTCCACGTGGCCCGCCAAATGGCGCCGTGCGGGGTACCGATCATTGGCGTGAACCTCGGGCGGCTCGGCTTTCTCGCGGACATCACGCCCGACGTCATGGGCGATCAGATCGGACGCATTCTGGATGGCGACTATCAGCTCGAGCGGCGCCTCCTGCTGCATGTCGAGATCATGCGCAAGGGCAAGATCGTTCAGGAAGGCAACGCACTGAACGACGTCGTGATCAGCAAGGGCGAAATCGCGAGACTGATCGAATTCGAGATCTATCTCGGTGGCGAGTTTGTGATCGACAGCCGCGCCGACGGCATTATCGTCTCAAGCCCCACCGGTTCGACGGCGTACGCGATGTCGGCCGGCGGACCAATCCTGCACCCGACGCTCGCCGCCATTTCCCTCGTGCCAATCTGCCCGCACACGCTCTCCTTCCGTCCGATCGTGGTATCGAGCGATAGCACAGTCGAGATCGTCATCATCGGGCAGCCGGCGCAGGCGCGCGTCACCTGTGACGGGCAAGTGAATTTTCCGCTCGAGGTTGCTGACCGCATCTACGTGCGGCGTGCCGAGAATCCGGTAGAGCTGCTCCATCCCGTGAACCGGAGTCATTTCGACGTCTTGCGCGCCAAACTGTTCTGGGGCAAGTAGACCGGCATGCTGACGGACCTGCACATTCGCGACTTCGCGATCGTCAAGACGCTCGAAATCGCCCTGGCGGATGGCCTCACGGTGGTCACTGGCGAAACCGGCGCCGGCAAATCAATCATGATCGACGCCCTTGCCCTGGCGCTGGGAGAGCGCGCCGATGTAGGCGTCATTCGCCACGGTGCGAACCGCGCCGAAGTGTCAGCCAGTTTTACCCTCAAGCCCGATTCGGATGCCGCGCGCTGGCTCAAGGCCCAGGAACTCTTCGAGGACCGCGAATGCGTGCTACGGCGCGTGCTCGAGACCGACAAACCCTCAAAGGGCTACATTAACGGTCGGCCGGTACCCATTCAGCAACTGCGCGAACTCGGTGAGCTGCTGGTGGACATCCATGGGCAACATGAACATCAGTCGCTGCTCAAACGTGATGCCCAGCGCCAAACGCTCGATGACTATGCGGGCCTGTCCCAAAAGGTTGAGGCCCTAGCCGGTCTCTACCGAGCCATGCGCGAAATCGAGGAGCGCCTCTCAACGCTGCGACGCGAATCCGCCGATCGCACTGCGCGTCTCGAGCTGCTGCGCTACCAGGTCAATGAGCTGGAAGTGCTCAAGCTTACGGTGGAGGAAATTCCAGCGCTCGAAGAGGAACACGCGCGGCTCGCGCATGGCGCGCAGCTGCTCGAGGGCACCCAAGCCGTGGCGCAGGCGATTTATGACGACGACGAACAGTCCGTAGCGGGCAACATCGGGCGCGCAATGGCACGACTCGAGGCCCTCAGTCAGTACGACGCGCGCCTCGGCGCTATCGCTGCCCTGCTGAACGAAGCGTCCATCCAGATCGACGAAGCCGCCTCGCAGCTGCATCAGTATCTGGATGATCTCGAGCTGGATCCAAGCCGGCTCGCGTGGCTCGAGGAGCGGATCGGATCGATCGATGCGCTGGCGCGCAAGCATCGCGTCACGCCGCAGGAGCTTCCTGCGCTGTCGGTGAGACTGCGCACCGAGCTCGACGACATAGAGCATTTTGACACCAATGTGGCCAAGCTCGAGGTGCAACTGGCTGATGCCCGCAAGCAATATCTCGCCGCCGCCGGCGAGATCACGAAAGGCCGGGAGCGCGTATCCAAGAAGCTTGCCGAAACCGTGACCGCGCGCATGCAGGAACTCGGCATGCCCGGTGGGCGCTTCGAGGTGTTGGTGACCCCACTGCCAGATGGCGAGCTGAGCGCGCACGGGCTCGAACGCGTCGAATTCGTTGTCAGCGCCAATCCCGGCCAACCGCCCAAACCGCTTGCCAAAGTCGCCTCGGGTGGCGAGCTCTCGCGCATCTCGCTCGCGCTCCAGGTCGTAACGGCGGCGCTCGGGCGCATCCCGACGCTCATATTTGACGAGGTGGATGTCGGCGTTGGCGGGCGTGTGGCGGAGATCGTGGGACAGAAGCTTCGCACGCTCGGCGATAACCGTCAGGTGCTGGTAATCACCCATCTGGCGCAAGTCGCGGCACTTGGCCACGCGCATCTCGCGGTGATCAAGCACACTACCGGCAAGACCACGACCACGGAGATTCAACCGCTCAGCGGCACCGATCGCGTCAAGGAGATTGCGCGCATGATCGGTGGCATCGAGATCAGCAAACAGACACTCGCCCACGCGGAGGACATGCTTGCGCGCGCCACGGCCTGAATCGGTGTCCGCGGCAAGCGTGGCGGACGTCCGGCCGGCCGCGATAGCCGATGTGCCGGAGATCCACCACCTGCTCGAAATCTATGCGTCGCAGGGAAACCTGCTACCGCGCTCGATGTCGGAGCTTTACCGGCACTTACGTGACTTCTTTGTCATCGACATCGATGGCAGGCTGGTCGGATGCGGCGCACTCGAGATTTTTACCGAGAATCTTGGCGAGGTGCGCTCACTGGTCGTGGCAGATGGCTACAAGAATCGCGGCTTCGGGCGCATGCTGGTCGATCGCATTGTGGAGGAGGCGCGCATCATCGGTCTCAAGCGCATCATGGCACTGACCTATGTGCCGGACTTCTTTCAAAAGCTCGGATTTCGGACCGTCGCCAAGGAGACGCTGCCGGAGAAGGTCTGGAGCGTTTGCGTAAAATGCTACAAGTACAACCATTGCGACGAAATTGCCGTGCTGCGCGAGATCGCCGAGACCAAGCACACCGCATGAACCGCTTGCCTACGAACCCAGGGATCGCGCGATAATGCGCATCGTGCCGCGCCGCCGCTCGCTCAAACTGCACCTAACCGCCGGATTGGCGGCCCTGCTGCTTCTCACGCAAATTGGCACACTGGCACACGCCGTTGGGCATGATGCCGACAAGCTCGACACCTCCTGCGCACTGTGTCTCTTTGCAGCTCATCCGAGCGGCCCGCCGCCTTCTGCATGCGTCTTGGTAGACGCCGGCGTACCCGAATTTCATGTACCGCCAGTCTCCCTCCCCGCACAGCTCCGCCAGGAATTCCGCGCCAACTCGGTTCGCGGCCCGCCGATCGCTTCCGAAATCTAACGCCCCATTCCCAAGGCAAATGCTCATTTGAGCGCGGAGCCCGAAGCGACAAGGCAAGACTCTCCGCTTGATCGCTACTAGCACCGTTTGCCAAAGGGTTCTGTTTCAGGATTGGGCGACCCGTTGTTGACCCGACCAGACCTGGACCGCTCGGGGTATCCGACCCGTGCAACCCAGGTGGCCGTTCACCCAATCATTTCGGAAGAGGCATCATGTTGCGAAGAATCCTGTTTGTCGCCGTCACGGCGGCCGTTATGGCGCCGGGCACGGCACTCGCCGCCGCAAGCGACAATCCGACCCCGGCAGCCGAAACGCACGCGGAACCAGGCAACGAGCAACGCCTGCAGTCGCTCGAAGAACGCGTCAAACAACTGGAGTCAACGCCGCCGCCTGCGCCGGCGACGGCAGCCAACAGTTTCAATCCCGGCATCTCGCTGATCCTTTCGGGCCTTTATGCCAACCTCTCGCAGGATCCCGCCAACTACCGCATCAGCGGTTTCCCGCTTCCGTCCGGCGCCGAACTCGGCCCGGGCCAGCGTGGTGTTAGCCTCGCGGAGAGCGAAATCGCGCTTTACGCCAGCATCGACCCTTACTTCTACGGGATGCTGACTTACGCGATCGCCCCGGACAACACGGCGTCAGTGGAAGAGGCATTTGTGCAAACGACCGCCCTGTCGCATGGGCTCACGATCAAGGCCGGCCGGTTTTACTCGGGCATTGGTTACCTGAATTCCCAACACGCTCACACCTGGGATTTCGTGGATGCGCCGCTCGCCTACCAGGCATTCCTTGGCACGCAGTTCGGCGACGACGGAATACAGGTGAAATGGCTCGCGCCGACCGACATTTTTCTTGAACTCGGCTCGGAACTCGGGCGCGGCCGCCCGTATCCGGGCAGCGACCGCGACAAGAATGGTTTCGGCGCCGGTACCGTGTTCGCGCACGTGGGCGGTGACATCGGTGCGAGCCACAGCTGGCGTGCCGGGCTGTCGTGGCTGGGAACCTCGCCGCAGGACCAGGAATTGTCCGATATGAATATCGCCGGCACCGCGGTGACCAACAGTTTCAGTGGCGACACCCGCCTGTGGATCGCCGATTTCGTTTGGAAGTACGCGCCGAACGGGAATCCATCTCAAACGAACTTCAAATTGCAGGCGGAATACATGCGGCGCCAGGAGCACGGCGATCTCACCTATGATTCGGACGGCGCACTGGGCGCCACGAACACCGCATCGTACGACGCAAGACAATCCGGATGGTACATACAAGGTGTCTATCAATTCATGCCCTATTGGCGCGTAGGGTTGCGGACTGAGCGCCTGGATCAGGGAACGGTAGATTTCTCATCCAACGGCTCGAACCTCGCGCGACCGGATTTCAATCCATCGAAGAACACCGTCATGCTCGACTACAACCTGAGCGAGTTCAGTCGTATCCGCGTGCAATATGCGCTCGACCAGTCGCGCGAGGATGTGACAGACAGGCAGTGGTTCGTGCAATACCAGATGAGCCTAGGTGCCCACGGCGCCCACCAGTTCTGATTTCAAGGAATACTCAACATGAAAAACGTGCTTGGCTTTTTACTGACCGCGGCAACGCTGGGCTTTGCTCAGCAGGCCGCGGCGATCAATGTCTTCACCTGCGAACCCGAATGGGGCGCGCTTGTGCAGGAGCTCGGGGGCGATCGTGTATCGGCCTATGTGGCCACCAACCCGTTTCAGGATCCGCACCGTGTGCAGGCGAAACCCAGCCTGCTGGCGCAGGCGCGACGTTCGAACCTGGTCGTGTGCACCGGCGCGGAACTCGAGATCGGCTGGCTACCGATCGTACTGCGGCAATCGGGAAATGACGCGATTCAGCCGGGCAAACCCGGTTACTTCGAAGCGGCGAACTATGTGCCGAAACTGGAGATCCCTACGCGCCTGGATCGCGCCGCCGGCGATGTGCACCCCGGCGGCAATCCGCACATCCAGACAGACCCGCGTAACATCGGCCGCGTGGCCACTGCACTGTCACAGCGGCTGGGGGAAATCGATCCGGTCAATGCGCCCTTCTATCAGGCGCGCCAACGGGACTTTGCCAAGCGATGGAGTGCCGCGATCGAGCGCTGGCAGAAGGAGGCCGCACCGCTGCGCGGCGCGAACATAGTCTCGCACCACAAGAGCTGGGCGTACCTGAACGCCTGGCTGGGAATGCGCGAGATCGCGGAGCTCGAACCAAAGCCCGGCGTCGAACCGACAGCCACACATCTCGAAAAAATACTGACGCAACTGAAGCGCGAACCGGCGCGCATGGTGATTCGCACCCCCTATGACGACGCCCGCGCCTCGGAATGGCTCGCGAACCGCGCCAAGATTCCCGCCGTCATGGTTCCGTTCACGGTAGGTGGCTCGGACAAGGCGAAAGACCTGTTCGGATTGTTTGACGATACCGTGGAGCGTTTGCTGGGAGCGCTCAAGTGAGCGTCGACGCGCTCGACCTCAGCATTCTTGGCCCCGCGTTTCTGGCGGGCCTGCTGGTGCTCGCCACGCACGTGCCGATGGGTCAGCAGGTGCTGGCGCGTGGCATCGTGTTCATCGACCTCGCGATCGCACAGATCGCGGGTCTCGGCGTTGTTGCTGCCGATGCCCTGGGCTGGGAGCCGCAGCGAATTGCCGTGCAGATCGCGGCCGTGGTCGCGGCGCTGCTCGGCGCGTTGCTGCTCACCTTCACCGAGAAGCGTTGGCCCGAGGTGCAGGAGGCATTGATCGGCGTGCTGTTCGTACTTGCCGCCTGTGCCGGGATCCTGCTACTCGCGAATAACCCGCACGGAGGCGAACATCTCAAGGACCTTCTGGTCGGACAGATCTTGTGGGTAAGCTACGTGCAGTTGCTACCTGTCGCCCTGCTCACCGCGGTCATTCTCGCGCTTTGGTTCGGCGCGCGGGAGCGCCTGGGACGCATCGGCTTCTACGCAATGTTCGCGTTGGCGGTGACGGCGTCGGTGCAACTGGTGGGAGTGTATTTGGTGTTTGCCAGCCTCATCGTGCCGGCGCTCGGGGCCTACCGCCTCGCCGGCGCTCGCGCCATCTGGGCAGGCTACGCCATTGGCGCGGTCGGGTTCGCTGCTGGAATTGCCGTCTCTGCGTTGTGGGACCTGCCTACCGGACCGCTCGTTGTCTGGACGCTCGCCGTCGCGAGCTTGATCGGGGCCGCTGCAGGGCGGCGCGGCGGCGGATCGCTGCAATAGCGCTCAGCGCCGCGTTTGTCGGTATCTGCCCGAAACCACCTTCCATTCCCGCGGCGGGCGCAGCTCGCGGTCTGTTGCGGTCTGCCGTGGAACACGACCACATGGGTCAGACGCGCGAGCTGCATCCCCACAACGCACTTCCTTACAGGCAGTTGGCTGAATCGTCGGCCGAGGACCCGCTGGAAAGGCGCTCCGATCGCGCGACTACGACCGGTGCTTCCTGGTGTATGTCCGTCAGTTGACAGACCTGCAACGACTGGTTGGCTTTGTAGAAGCAATCAATCGACTCCCTTGCGTTAGACCCGCTGGAAAGGCGCTCCGATCGCGCGACTACGACCGGTGCTTCCTGGTGTACGTCGGTCAACCGACAGACCTGCAATGACTGATTGCCTTCGTCATAACCGTCGCACGATTGCTCGGCCAGCACCTGGGTCGCGGCAAAGGTGGTAATGACGCTGAGGCTAACGGCGAAAATGGTCTTCTTCATGGCAGCTCTCCTTTCAATGGTTTCGTTGCTCTTCGGGCCTGCCACCGGCTCGTACAATACTGCCGAGGCATTGAAACCAGTCTACGAGAAGGGAGAAACGTGCCCGGTGATCTGGTTCACCAAATCAACAAGCGTCTTCGGAAATTGGTGATCCGGCTCACCAATACAAACGAGGAATCTCCGGTTTGGCGAGGTAGATCGCCAATCCGGAGGGGACGTTCAAGCGGAGGAAGCGCCGGATGCCGAAACAATCGTAATTCTTCGTCCGGAGACGCGCACCACCCCCTTTTCCTCGAGGATACGGAAGACGCGCGTCACCGCCTCCCGTGTGGCGCCAACCATGGCGGCGATGTCACGATGGGTAATATGCGAGGGGATGACCAGTTCGTCACCGACCCGCTCCGCCAGCGAGTGCAGGGCCTGCTCGACGCGGGCCTGCACGTCCTTGAGCGCCAGCGATTCGATTTGTCGATCGGCCTCGCGCAGGCGACCAGTAAGAGATCTGAGCAGACTGAGCCCCATGCCCGAGGACGAGGCAAGCACTTTGCGGAACTCCGCCTTGCCGATTGATACGAATTCGCTTTCCTCGAGCGTTGTGACGCTCGCCGAGCACGGGGCGTCGTCGATCAGGGCCAGTTCCCCAAGGAAATCGCCCGGACCGAGAATCGCGAGGATCACCTCGCGCCCGCTGTCCTCGGTGACATGAACCTTTGCCCGGCCCTTGCGAAGAAGATAGAAACGTTCTCCCGGATCATTTTGCTGAATAAGGAGGGTCTGACGCGGGTACGTGCGCCGCTGCGCCACCTGCAACAACAGGTTGTGATCGGAATCGCTCAGTCCTGAAAACAAGGGCACACCCTTGAAGAACATGCGGGACCTCCTGTTGTCAGATCTCGATTCGCCGTTCAGGAAAAACGACGGTCTTTCACATTTGAGCTACCGAAAAGATTGCTCTCGCTCTCCTCACTCCGCGTATCACTGCCGCATTGCGGCCATCCAGGAAAGGGAGTACCGCAAGCTAGCTCACTTCTTCGAGCACTTCCCGCGCTTCTTCATGCCCTCGCAAACGCCGTACAGGTGGAGCGAATGCTCCTGCATGATAAAGCCGGCCTTTTCAGCCACCTTGCGCTGGCGCTCCTCGATGGTCGGATCGTGGAACTCGAAGACCTTGCCGCATTCAACGCACACCAGATGGTCATGATGCCCGCCCTGATTTATCTCGAAAACCGAACGGTCGCCCTCGAAGTTGTGGCGGATCACCAGTCCGGCCTGCTCGAACTGAGTCAGCACCCGGTAGACCGTGGCAAGTCCAACCTCCTCGCCCGCCTGCACCAACTCCCGATAGACATCCTCAGCCGTCACGTGACGCTGGGCTGAATGCTCCAGGATATTAAGGATCCTGATACGCGGAAGGGTGGCCTTGAGGCCGGCCTTCTTCAGATCGCTGGGAATCTGGTCCGGATTCTCGTTCATCGGTTCTCGCCCGGGCGATTACGAACTGCGGGCCATTAAGGTAAGATGCCGCGAGTTTAATCCAGCCCATCCCGGATTCCCAATCGTGCTTCCCCGTCTTGCCCTACTGCTGTTCATTGCTGCGCTGAGTTCCGGCTGCCTAAGCGTCTATCTCCCCGAATTGCAGCAGGGGAATGCCGTGACCCAGGAGATGGTGGAAAAACTCAAGCTCGGAATGACGCGCAATCAGGTGCGTTTCGTTCTCGGTACGCCGCTCGTTGCTGACACGTTTCATCCCGATCGATGGGATTACTACTTCTATCTAAAGAAAACCGGCGAGACCAGGGGCGAGCAGCGCCTGCTGACCGTTTACTTTGAAAACGACGTCCTCGCCCGCGTGGAGGGCGACGTCGTACCCCCCACGCCGCAACCGACGGGGACGCCGGCAACCGGGACTGGCGGACCGACACCGCCCCCATCGGCTCCCAGCCCGGCGACGCCCTAGCCCCTCGGTCCGCGCTTCGCGCGCCGGCGGCGTGCGTCCTTCGGATCCGCCAGCAGCGGACGGTAGATCTCCACACGATCGCCATCTTCTACGCAGCGATCAAGCGGCACACGCTCGCCGAAGATGCCAACCGCAAGTTGCGCAGGATCGATGGTCCAAAAAGCGTCCAGCAGCCCGCTGGCGCGGATTGCCTCCTGTACCGTGCTGCCGCGCGGAACCCGAATCTGCACAATCCGCTGTTCGTTCGGAGAAGGCGCGTAGGCCACCGTTACTGCAGTGTCGTCCGATGGCTTCAACGCTGCTTGCCGAAGAGCGCATCGGCGCGCTGGCGGAAACAATCAACCAACTGGTTCGAGATCGTGGTGAAGACCGGTGTAATCGCCAGCGACATGAGCCGGTTCGCCACTGCAAATTCCATATCAAGCGAGATCTTGCTGGCCTGCTCGTCCAGGGCGGTGAACTGCCAGACGCCGTGTAAATGACTAAACGGTCCGTCGAGCAGGCGCATCTCGATGATCTTGTCGACCTGAAGGTGATTGCGTGTCGTGAAACTCTTGTGCACGCCCTTGTAGGCAATATCGATTGAGGCGATTACCTCGCCATCCTTGGACGAGAGAACACGCGCTCCCCCGCACCATGGCAGGAATTCGCGGTAGGCGCCGATGTCCGCCACGAGCGTGTACATGTCGTGCGCACTGTAGGGGACAATGGCTGAACGGTGGATGGTGGTCATGCGTAGAGCTGATTGAGGTTGATCAGCATCAAGACAAGCAATACCGGAGTTACGAGCCGCGCGAGCCACAACCAGGCGTCAAACAGACAGGGCGATTGCATCGCCAGCGCCTCGCGCGACTGCGAGACTCGTATCCGCCATCCCGCAAACAGCGCGATGAAGATCCCCGCGACCGGCATCAACGCCTGGGATGTGAGGATTTGTGCAACGTCAAAAAGGCCAAGCTTCTTGACCGTATCGAAAAAACGGAAGCTGAATGCCCAGGGATGAAATGAAAGCATCATGACCAATCCTGTCGCCCAGAGCGCGGCGCCGCAGGTCCAGGCACTTCGCCAACGCGACCCGTCGCGCCGCTCGGCAACCCAGGCCACGACCGGCTCGAAAAAGGCGATCCCGGATACCCAGGCAGACATCACCAGCACCAGAAAGAACAGTGTGGATGCCATACGCCCGAGCGGCAGGTGATCGAAGGCGAGAGGCAACTGCTGAAACAACAGTCGTGGCCCTGAGGCCATCTCGACCGCGCCGATGGTCAGGACCGCGCCAATCACAAATGCCGCGACCAACCCAACCGAAACGTCGATTGCCACGACCCAAAACGCCACGCGGGCCACTTTCAGCTCGTGATGCGCATAGGCACCAAACATCATCATGACCCCGGCCCCAAGCCCGAGACTGAAGAACGCCTGGGTCATGGCGTACAACATGCTGTGCCAGGTAAAACGCGTGAAATCGAGCACCAGGAACTGCTCGAGCGATTGGAGCGAACGGTCCATGGCGGCGGCGTAAGCAACCAGCGCGCCGAGTAGCACCAAGAGCAGCGGCACTGCCACCCGCACGGACGCCTCGAGCCCCATGCGAACTCCCCGCCCGGCCACCGGGATAAGAGACAGCACGAACAGCGTGTACCAGAACAGCTGCTTTTCCGGATCACGCACCAATGCACCGAAAATGCTCGCGATTCCATCGGCTGTTTGGCCGACGAACTCGCCGAGCGCCGCGCGAGCCGTGAACGCGAGCGTCCATCCGGCGATTACGCTCAGGTACGACAGAACCAGGAAACCTGCCAGCACGCAGAGCACGCCAACTAGCGTCCAGTTTCTGTCTGCCCGCACACGCTGCGCCAAACGGCGAAAGGTGCTGACCGGCGAACCTTGGCCCTGCTGCCCGAGCATGAACTCCGCTGTGAGCAACGGCAGCCCGATCACCAATACACAAAAGAGATAGGCGACAAGAAAGACCGCGCCGCCATGTTCGCGCAGAAGCGACGGAAACTGCCAGAAATTATTGAAACCGATTGCCGCGCCACCCGCGGCCAGGATCATCGTCCGTGGCGAGGACCAGTGTTGATCAGTGATGGCGTGCGCAGCGCCGCGCCGCTTCGGCGGATCTGGCGGTCGACGAAACCGCAACTTAACTGCACCAATCATCTGCGGTGGGCCTCGAACAACATTGCCGAGCGCGACGAGAATGCATGAGCGACACCAGTCGTCAGGTCGGCAGGACTCTCGCACAGGCTGCCAGCCCTGTCCATGCACGAGCCGCGGACCGCACGGCGAAATCAGTTACAGGTGTATCGATGGCGTGCCAGACCATATGCCGGCATGCGGTATAATCCCGCAACTCCCGCCATCCGCCAGCGGTACATGAGCAAGAAGAAAGCCGAGGAACCGAGTCGCGTCATCGCCCAGAACCGCAAGGCCTGGCACGACTACTTCATCGAGGACAAGTACGAGGCGGGTCTCGCCCTGCAGGGTTGGGAGGTCAAGAGTCTGCGCGCTGGTCGTGCGCAACTAAAGGAAGGCTATGTCATCCTGCAGAGCGGCGAGGCCTTGCTCGTCGGTGCGCACATTTCACCACTGGCGCAGGCCTCGACACACGTCAACGCTAACCCGACGCGCGCGCGCAAGTTGCTGCTGCACCGCGAGGAGCTGAACAAGCTCATCGGTGCCGTCGAGCGCAAAGGCTACACGCTGGTTCCGCTCGAACTGTACTGGCAGCGCGGTCGCGCGAAACTCCTGGTGGGACTGGGTCGTGGCAAGCAGGCCCCTGACAAGCGCGCCGATCTCAAGAAGCGCGAAACGCAACGCGAGATGCAGCGCGCCCTGAAGTCGCGCTGAACCGTTCGGGATGAGCCAAGAATCCGGCAGGGCCTACACTGGGAATTTCCGGCCGCAGCTGACTTGCCAACACGTAAGTGGTTCAAGCATTTGGAACTTCTGAGCCGCGGCCCCATCAAACGTCACAGTTCGTTATACTGTATTCGACTTCGGGGGTGACACGGCTTCGACGTGGGTCACGAAATCTCTGGGGCATGCCGAGGTGCAGATCTCCTCGTAAATCCAGCTGCAAACCAATAGTTGCCAACGACGACAACTACGCTCTGGCGGCCTAAAACCCGCTAGCCTCTCGCCCGCGCTGAGCCCGTAGGCTGGAATCGAGGGGTCATCTTTACGGGATCGCATCGGCTTGTGCCTGTTAGGCCGGTGCTAAAACCAAGCAGGCTAAGCGCGTCGATGACCCTGTCTGCCGGGGAGCGAGGCGTCAAATAAAAGACAGACTACGCATGTAGAACCGGAGCCGTAGGGCTTGCGGACGCGGGTTCAATTCCCGCCACCTCCACCACTCCGAAACCAAGGCCGCCCGTCGGGCGGCCTTGGTTTTTCCTAGCGCACAATCGCCTGCCCTTCTCCGCGCGGATCACTCGCCGCTTCAAGCACTCCGGCCTTCCTGTCGAAGATGACGGCCTGCATGTTGCCGTAGCGCTCATCCAGCGGCTTGAGCAGATGCCCGATTCGCGCCAATCCCGACTGGTCGCCGTCGCTCAGCGCTCCTGGCTCGAATTGAACCACGTCCGGCAGGTACTGATGGTGAAAGCGCGGCGCTCGAACGATCTCCTCGGCGGACTTGCCGTCCATTACGCCCAGGATACCGTGCAAGACCATCGTGATGATGCGGCTGCCGCCAGGTGTACCGAGAATGGCGACGCGGTTCTGAGTTTCGACGAAGGTCGGGCTCATGCTGGAGAGCATGCGCTTGCCGGGTGCGATGGCATTTGCCTGCGCGCCTATCAGACCGTAGACGTTGGGCGCGCCTGGCTTCGACGCGAAGTCGTCCATTTCGTCGTTCAGCAACACGCCCGTATCCGGCGGGACAAAGCCCGAGCCGAACGGGTAATTGATGCTAAGCGTCGCCGCCACGCGATTGCCCTCCCTGTCCTGAATGGAGAAGTGCGTCGTGTGACGGCCGCTCTCTGCCATCGTGGCGGCGGGGAGATCCGCACTCGGCGTCGCCGCATGGAGCCGGATTGACTTGCGCAACGCTGCCGCGTGCGCGCTACTGGTAAGCCATTGAATCGGTACCGTCACGAAATCCGGATCGCCCAGAAATTCGGCCCGATCCCGATAAGCGCGGCGCATCGCTTCGACAAGCAGATGCTTGCCACTCAACGAGGAGAATCCAGCCTGTGGATAACCATCGAGAATATTGAGCATGGTGAGCAATGCCACGCCGCCCGAGGAAGGCGGCGGCGCGGAGATAATTCGTGTTCCGCGAAAGGTGCCGACGACGGGTTCTCGCTCGATGACGCGATAGTCGCGCAAATCCTCAAGTGACCAAATGCCTCCCGCCGCTCGCACACCACCGACTAGTTGCTTGGCCAGCGGGCCCGCGTAGAAGCCCGCATGGCCGCCCAACGCTAGACGCTCGAGTGTACGTGCCAGCTCCACCTGGATGATGCGATGACCGAGCGGCGGCACTTCACCATTCTTAAGAAACACAGCTGCCGCGGGCATCGACGCGCGCAGGACCCCCGACCGGAACCGCGCGACGCGCTGATAGGCGGGGCCGACCTCGAATCCGTCGCGCGCCGCGCGGATGGCCGGCGCGAGCGATGTCGCGAGCGGCAACCTTCCATAGCGCTCGGCCAGATGAACCAGCGCCGCAGGCTGTCCCGGAATACCGGCGGCCAGTACGCCATCGATCGAACGCCCGGGAATGATCTCGCCGCGCTCATCCTGGTACATCCACGCGCGCGCCCTGCGCGGCGCGACTTCGCGCCCATCGACCATCACATAGCGCGAATCACGCGCCCGATAGAGAAGCCAGAAGCCGCCGCCTCCGAGCCCCGAACTGTATGGCTCCACGACCGCGAGCGTGGCGCTTACAGCGACCGCGGCATCGAACGCATTGCCCCCCTGATCAAGAATCGAGAGGCCCGCGGCGGTTGCGACGGGATGGGCAGCAGCGATCGCCTCCTGTGCGCCGCGCTGCTGCGCCAGCGCCACAGGAGCGAGGGCAGCGAGAACGATGACCGCAAATAGGCGGCGCGCCCGCATAGTCACTGCGCAAGACATCGCATAAGTATACGGCGTTCGGAGCGTCCCACGCAGAGTAGGCACGCTGGGCGACGACTTGCAAGGCCCCTGCGCGTGGGCCGCAATCCCCGCTAAGATGGCAGTCAGGCGTACCGAATAGTGATGCATGCACACGACCGATTTCATTCAGGACCTCGCCGTCATCATGCTGGTAGCCGGCGTGGTAACGGTTCTCTTCCACCGCTTCAAACAGCCGGTGGTGCTGGGCTACATCGTCGCCGGACTCATCATTGGCCCGCATACCCCGCCCGCAGGCCTGATCAGCAGCGAGGACACGATCCGAACGCTCGCGGAGCTCGGCGTGGTGTTCCTGCTGCTTTCCCTTGGACTGGAATTCAGCTGGCGCAAGCTCACGCGGGTCGGCGCCACCGCCATCATCGCCGCGCTCACCGAAATCATTCTGATGACATGGCTCGGCTACGAAATCGGCCGCCATTTCGGCTGGAGCAACATCGACGCCCTGTTCCTCGGTGCGATGCTCTCGATCTCCTCGACCACGATCACAGTCAAGGCGCTGGAAGAGCTCGGGCTCAAACGCGAACGATTCGCGCAGCTCTGCTTCGGCATCCTGATCGTCGAGGACATTCTCGCAATCGCCATCATTGCGCTACTTTCAAGCGTTGCTGGCCACGGTACCCTGGATGCCGCAGTGGTAGCGGCAACGCTACTCCGACTCGCGATTTTCCTGGTGGTGGCGCTGGGGCTCGGCATCCTAATCGTGCCTCGCCTCCTTACCTTCGTCGCGCGCTTCCGCAGCGACGAGATGTTGCTCATCACCGTGCTCGGTCTTGCGTTCGGATTCTGCCTGCTGGTCGTCAAGCTTGATTACAGCGTCGCGCTCGGTGCCTTCGTGATTGGCGCCGTGATGGCGGAATCGCGCGAACTGAAACAGATCGAGCGCCTCATTGCACCGCTGCGCGACACCTTCAGTGCCATTTTCTTCGTGGCGGTCGGCCTGCTGATTGATCCTCGCGTAATTTTCGAGCATGCCATGCCCGTCGCAGTCATTACCCTCGCGGTCGTGCTCGGCAAGGTCGTCACGAGGGCCCTCGGTACACACCTTGCCGGTCACGATGGGCGCACCTCCATGCAGGTCGGCGTTGCGCTTGCGCAGATTGGCGAGTTCTCGTTCATCATTGCGGCACTCGGTGTCACGTTGAAGGTCACGAGTGATTTTCTGTTTCCCATCGCAGTGGCGGTGGCCGTCATTACGACCTTTCTCACCCCCTATCTCATTCGCGCCGCCGATCCCATGACACGCGCGCTTGACGCCATCACGCCCCAGCCCGTAACGCGCTTCTTCAACCTCTACACGATGTGGCTGCAGGGAATCCAGCATGGACACGACCGCAGCCAGGTGGCGAGCTGGGTGCGGCGCATTCTCGTGCACGTGCTGGTGAACTTCAGTATTGTGGCAGCAATCTTCCTGAGCGGCGCCTACGTGGCTGGACCGGAATCGGGTTTGCTGGATAGATGGTTGCCGGTGCTCGAAACCCGCAAGGCGCTGGTATGGGGCAGCGCCTGCCTGTTGTCGCTGCCGTTCCTCATCGCAGCCTATCGCAAATTCAAGGCACTCAGCATGATCCTCGTGGAAGCCTCGCTCGGGTTGGCTGCTTCCGGCAGCGCGGCCTTCGGGGTGCGGCGCATTCTGGCCGAGATCATTCCGGTCGCGGCCGTCGGGCTCATGATGCTGCTGGTTGCCGCGCTGAGTGCGAGCCTGCTGCCCCCAACTGAACTGTTGCTGCTGGTACTGGCGGTGGTCGCCGTGTGCAGCGTCTTGCTATGGCGGCGCTTTGTGCGCTGGCACTCTCGCCTGCAGATCGCGCTGCGCGAATCTTCCGCACCACAGGAGCATGACCACTCAACCTGAAGTAATTCTTGGTTTCAGGCTAACACCAACGATCGATTTGGCGTATCTTTTTGGGCTCATGCGCACTACTCCCACCGGCTACCCAGCACAATGAAAGACTGGACGCCGGCGCGCGCCGAACCCAATCCCACCTGGCGTGCCCTCGCCGTCGTTGTGACAGCCGCCTGCCTGATTGCGCTCATTACCAATGGCATGCGCACGACATTCGGTCTCTTCACCGAACCGCTGTCGCTCGGTCGCGGCTGGAGTCGGGAAGTATTTGCGCTCGCAATAGCGATTCAGAATCTGGTCTGGGGTATCGGTCAACCGTTTGCCGGCGCTCTGGCCGATCGGCTTGGTTCCGCGCGCGTTCTTGCCGCCGGTACGGTGATGTACGTCCTAGGCATCATATTCATGTCTTTCAGCACCTCCCCGCTCGCGTTGAACCTGACGGCCGGGGTTCTGATCGGACTTGGACTCTGCGGCGCATCCTTTAATATCGTGCTAGCCGTACTTGGCCGCCGCGTCCCGGAGCAGCGCCGTTCCTGGGCTTTCGGCATGGTGATGGCGGCTGGATCACTCGGACAGTTCCTGTTCGCGCCGCTCGGACAGGCATTCATCGCGGGCTACGGCTGGGCCAACGCCCTGCTCGCACTGTCCGCAACGGTCTCGCTGGTGCTGTTTCTCACGCTGCCGCTGCGCGGTCGCGCTCCCGCAGCCAACGCAAGCTCCGTGGCCGAATTGCCGGTGTGCACCGCGCTCGGACTGGCGCTGCGCCACCGAAGCTACTGGCTACTAATCGCCGGCTTTTTCGTTTGCGGCTTTCATGTCGGGTTCGTGACTACCCATCTGCCTGCGCACCTCACCGATATCGGTGTTGGCGCCGGACTTGCCGCACTCGCGCTCGGTCTCATCGGTCTATTCAATGTCGCCGGCTCCTATTCGGCCGGTGTGCTGGGCGGCCGGCACGCCAAGCGCTACCTGCTGAGCAGCATCTATGCCGCGCGTGCGGTTGCCATTTCGGCCTTCGTGCTGCTGCCGCCCTCGCCCGCAGTGGTTATCGGATTCGCCGCAGCGATGGGCCTGCTGTGGCTCTCGACCGTCCCGCTCACCACGGGACTCGTCGCCGTGATGTTCGGCACGCGCTTTCTCGCCACGCTGTACGGCATCGTTTTCTTCAGCCATCAGGTCGGTGCATTCCTTGGCGTATGGCTCGGTGGGCTGGTACAGGCGCGAACTGGCACGTATGACGCAGTCTGGTGGCTGTGCGTGGCGCTTGGTATTTTCGCCGCCATTGTGCACCTGCCCATCCGTGAGCGCCCCGCACCGCGCTTCTCGGTTGTAACGGCCTGATTGCGCCATACAGTGATGGGTATCCGCAGGGAACACCGATTGGCACTGGCCATCGCAATGGCGGTCGTAGCGGTTTGGCTGCTTACCATGATGGTCGCGCTCCGCTCCCTGGCGCCCCCATCCGCGGCAAGCGGCCGGTTACTGGCCATCTTCCCGCCCGCGGTCTCCGAGGTTCGGGCATTACAGGCGATTGCCGCCGCCGGCGGACTGACCTTTGGTCAGACATGGTTTCGCCTCGGCTGGGATGTCCGTGGCGAAGAGCCGGGCTTCGCCGGGCGCCTGCGTGAAAACGGTGCCTGGGTGCTTACCGATCTGCCGTTGCTACCGGTGCTGGCCGGCTGCTCTGGCGCGACGGTCGCGCGCGATACGGTCAAACAGCGCTGGATAAATTGACGCTTGCCTACGCGCTGCGCTAGCTTACGCCGATTCAGCGACGCGGCATTCCTTCCGAAGAGATCAACGTGGCCAAGAAATCCAGTTCACTCCCCGACTTCGAGAAGGCGCTGGCCGAACTCGAGAAGATTGTTGAAAAGATGGAGGCCGGCGAGCAGACGCTCGAGGAGGCACTTGCTTCGTTCCAGCGTGGCGTGGAGCTGACGCGAGTCTGTCAGCAAGGCCTCAAGGAAGCGGAGCAGCGCGTCGAACAACTGGTCCAGAAGAATGGCGAGTTCAGGGTTGAGCCGCTCCCGCTGGACGATCAAGACGACTGAGCCCTGCGTTGTCGGCTTTCGAGGAGAGGCTCCGGCAGTACCAAAGGCGCGTCGAGCACGCGCTTGATCGCTGCCTGCCGGCGACAGCAGAACCCCCACAACGCCTGCACGAGGCAATGCGCTATGCCACACTGGATGGTGGCAAGCGCGTGCGTGCTGCCCTCGTCTATGCGGCCGGGGAGGCGCTCGGCGCATCGGTGCCACTGCTCGATGCACCGGCCTGCGCCGTCGAGCTGGTCCACGCCTACTCGCTCGTGCACGATGACCTGCCGTGCATGGATGACGATGACCTGCGTCGCGGCAAACCCACCTGTCACCGGACCTACGGCGAGGCCACTGCGCTGCTTGCCGGCGACGCGCTACAGACGCTGGCCTTCCAGATTCTCGCCGAAGACGCTGCGCTAGCGGTTCTCGCTCCGGCGAAACGCCTGCAGATGATTGCGACTCTGGCCGCGGCCGCCGGCTCGTCCGGCATGGCCGGCGGACAGGCCATTGACCTCGCCGCCGTCGGCAAACCGATGGATGCCGACCAGTTGCAGGAAATGCATACCCGGAAGACTGGCGCCCTGATCCACGGCTCGGTCATGCTCGGTGCGCTCGCGACAGGCAATGGCACCCCCGCCCACCTGGCGGCGCTGGATCGCTTTGGCCGGGTGGTCGGCCTGGCCTTCCAGATCGTGGACGATATCCTGGATGTCGAGGGCGACACCCAAACCCTCGGCAAGACGGCCCGCGCCGACGCGGCCCGAAACAAGCCGACCTACCCGGCCGTGCTCGGCATGGCGGCAGCACGCCAGCGCGCCCGGGAACTACATAAGGAAGCGCTCGAAAGCCTGGCGCCATTTGGGGATAATGGGCAGATTCTGGCCGCACTGGCATCCTTCATTCTTGAGCGCCGACAGTGACCGAAGACTTCGCCGCCCGCTTCCCGTTACTCGCGCAGATCGGCTCTCCTGCTGATCTGCGTACCCTCGATGAGCGCGAACTGCCGCGGCTGGCCGACGAGCTTCGCCGATTCCTTATCGAGACGGTCTCGCGCACAGGCGGGCATCTCGCCGCGGGCCTCGGCACGGTCGAACTCACCATCGCGTTGCACTACGCATTCGACACGCCGGAGGACCGCCTGGTCTGGGACGTCGGGCACCAGACCTACCCGCACAAGATCCTCACCGGCCGGCGCGACCTCATGCACACGCTGCGTCAGAAGGACGGCATTGCGGGCTTCCCGCGCCGCAACGAGAGTGAGTATGACACCTTCGGCGTTGGTCACTCCTCGACCTCTATCAGTGCCGCATTGGGCATGGCGGTAGCGGCGGCGCGTACCGGCTCCGGCCGCAGAGTGGTCGCGGTCATCGGCGATGGCGCGCTCTCCGGCGGCCAGGCTTATGAAGCGCTCAACAATGCCGGCGAAATGGATGCCGACTTGCTGGTGATCCTGAACGACAACGACATGTCGATCTCGCAGAATGTCGGCGCGATGTCGAGCTACCTGGCGCGCATTCTGTCCGGCAAGGTATTCACCAGCGTGCGCGAAGGCTCAAAGACGGTGCTTTCGACGATTCCGCCGATCAAGGAGTTCGCGCGGCGCGCCGAGGAGCACATGAAGGGCATGTTCGTGCCCTCGACGCTTTTCGAGGAGTTCGGATTCAACTATCTCGGACCGATAGACGGGCATGATGTGGGCACGCTGGTGGCAACACTGCGCAACCTGCGCAAACTGAAGGGTCCCCGATTCCTGCATGTCGTGACACGCAAGGGCAAGGGCTACGAACCGGCCGAGGGTGACCCCTGCGTCTATCACGGTGTGACGCCGTTCGACCCGGCCACCGGCAAGATGGAAAAGAAACCGGCTGCCAGAACCTACACGCAGGTCTTTGGCGAGTGGCTTTGCGACATGGCCTCGCGCGATGTGCGGCTCATCGGCATCACGCCGGCGATGCGCGAAGGATCCGGGATGGTTGCGTTTTCGGAGCGCTTCAAGAACCGCTACTTCGATGTCGGCATTGCCGAGCAGCACGCGCTCACGTTCGCCGCGGGACTCGCCTGCGACGGCCTGAAGCCGGTAGTGGCGATCTACTCAACGTTCCTGCAGCGCGGTTACGACCAGTTGATACACGATGTCTGCCTGCAAAATTTGCCCGTGCTGTTTGCGATCGATCGTGCCGGCCTGGTCGGCGCTGACGGACCCACGCACAACGGTGCATTCGACCTCTCCTTCCTGCGTTGCCTGCCGAACATCACCATCATGGCGCCGTCTGACGAGAACGAGTGCCGACAGATGCTCTACACCGGTTTCATGCTGAACGGGCCGAGCGCGGTGCGCTACCCGCGCGGCACCGGGCCCGGCATCGCGGTGCAGTCGGACATGGACGCACTGCCTCTCGGCAAGGGCGAGATCCGTCGCCGCGGCCGGCGCGTGGCGATTCTCGCCTTCGGCAGCATGCTGGCACCGGCGCTCGAGGCCGGCGCATCGTTTGATGCCACCGTCGTAAACATGCGCTTCGTGAAGCCGCTCGACGAGGATCTGGTACGCGACCTGGCCGGCACGCACGAATTGCTGGTCACCGTGGAAGAGAATGCCGTTGCCGGTGGGGCCGGCTCGGCCGTCAACGAATTTGTTTCCGCCGCTGGCCTGGGGGTGCGGGTGGTAGTGCTTGGCTTGCCCGACCAGTTCCCCGAACACGGCACGCCCGAAGAACTGTTGGCCGAGTGCGGGTTGGATGCCCCGGGTATCCGTCGTACCATCCTTCGCTACAGCCAAACCGACATCCGACGCCCTGAAGAAAGCCAAGGCCGAAACCACCCAGATCGCCGACGTCCAGTCCAGCCCGGATACCCGGCGACTGCAGATCGACAAGGTCGGCATCAAGGATATTCGCCATCCGATCCTGGTCAAGGATCGCTCCCAAGGCGTGCAGCACACCATCGCTAACTTCAACATGTACGTGGAGCTGCCACACAATTTCAAAGGCACGCACATGTCGCGCTTTGTCGAGATTCTGAACGCGCACGACATGGAGATTTCGGTTGACTCGTTCCGCGACATGCTGGCCGAAATGAGCAAGCGCCTTGAGGCCGACCGCGGCTACATCGAGATGTCTTTCCCGTACTTTATCAACAAGGCGGCTCCGGTCTCAGGCGTGAAGAGCCTCCTGGACTATCACGTGACTTTCATCGGTGAGGTCCACAACGGTACCGATATCACGAAGATCCGGGTGGTGGTCCCGGTCACGAGTCTCTGCCCCTGCTCCAAAGAGATCTCCGAGCGCGGCGCGCACAACCAGCGCTCGCATGTAACCGTTACCGTGCGCACCAACACCTTCGTGTGGATCGAGGACGTCATCGATCTCGTCGAGAAACAGGCGAGCTGTGAACTCTACGGGCTGCTAAAGCGTCCGGACGAGAAATTTGTCACCGAGCGCGCCTACGACAACCCGAAATTTGTTGAGGACATGGTGCGCGACATCGCCGCACAGCTTAACAAGGACGAACGTATCGAGGCCTACGTAGTCGAGTCAGAGAACTTCGAGTCGATCCACAATCACTCCGCTTACGCGATGATCAAGAAGGACAAGACCGAAGCCGCTTCCTAGGGCAATCGCCAAAGCACGACCTGGTTTTGGCGGAATCAGCGATCTACGCGTAGCCGCACCGCATGACCGGCCGCAGGATCACGGCAATCACCCAGATCTCCCGGCCAACTCGTCGGCGCACGCGCGACCGGTTGCCCGTGATCGCCTGCGAAGACCGCCTCGCGCACCAGGGCGTCGACGAGATCGGGCAATGCCCGTATCACCTCAGGGGAAAGCGGCGCTCGGCCTGGCGCCATTGCACCCGCCTCGATTCCAAGAATTACGAGTTGTTCCGGCAGCGCGCCGAGCACGATGGCCAGCCGGATTGACTCGGCGACGCCAAACCCGTGACTTGACGCGGCACACCCGAGTGATAAGAGATCCTTGGCAGCGATGCGATGCAGGGTGCCTGCGGGGGCCCCCGATCGCACCGCGTCAACCAGTACCACCTTCCGTACCCCCTGCCAACGTCCTATCACCGTCGCGCCCGGCCGGTCCAATGATTCAAGGACTATTGCCTCACCTGCTGCCTGCACCTCAGCGCGGCACGCCAACTGCTCGAGCGCGGCCCAGGCGGCACCATCATCGCCATTTGGTGAGCCAACTCCGATGACGAGTGTCTCGATCATGACCTATGCCCGGCTCACCTGTAGCCGCAAGAAATGCGTTGCGCAGGAAATGCACGGATCGTAGTTGCGGATCACAGTCTCGCAGCGCAGGCGCAGCTCATCGTCACTGTGCGCCATCCCGTACTCCT
>LJVB01000010.1 GCA_001304215.1 Acidithiobacillales bacterium SM1_46 | reverse complement strand
CGCCCCAGCAAATAATTGTGCGCGACCCGATAGACAAGGCCGAGCACAAATACCGCAACGGAGAAACCGAGCAACGGGCCCCGGACGAAATGCAGCCATTCGGTTACGGTCATGGCATTACTCCTTGATGTCCTTCACCGTCAGCTTCTCGTGACTCGCCTGGGCGCGCGTGCGCTTGGCGCGGTCATAAAGCCCAAAGGCCACACCTGCCGCGGCACCGGCAGCCACCGCCGCCGTCGCAATGGTTTTAACGTTCACGCCCGGAGTCGACACTGGCGCGTAGAAGCTGCCCGCATCCCAGAAGTCCGGCTCCGAGCAGCCAATGCAGCCGTGACCCGATTGGATCGGGAAGCTCACACCGCCGTTCCACTTCTCGGTTGCACAGGCGTTGTATGTGGTCGGACCCTTGCAACCGAGCTCAAACAGGCACCAGCCGTTACGCGCGCCCTCGTCATCGAAGGTCTTTGCAAACTGGCCACGCTCGTAGAATGGACGGCGATAGCAGCGATCATGAATGGTGTCGCCGAAGAACGCCTTCGGGCGCTTGAGGTGATCGAGCGCGGGAATCGTCCCGAGCGTCAACACGTGCGCGATCACGCCGGTCATGACAGTGGCGATCGGCGGGCAACCCGAAACATTAATGATTGGCTTGTCCTTGATGATGTCCATTACCGAGACGGCGCCGGTCGGATTTGGCTTGGCATGCGGAATGCCACCAAATGCCGCGCAGGTGCCTACCGCTATGATCGCCATCGCACCCTTGGCGGTCTCTACCAGCATGTCGTGGTTCGATATACCGGCAATCGTCGAATATATGCCGCCGTCCTTCATCGGCACCGAGCCGTCAACTACCAGAATGTACTTACCGGCATTCTCCTTCATCGCTTGCGCGCGAGCCTCCTCCGCCGCCGTGCCAGAGGCCGCCATCAAGGTGTGATGGTAGTCGAGCGAGATGGCATTGAAGATCAGGCTCTCGAGCGTCGGTGAGTGCGAGCGCGTGATGGACTCCGTGCAGCCGGTACACTCCTGGAAACTCAGCCAGATCACCGATTGGCGCTTTACCTTGGCGAGCGCCTCTGCCATCACCTCGACCATGCCGGGTGGCATGGCCATCACCGATGCGACCGAGGCACAGAACTTGAGAAATGTGCGGCGACTGACGCCGCGCCGCGCCAGCGCTTCACCCAGCGTAAGTTCATCGGACATGACCGTCTCCTTCTTCGAGATTCTGCAAGGTATTCATCTGTTCGCGTAGGCGCGCGAGCCCGGCCTGCATGTCTGCCGGATGGGTCTTGAGCAATTCCGGTAGCTGCGTGACTTCAATGAAATCCGCCGTCACGTTGCCGCCTTCGTCGAAGTGCCGCACCCACCACACGCCGAAGACGCCGGTTTCCAGTACATCGCTGGATCCCATGGTCTCGACGCTGGCCTGCACTTCACCCTCACCGAGCGCGCCGGCGAGCCAGTCAAGATCAGCGGGCGACAACGGTAGACTGCGCAGATCGATCCTCCCGAGCGTTCCACGCTCGATCAGCTCAACAAGCATGGATTCGATTTCGCGCAGCACCGCGGGTGCCGCGCCGGTCATGGAAGACGCGCTCTCGACCTGTACACCAATGTCAGCGAGGCCGGTCATGCGCTTTGGCTCCCTTGGAATCTGGCGTCCGCCACGTGGGTGACGACCGAGCCCTGCCAACGCTCGATCAGTCCATTCGCAATGTCGCACGCGCGCGGAATAGCCGCGGCTACCGCGGGTGTGGGAGCATCGGCCCAATCCACATATTCTGGCTGCACCGCGATCAGCGCACGTCGCGCCGGCAGCGCGTCGGTGAGTCTGGCGATGGTCATCAGATCAAGCAGCCCCACCTCGTGCACGCTGCGCTTGCGCTGACGACCGAGAAAGCGATCCATCTCCTCGCCCTCGAAGGCCTGTACGGTACCGGGCGGCGCATTCAGCTGCGCCGCATCGATCACGATGAGCTGGTCGGTGGACTCAATCGGCCCGGCGAGCGTGAAACTAAGTGTCCCGCCATCCAGGAACTGAACGTTCTTCGGCGACCCGAGGCGGGCCTCGAGTGCGTGAACGGCGGAGTGCGTGAACGGCGTGCACGCCAACGCCTTCGTCGCCAAGAAGCGTGTTGCCGATTCCAAGCACCAGGGTTCTTCTTGTCATCGCTACCCCCAGAACCCGCAAACTCCGCGGGGGTTTTGCCCACGCGCCGGATCAGCGGGCCGTCATGTGTGCCAGCATCCTACGTGATCGATCTTTCAAGTTATTGACGCAAATCAATATCGCCGCCCGGATTCACACTACGATCGCGAGATTGTCTCGATCAGCAGATCGGGGAATACTTAACCAGACCCATCAGGAATAAACCGCACATGTGTCTCGGCATTCCCATGCAGGTGATGCAGATCGACGGCTTCACCGCGCGTTGCGAGGCCAAGGGCGTGAGCCGCGATGTGAGCCTGTTCTTGGTACAGGATGAGCCGCCGCAGGTTGGCGATTTCGTGATGGTGCACGTCGGCTACGCTATCCAGAAGATTGAGCCGGAAGCGGCACGCAGCGCCTGGGAACTCTATGACGAAATCCTCGCTGCCGAGCAAAGCCTGAATGTCGAGCCGGGACCTGGCCATGCATGAACTGTCGGTCTGCCAGGCGCTGCTCGAGCAAGTGGCGACAGTGGCAAAATCGCACCGCGCACAATCGGTAAGCCGCATTGTGCTGCGGATCGGTCCGCTCTCGGGGGTGGAGCCGCAACTGCTCCAAGCCGCTTTTCCGCTTGCCCGTGGCGGTACCTTTGCCGCGACCGCCGAGCTGGTCATCGAAGACCTTCCGATACGGGTCAAGTGCGAGCAATGCGGCGCCGAGACGGACGCAACCGCTAACCGCCTGCTATGCGGCAGATGCGGTGACTGGCACACACGATTGTTGAGCGGCGACGAACTGCTATTGGCCAGCGTGGAACTCCTGGAGGCAGAAGAAGCATGTGCGACACCTGTGGCTGCAACGTAACGCCGGGCAACGCGCACCTTGCGCACACCCCCAATGAACGAGGCGAAAGCGCGGTTTCGGTCCTATCCAGTCTGCTGACCGCGAACGATCAGGTGGCCGCCCACAACCGCGCGCATTGCGACACGCACGGCGTGCTGGCGCTGAACCTCATGTCCTCGCCCGGCGCTGGAAAGACCGCGCTCATCGAGGCCACGATTGACGCGCTCAAGGATGAGTTGCGGATCGCCGTGATTGAGGGCGACCTCGAAACCGAGAACGATGCCGCGCGCGTGCGTGCGAAGGGCGTCCCCGCTCACCAGATCACGACTGGCACCGCCTGTCATCTCGATGCGCACATGGTGCATGAGGCGCTGCATCACCTGCCGCTCGCGGGTCTCGATGTGCTGTTCATTGAGAACGTCGGCAATCTTGTCTGCCCGGCGAGCTTCGATCTCGGTCAGCATCGCAACGTGACATTGCTGTCCGTGACCGAAGGCGACGACAAGCCGTCGAAGTATCCGGTCATGTTCCGCGCTGCGGATCTTATGCTGCTCACCAAGACCGACCTACTCGCCGTGCTCGATGACTTTGATACAAAACGGGCGGAAGCGAACTTGCGGGCGCTTGCCAATCCTGCCCCGGCGATACAACTTTCCGCACGCAAGGGTGCGGGCATGGAGCACTGGATCGCGTGGCTGAAGCAGGAAGTGCGTGACCAGCGCCATCGAGTTGCCGCGCGCGTGAGCCTCAGGCCCGCGATCCAGCCGGATGGCGCGAAGCTGCATCAGTCGTTTGGCCAGTGGCGTATCCGGGGCTGAAGTGCGCATGACCATCAGCGCGAGGCAATGGCTTGAGAAGATCCGCGCCCTGCCGCTTCCCGGCCGGGTGCGCATCATGAATGTCTGCGGCGGCCATGAACGCTCGATCACCATGGCCGGCCTGCGCGGTGCGCTGCCGCAGCAAGTCGAGCTGATCCCGGGGCCCGGTTGTCCGGTGTGTGTCTGCCCGGAAGAGGATGTCTACCAGGCTATCCAGCTTGCGTTGCACGAGGACGTGATCCTCATCGCCTTCGGTGACATGCTGCGCGTGCCGGTGAACGCACCAAAGAAAGACGCGCGCTCGCTTGAACAGGCGAAGGCGCAGGGCGCTGACATCCGTCCGATTGCTTCGCCAGTCGAAGCGGTCGCGATCGCCCGCCAGCATCCGGACCAGGCGGTGGTGTTCTTCGCCGCCGGGTTCGAAACCACAACCGCGCCTATCGCTGGCATGCTGGCCGAAGGCGTGCCGGACAATCTCTTCGTCCTGCTGTCTGGCCGGCTTACCTGGCCCGCCGTGGCGATGCTGCTTGAATCCGACGCACCAGGTTTCGATGCGCTGATTGCGCCCGGACACGTCTCCACCGTCATGGGCCCGGAGGAATGGCAGTTTGTGGTAGACCGGCACGGACTGCCGGCAGCGGTTGCCGGTTTCGATCCGGAGAGCCTCCTCGCCGCGATGTACTCGGTACTGCGCCAGCACGTCGAAGGTCAACACTTTCTCGACAACTGTTATCGACAGGTTGCCCACCCCGGCGGCAATCCCACGGCAAAGCGTTGGCTTGCCGAGACCATGCAGGTCGAGGCCGCCAACTGGCGTGGCGTCGGCATCATCCCGGGCTCGGGCTTCAGGTTGCGCGACCGGTTCGCCGCGCACGATGCGCGCCTGCAGTTCCGTTCATATGAAGACGAATCGCGCAAGCGCCGTGGCGAAATGCCGCCCGGCTGCGACTGCGCCCGCGTGGTACTCGGCAAGATCTACCCGAGCGAGTGCATCCTCTATGGCCGCGCCTGCACCCCCCGCCAACCCATCGGCCCGTGCATGGTCTCTGATGAGGGAGCCTGTCGTATCTGGTGGGCCAGCGGGGTTCGTGAATCCAGGGTAGCGGCGAACCTGTGATAGATTGATCCACGGCGCGCTGGCAAAGCGCTTCTTTAAGTGCGCCCCTCCATTCTGCCCTGACAAAAGATGCTGGAATCGGCTGAAGTTGGACACACGATCGACAAGGCAACCTTCGAGCGCGAACTGCCCGCTCTGCGCGAAGATCTGCTTGGCGCGCAGTACGAACTTCTGGAGAAAGCACGCTTTCCCGCGATGCTACTCGTCAACGGCCTCGATGCCTCGGGCCGCGGCGAGACGGTCAACGCGCTCAAGGAATGGATGGATCCACGCCACCTCAGGGTTCATGCCCTGGTCGAGCCGAGCCAGGAGGAGCGGGAACGGCCCGAGGCGTGGCGATTCTGGCGCGCATTACCACCTAAAGGACGTATCGGCATCTTCTTCGGCAACTGGTACACGCTGCCGCTGATCGCGCGGGTGCGCGGGGAACTACGTGCCGCCGAACTCGACCAGCATCTTGACGAGATTCTGCGATTCGAGCGCATGCTCGCGGACGAAGGCGCGCTGATACTCAAGTTCTGGTTTCATCTGCCACGCAAGCAACAGAAGAAGCGGCTCGAGAAGCTCGAAGCCGATCCGGCGACCCGCTGGCGCGTCACCAAGCGCGACTGGGCGCACTATCGGCTCTACCGGCAATTCCGCGACGTCGCCGAGCGCACCTTGCGCCAGACGAGCACCGCCCACGCGCCGTGGATTGTCGTGGAAGGTACGGACCGATACTATCGCAACTTGTCCGTCGGCAAGACGCTGCTCGGCGCGCTGCGGCATCGTCTGGCTGAGCCGGAGACACCGGGCCCGGCAACCGAACCGCCGCTTCCCGAGCGCATTGACCAGCACAACATCATTGCGCGCCTCGACCTTTCGCAAAAACTCGACAAGGCCAAGTACGAGAAGCAACTACCCGAATATCAGGGAAGACTGGCGCGTCTGACACGCAAAAAGCGCTTTCGCGATCACTCGGTAATCGCGTTGTTCGAGGGCGTGGATGCCGCCGGAAAGGGCGGTGCGATTCGTCGCGTGGCCAATGCTCTCGACATCCGGCATTACGACATTTACCCCATCGCGGCACCGACGGATGAAGAGCGCGCGCAACCCTACCTGTGGCGCTTCTGGCGGCACGTGCCGGCGCGTGGACGCATCGCGATCTTCGACCGCTCCTGGTATGGACGCGTGCTGGTCGAGCGGGTAGACAATCTCTGCACCGAACATGACTGGATGCGGGCGTACTCAGAAATTAATGACTTCGAGGAACAGCTGGTTCGCGCCGGCGCGATCGTGTTGAAGTTCTGGCTGCAGATCAGCCCCGAGGAGCAGTTGCGGCGCTTCAAGGAGCGCGAGGCCACGGCGCACAAGCGCTTCAAGATCACGCCCGAAGACTGGCGCAACCGGGAGAAGCGGCCGCTCTACGAGCGCGCCGTGCTCGACATGGTTGATCGAACCAGTACCGAGATCGCACCTTGGCAATTGATATCAGCCGAAGATAAGCGCTACGCGCGCATTGAAGTGCTCAAGACCCTGTGTGAGCGGATCGAAACCGCAATTTAATTCCACGACGCATTTCAACCATCCGGCAAATGGAGCCACGCATGCCACCTGCTGAACCGACCCTCGCCGCCCTACCCAACCCGCTGCTGCGCTACCTGCTCGCGACACGCCCGCCATTCTTGAGCGTGACATTGTTCGCGGCCCTGATCGGGCTCGCCGGTGCGTACGCCACTGGCGTCCCGATGCAACCCCTTACGGCGATCCTGACCGTGGTGTTTGCGCTGATCGCGCATGCCGGTGTCAACGTGCTGAACGATTACTACGACGCATTGAACGGCACCGACGCGATCAACACGGAGCGTGTGTTTCCGTTCACCGGCGGCAGCCGCTTTATCCAGAACGGCGTCCTGACAACCACGGAGACGGCCATGTTCGGGGCCACGTTGTTCGGGGCGACATTCGTTGCGGGTGTGTTCCTGACCTGGTGGTCAGGGCCCGGGCTGCTCGTCATCGGCGCGACCGGACTCCTGATCGGCTGGGCGTACTCAGCTCCACCACTCAGACTCAATAGCCGCGGGCTGGGCGAGTTGTGCGTGGCGCTCGGGTTTGGGCTGATCACGGTGGGTGCCGACTACGTGCAGCGCAGCAGCTTCTCGTGGACCCCGTTGATTGCGGCAATCTCCTACGCGTTGCTCGTCACCAACATTCTGTATATCAACCAGTTCCCCGATCGCGCCGCCGATGCTGCGGTTGGCAAGCGCCATTGGGTGGCGCGCCTCGAGATCCGCTCGGCACGCTGGGGCTACGTATTGATCGCCCTGCTCGCCTACGGCTGGCTTGTGGCAGCGGTGAGCATGCGATACTTGCCCCCGCTCACTCTGGTCAGTCTGCTCGCGGCACCACTCAGCCTGCGTGCGGCGCGCGACCTGTTGCGCTTCGCCGCAGTTCCCGGCCGGCTCGTCCCTGCCATTCCACTCTCTATCGCCGCGGCCGGATTCCACGGCCTGTTGCTCGCCGCAAGCCTTGCGCTCAGTTCCGGCCCACCGCCCTAGGCATGGCATCCGCTACTGTGCGCTTGGCGTCCGCGCCAAAGCGACCGATATAGCTGCGAACAATGTCATAGTCGTGGTCGCTTCCGGCCACGAAGCCGTCATAGGTCGGATCCAGCGCCCGGATAATGGCGCGATGCATTGGATCGAGCCCATTCAACTTGAGGAATGCCTCGCGCACTCGCTCGACTGAACGACCGTCAAGTCTGGCGCTGACGGCAATGCAGTAGGAAGGCAACGGCGGAGTCGTATAGATGGCACGCAACCCTCGCGCACGCCAGCTGAGTGCTGTGCTTTCGCGCATCACGCCGGCGTCCACGTCGCCCTGCGCTACCGCCCGTGCGACCACGTCGTGATAACGGAGATACTGGATCTCGCTGAGCTCGTGAAATGGCAGCCGCGCCTGGCGCATCATGGCGTACTGCAGCACTGCCGCCGGATCACCGAACGCGAAGCGCTTTCCGGCAAGATCGGCAAGACTGCGAATAGGTCCGCTGTCGCGCGTCATGACCATAAGGTGAAAGGTCTTGCGACCCTGGGTTGTCGGCTGCACGATGATCCGCGCGCCCTGCTCTTCTGCGCGCACGTACGCAACCGGGGTCAGCAATGCGATATCTACCTCGCTCTTGCCAAGCTGGTCGACCGCATGTTGCATGCTGCGCGAGAGCTGCGGCACCACCGGTCTGCCCAGGGCGTCACTCAGGTATCGCGTCAGCGGCACGATGCGCCGCCCCATCTCTGCCGGGATATCCATGGCGGCGGAACCAAAGCGCAGCGGCACAAATTCGGCCGCCGGATCCGCGTTGGCTAGGACTGACATGCATAGCGCGGATAGTCCAACAATGCACTGCACCATTCTGCGCATCACGCGGCGCCTCGCGCGGCGTCTCGATGTGTCTCAAGAAAGCGCACGAATTCGTCCGCCGGCACCGGCTTGCTAAAGAGAAATCCCTGCGCAAGGCCGCAGCCATGGTTGCGCAAGAATCGCAGCTGCTCCTCCGTCTCCACGCCCTCGGCCACTACCTCAAGCTTGAGGCTCTCGGCCATGGTGACGATCGCGCGCGCGATTGCGGCATCGTCGGGGTCGGTGGCAATGTCCCGAACGAACGATCGGTCGATCTTGAGCGCATCGATCGGAAAACGCTTCAGGTAACTGAGAGACGAGTAGCCCGTGCCAAAATCATCCACCGAAATGGTTAGGCCCATGGCCTTCAGCTGCCCGAGCGTCACGACTGCCTGGGCGGCGTCCTGCATCACGACACTTTCGGTGATCTCGAGCTCAAGCCAGCGCGCATCCAGACCACTCGCGGCGAGCGCCTGCTGTACCACGCTTGCCAGATCGCTGTGACGGAACTGCCGTGCCGAGAGGTTCACCGCCACACTGATAGGTCGGCTTCCGGACTGTTGCCAGATGCGCACCTGCCGGCAGGCTTCGTGCAATGCCCATTCTCCGATCGGGACAATGAGTCCGGTCTCCTCGGCCAGCGGAATGAACTCTGCCGGAGACACCAACCCGCGCTCCGGGTGCCGCCAGCGGATCAGCGCCTCGGCACCTACCACGGCGCCGCTCACCAGATCCACCTTCGGTTGGTAGAACAGACGGAACTCCTGGCGCTGCAGCGCGCGGCGCAGATCATGCTCCAGCGTAAGGCGATTGGTGGTCGCCTTGTTCATGGCCTCGCCATAAAACTGGTAGGTCCCGCCGCCTACATCCTTGGCCGCATGCATCGCAACATCGGCGTTGCGCAACAGCGCCTCGGCGTCGGCACCATCGTGGGGGAATACGCTAATACCGATACTGGCACCGGCATACATGGCGTTGCCATCAATGGTAATCGGCTGCGCAAGCGCATCAAAGATCCGCTGCACGACTACGATTGTGTCCTCGACACGTTCAATGTCGGAGAGCATCAGCGTAAACTCGTCGCCACCGAGGCGACTTACCGCCAAGTCGCGTTCGGGGCGCATTACAGCATCGCTCGATCGCACGCACTGTGCGAGCCGCTCCGCCACCGCTTGCAACAGCCGGTCGCCTGCACCATGTCCCAGGGTGTCGTTAACCCGCTTGAAGCGATCCAGATCAACGGCGAGTATTGCGAGCACACGGTCGTGACGCCGCGCCGACTGCAGCGCGAAATCGAGCCGATCCCGAAACAGATTACGGTTTGGCAGGCCCGTCAAGCTGTCATAGTTCTCTAAAAAGCTGATCTGCTGCTCCGCCGTCTTCCGCTCACTAATGTCCTGCAGGGTGCCGGAGAGGCGCACCGGCTTGCCGTCCGCTCCCAAAACCACCTCGACCTCGGCACGTACAAAACGCGCGCCGAATTGCGGCACCATCACCCGAAAGTCTATGCCCTCAAAGCGTGCTTCCACCAGCGCGCGCTGGATCGCATACTCGAGGCTCGCGCGATCTCCAGGATGCGCGCAAGCAAGAAACGCCTCAAGGTTTGAGGGCCCTTTCGCATCCGTGCACCCCAGTAGCCCACATAGCTGTGCCGAACACACGATCTCGTCGGCGCCGGGCTCCCACTCCCAGTGCCCGAGCCGCGCGATGCGTTGCGCATGTGCGAGGCGCGCCTCGCTCTCCACGAGTTCGTCGTACAGGCGCGCGCCACGCAGCAAGTACTTTGCCCGGTGCCCCAGCAGCGGCCAGTTGATCGGCTTGGTGGCAAAATCGGTAGCGCCGCATTCGTAGGCCCGGTTGATCGATTCGAGGTCATCAAGGCCAGTGAGCATCAGGATCGGCACCGTGCCGCCACCCGGGGCCGCGCGGATCGCGGCACAGGCCGAAAACCCGTCAAGACCCGGCATTACGACATCGAGCAGCACGAGCTGCGGCTGATGCTGCCGATAGCATTCAAGCGCCTCGGCGCCATCCGCTGCTTCCACGACCTGGAACCCTGATTGCTCGAGCGCCGCACGCACCAACATGCGGGCGGTGGCATCATCGTCGGCAATCAGGACCGATACGTCACGCTGAACGTCTGGCTGCTTCATCCGTATCTCCCTTCGCATGGCCGGCGAGCGCACCCTTTACCGCAGAAAATTCCTGCTGCAACGCCGGCAGATTCCGTTCGCATTCGTCGATTCGGTTGCTCTTGGCCAGTGCCTCCATCTCGCGACACAACTCGGTGAACCGCGTCGCGCCAACGCTCGCGCTGCTCGACTTGAGCGAGTGCGCTGCATTTCTCACTGCTTGCCCGTCGCCCCGCCCCACAGCCTCGCCGAGCTGGGCGAGGAGCTTGGGCGCGTCGAGGAGGTAGATACTCGTGACGCGTTGGACCAGATCCGGACCACCCGGATGTTGGAGCGCGCGGATCGAATCCAGCGCACGCGAATTGATAACGGTTGACCGCTCCGGCCCCGCAGCCGGCGCCGGAACATCAGGCGCGCTCGCGGGTTCGGCTGGCGCACCGAGCCAGCGTTCCAGCGCTGCCTTGAGATCTTCCTGGCGCAGGGGCTTGGGCAGATAGTCATCCATGCCCGCGGCGAGGCAACGCTTGCGATCCCCCGGCATCACATTTGCGGTAATCGCGACGATCGGCGCGTGGCGCCCACCGCGGGCGCGCTCGAGACGGCGAATCTCCACCGTGGCATCGTAGCCGTCGCAGTTCGGCATGTTGCAGTCCATGAGCACCATATCGTAGGCATAGCGGCGCATTGCCTCGATGGCCTGCAATCCATCACCGACTGCCTCGACCTCGCAGCCGAGCAGCGTCAGCATATTTCGCGTGATTTCCTGGTTCACGGCATTGTCTTCGGCGAGCAGCACACGTGCATGGGTCACGTGGCGCGGGGTAGTGCGCGGCGGCGCCACCGCAGGAGACTGCACGCTCGAAGCCTCTACCCGACCGAGGCGCACCGTAAACCAGAAGCGCGATCCCTGGCCCGGCTGGCTTTCCACCCGGATTTCGCCACCCATAAGACTTACCAGTTGGCGTACGATCGCGAGTCCAAGGCCACTGCCGCCAAATCGGCGAGTGGTGGAACTATCTCCCTGAGTAAACACCTCGAACACGCGATCGAGCTTGTCCGGCGCGATACCGATACCGGTGTCACGAACCTCAAAGCGCAGGACGACCTGCTCGGAGCGGGTGCCGTGCAGTTGTGCGCGGACCATGATCTTTCCTCGATCGGTGAACTTGACCGCGTTACCGACCAGATTGGCCAGCACCTGACGCAACCGTGCTGGGTCCCCGCGAACCAGTCCCGGAACGTCCTCCGTACAGACGCAGTCGATTTCAATCTGCTTTTGCTGCGTCGGCCCGGCAAAGAGGTCGCAGACCTCGGTGAGGAGATCGCGCACACCGAAGTCAACGGATTCCAGCTCCAGCTTGCCCGACTCAACTTTGGAGAGATCGAGAATATCGTTCAGTAGCGTCAACAGGCTCTCGCTCGAGCCGTGCAACGTGCGTACATAATGCTGCTGGGTGGCATCAAGCCTGGTCGCGGCCAGCATGTCGACCATTCCGATGATGCCATTCATGGGCGTGCGGATCTCGTGCGACATGCTGGCCAGGAACTGCGACTTTGCCTGGTTGGCATGTTCGGCCTTGTCGGCCAGCACCATTGCGTGCTCTTTGGCGAGCGCCAACTCCTGCGTACGCCATTCGACCTTTTCCTCGAGGGTGCGCTGCGATTGCTCGACCTCCTCGCGGGTACGACGCAAATTTTCGAGCATCTCGCGGAATGCCCGGCCCAGATCACCGACCTCGTCATTGGTATTTACGTCGATGTCCGGATTGAGGTGCCCGTCGCCCACTGCGCGCGCCGCCGCCGCCAGCTTGCCAAGCGGACCAGTGATGCCTCGCGTCACAAACAGCGTCACCGTCACGCCGAGCAGGACGAACAGCGCCGCGTAGAGCAGAGTGCTCCATCCCGCCTCATTGATGCGCGCCCGTATGCGCTCGTCACTAAAGCCGATCTGGACATAACCGATCATGTCCATGTCGGTGCTGCGCGGATCGATCTCCTGGAACATGCGCGTCGGATCGACTGCAGAGGCACCCCGCACCGCGACCCGCATGTCGTAGTAGTGCCGTCCGTTGGACGTGTCCGTGAACTCGGCGAACGGGACGCGGTATTTCAAATGAGTTGGTCGCTCGGCACCGAGCGGGGATGGTACTGCGTTGGGGTGCAGGCTCTTTTCGAACAGTACGCGCTGGCGATGATCAGCAAAGCGGATGTAGGCAACGTGCGGATAGGCCTGGAGACTGCGCGCAATTTGTTCCATCGCGCTCGCATTCTGGGTATACAGTGCAAACTCGCTGTTCTCGGCAACGATATTCGCGAGAGCCGCGCCATCCTGCACCAACGCGGCTTCGTACTCTGAGGCCTCACGCGAGAACAGCAACCATGCCGTGCCGAACGTCGTGACGGCGACCAAGCCGATCACGAGCGCGTTAAGCTTGGCGGCAATACTGCAGCGACGACCGTTGAACATCAGGCCCTGCCTGCGCGACAGGCGCGCCCAATCGTTGCCGCGACCTGCGACCAACCGCCCTGACGAACGTCCATTGAGTTGTCTCTCGGTCCCATGTTCCCTAGCCGGACAGCAAAAACCCCCGGCGCTGCCCCATTCCCTTCGCGGGGCAAGCTCCTGTGGCGCTTATCTAGGTGCAACATCCGGGCCAGCCGACGCCGTAAAAATCGTCTCCTAAACAACACGCAACCTACTGTTTTTAAGTAAAAAACATATCAGTGAAATCACGCGAATCGAAACGGGCCGCCGTAAAGGCGCCGGCTTTCGGGTAGGGCGTGCAGTATCAGGGCCGCGAACTCCGGACCCCAGGCTCGCGCAGTCGCCGGCCAGGCGACCCTAGTCTGGTCGAAATCGACGCGTAAGCTCGATCAGGCCGACGATCACCAGCGCCGCCGCCAGGGCACCGGCAACCCAGGTGCTGCGGACATGCTGCGTGGCAAACAGCAAGAGCGTTCCGGGCAACAGCGTCATCCTGCCGGACAGCAGCTTCTGCATACCGCCTTCGTGCTCGCCGAAAGTGCCCGCCTTGAAGCCGACAGAACGCACGGCAGCAATTCATGCCCGATTGCCGCCAATCCCCAAGAGCGAGCCTGCTCAGCGACCGCCCCAATGCTAGAGTGGCGTTCGGCCATCCGACCGGCGCCACCGCCCAGCTCTACTGTTGCATGGATAAGGAGCACGACTCATCGGCACAGGAAGCACGCCACATCGTGCTCGGCGGGCGCGTGCAAGGCGTGGGCTTTCGACCTTTTGTCTACCGTCTTGCGCATGCCCACCAGGTCGTAGGCTGGATACGCAACCTGACCGGTCGGGTGGAGATCTTCGCGCAGGGCGACGCGCCTTCCCTCGACCGCTTCGCGCAGGCCCTGCTCTCGGCAGCCCCGCCCCTGGCTCGTCCCGAGATCACCTCAAGCCAAAGCGCGCCACTTTCCCCTGTCACGGCCTTCGCCATTCTGCCGAGCGAGCGTGCCGAGCAGCCGGAGATTCACGTGCCGCCCGACTACTTCGCCTGCGATGACTGCGTGCGCGAGATGAACGACCCGGCGAACCGGCGCTACCGCTACCCCTTCATTAACTGCACACAGTGCGGTCCGCGCTACACCCTGATCACACGGCTGCCCTATGATCGTGCCAACACCACGATGGCGTCGTTTCCGCTCTGCGAGCCGTGTCTGCGCGAATACGAGAACCCTCTCGACCGCCGCTTTCACGCCGAACCAGTCGCCTGCCCGATATGCGGGCCGAGACTCTCGTTCGTCGCGAACGGCACCACGATTGCCGAAGACAACGAGGCGGCACTGGCGGCGTGCGTCATGTTGTTGCGTCAGGGCGGAATCGTCGCGGCCAAGGGCATCGGCGGATACCACCTCCTGTGCGATGCAAGCAACGAGGCCGCCGTTGCGAGGCTGCGCGCGCGTAAGCGTCGCCCGCACAAGCCGCTTGCTATCATGTTTCCGTTTCGTGGCCACGATGGCCTCGATGCCGTCCGTGCGGCGGCAGCGCTTACGGCGGAGCACGCACGGGTGCTGCTCGATCCCATGCGCCCGATCGTGCTGGTCCCCATGCGCGCCAACACGGAGGTAGCGCCATCGGTCGCACCCGGCCTCGGTGAGATCGGTGCGTTTTTGCCATACAGCCCGCAGCACCATCTCCTGCTCAGCGATGCTGGCGGTCCGTTGGTGGCAACCTCGGCGAACCTGAGCGGCGAGCCGGTACTCACGAACAATGCCGAGGTCGAGGCAAGGCTCGCACAGGTCGCGGATGCCTTCCTGCATCATGACCGACCGATCGCCCGCCCGGCTGACGATCCGGTAATCCGTTTGATCGCTGGCGACACGCGCCCGCTTCGCCTCGGGCGCGGGAGTGCGCCCCTCGAGCTCACACTACCAGTTTCGCTACCGTCTCCGATGATCGGGGTTGGCGGTCACATGAAGAACACAGTCGCGCTCGCGTGGGGGAATCGTGTTGTGATTTCCCCGCACATCGGCGATCTCGATTCGCCACGCGCGCTGTCCGTCTTCGAGCAGGTGATCACCGACCTGCAAGCGCTGTATGACGTGCAAGCCGAACGCGTTGCCTGCGATGCACACCCCGGCTATGCCAGCACGCGCTGGGCGCGCCGTTCGGGGCTTCCCGTCACAAGCGTTTTGCATCACCACGCCCATGCCTCAGCCCTTGCCGGAGAGCATGTCGACGTGAAACGCTGGCTGATTTTCACCTGGGACGGCGTCGGTTATGGCGCCGACGGGACACTCTGGGGAGGCGAGGCATTGCTTGGCCGCCCTGGCGCATGGCAACGCGTTGCAAGCTTCCGGCCCTTTCACTTGCCAGGAGGCGAGAAGGCCGGCCGCGAACCTTGGCGCTCGGCCCTCGCGCTGCTCTGGGAAGCAGGCATGGAATGGCCCGGGTGTCCCGAGGACACCACTGTACTGCGCGCGGCCTGGCACAAACGCTTGAACGCGCCGTCATCGAGCGCGGTGGGCAGGTTGTTCGACGCAGCGGCTGCTCTCACCGGCCTCAACCACCGATCCAGTTTCGAGGGCCAGGGGCCGATGCTGCTCGAGGCGGCTTGCACGCAGCCGACGGAGGCGCTGCCACTGCCGCTTGATCGCGACACCAAGGGCATCTGGCGAAGCGACTGGTCGCCGCTCCTGCCGCATCTTCTGGCAACCACAAGGCCAACCAGCGAGCGTGCTCGTGTCTTTCATGCGAGCCTCGCGCAGGCTCTCGCCGATCAAGCTGGAAAGGTCCGTGGCCACGAAGGCGAGTTTGCGGTCGGATTGTGCGGAGGAGTCTTCCAGAATGCGGTCTTGAGCGCAGAAGCACAGGCGCGTCTTTCGCGCATGGGCTTCGACATTCGGCTCGCATGCTCGGTCCCGGTCAACGACGCCGCTATCAGCTTCGGCCAGATTGTGGAGGCAGGATGGACTGCGTCGCGCAATCGCTAGGCCCCAACCCGATTAGGTCTTCCCGCCATGCGACACGAGTTGGGCTTTAATCGCCGCGAAGTGCCCACATATCAATTCGGTCAACTTCGCAAAGGATCGTTTCCATGCTGCGTATGATTGCCGGGTTGTTACTGGTCATCACGTCATTGCCGCTGCAAGCCGCCTGTCCGCCGCTGCTCGACTTGAGGGTACGCACCCTCGCATCTGAAGAATCCGTGCACTTGTGCGAGCGCTACGCTGGCAAGGTGCTGCTGGTGGTCAACACCGCGAGCAAGTGCGCGTTCACCGACCAGTACGCCGGGCTCGAGAAGCTCTACGACAGGTATCGGGAACGCGGTCTGGTGGTGCTTGGCTTTCCTTCCAATGACTTCCTCGGCCAGGAGCCGGGGACCGAGAAGCAGATCCAGGAGTTTTGCCGGCTCACCTACGGCGTCGAGTTCCCGATGTTTGAGAAGACACGCGTGAAGGCACCCGACGCGCACCCCTTTTACGAGTCGCTCGCCCGCGAAACCGGCAAGCGACCACGCTGGAACTTTCACAAGTACCTCATTAGCCGCGATGGCCGGGCTGTGGGGAGTTTCGGCAGTACCGTAGCGCCGACCGACAAGGAGCTCATACAGTCTATCGAAGCCGAGATTGCCAAGCCTGCTCCGACGCGCTGATCGCGGACGTCACGGCAATTGCGCGCCGCACGAAGCGTGCGAGAATGGCGCGCTATGGATGATCTGCATATCACACTCGCACACGGCAACGGCGGGCGCTTCATGCGCGAGCTGATCGAGAGCATCTTCGCGCGTCATCTCTCCAACCCCCTGCTCGATATCCAGGCCGATGCCGTGCCGTTGCCAATAGACGGCGCCGGGGAGATCGTCTTCACCACCGATGGATTCACGGTACAACCGCTCGAATTCCCGGGCGGAACGATCGGCTCGCTGGCGGTGCACGGCACCGTAAATGACCTTTCGGTTGCTGGCGCCAGGCCACTTTATCTGTCGCTCAATGCGTTCATCGAGGAGGGTCTCGAGATCGCGCAGCTAGAACGGATCATCAGCTCACTCGCCACGGCAGCACGCGAGGCTGGCGTTCAGGTGGTGGCGGGCGACACCAAGGTGGTGCGCCGCGGCGAGGGTGGCGGCATTTATCTCGCCACCACCGGTATCGGCGTACGCGACCGGCAGCTACGCCTGGGAATGAACCAGATCCGCGCCGACGATACGGTGCTGGTGAGCGGGCCGATCGGCGACCATGGCATCGCCGTGATGTTCGCGCGCGAGCAGTTCGGCTTGCGGGGCGATCTGCAATCCGACGCCGCGAGTGTCTACCCCCTTACCTCAGCGCTTCTTGGACTCCCGGGTCTGCGCTTCATGCGTGACCCGACGCGTGGCGGGCTTGCCATGATCGCGAACGAGATCTGCCGCGCTACCGGACTTGGCGTGCGGCTGAACGGACCTGCCATCCCGGTACGTGATCCGGTCGTGTCGGTCTGCGAGATGCTTGGCTACGATCCACTCTACCTCGCCTGCGAGGGGCGCGTCGTCGCGGTGGTCACACCCGAGGACGCAGGTGCTGCCCTCGCAATGTGGCGTGCCCTGCCGCAGGGAGGCGCAGCTGCAATCATCGGCAAGATCGAGTCCGGTAAACCGCACGTCGTGCTCGAGACTGAGTTCGGCGGAGAACGGCTGCTGGAAGAGCTGGAAGACGATCCGCTTCCGCGAATCTGCTGACGGACCGTAAGCCGTCGACTGTTTACGGCGGGATTGGGCTGACGCTAGGTGAACAACCGGAACAGCTCCCATATGGCAAGTGCGAAGGTGATGATGCTGGTGAGATCCATCACCACGTCAAGAATGAACCGCTGGTTAACCCATGCCCAAAAGCGGTGGTTCGGCGTCTTCGCAAGCTCCGGGTGAAGCTCGGCAGCATAGGCATACCAGCTGGCAGTCTTGTTAACAAGCGCAATCAACACCTGCGCGCCGGCACCGATCAAGAACAGCGCTACAACGTAGGCGAGCGTGCCCGCTTGCGCGAGGTTGGCCGTGAGATCACGATTGACAATCAGCGTCGCGGGACCACCGACACCAAACACCACGAACCACGCGCGCAAGGTACGATTGTACTCGGCATAGTTCTGGTAGTAGCCTTGGGCATCGCGTTCGCGCCGCGCCCGTTTGCCTGCCTGCATGCCGGCCTCCCTGAAGTTACGATCCCTTGAATGCACCAACTGCGAGCAACACCCACGACGCGATGAAGGCAAGCCCACCGACCGGGGTGACGGCGCCAAGCCAGCGCTGACCGGTAAACGCGACCAAATACAGACTGCCCGAAAAAAGCACGATGCCTGCGAGCATCGTCCAGCCCGATGCCCGAATCCAGCCAGAATCTGGCCAGTGCGCGACTGCCAGCCCGACGAGCACCAGTCCGAGCGCATGATAGAAGTGATATTGCACGGCGGTCTGGTAAACGGCCATAGCGTCCGGCGCAAGGCGTGCCTTCAGCGCATGCGCACCAAAGGCACCAAGTGCAACCGCGAGCGCGCCGGTGAGCGCGCCGGTCAGCACGAACAACTTGTGAGTCAATTTTATTCTCCTTACTTTTTGCAGGGCCCGCACTTTTCTTCAAACATCGGCGAATTCTGGCGCAAACTTCACCAAGCCAGCGCAGTCACGGAATGCATCGGGCTCAAGTGCCAGCGCCATGAACGCCTCGTCCGGCGCATTGTACTCGCAGTGCAGCCCGTAGCGTTTGGCCGGACCGAACCCGAACCATGGGTAGTACTGTGGATGCCCGAGCACGATGATGCGCGTGTAGCCGAGTTCCTTGCACGCGATGATGCCCTCTTCCACCAGCCGGCGCCCGATGCCACGGCGCTGATGTGACGGAAGCACGGCCATCGGAGCCAGCGCCACAGCCGTGCACGGCTTGGCCGCACCCTCGATGGTGACTGGACTGAAAAGGATGTGGCCCACAATCGCGCGATCCTGTTCGGCCACCAACGCCACAATAACCTTGCCGCCCGCATGCAAGCGCTCGACCAGATCCGCCTCGTCGCGACGACCGAAGGCCTGCTCGTTCACGCGCCGAACCCCGCTCGCGTCGCCCGGCAATTCTGCTCGTATCGTTAGCTCGCTCATTAGAAGTAGTACGCCGCCCGCGCGTACACCGTGCGGCCCACGCCAAGGTAACCATACCCGGGCACCGTGATCCCTCCATATTCCGTGCCGCGCGCGCCGCCCGGCACGTTGACGCCGGCCATGAACTGCACATTCTGCTGCCAGTCATAGACGCCGCGCAGCTGAAAATATGCGCTTGAGTCGTTCAGGTTCCACAGCAGGTTGGCGAAAATATTGACAAGTGGCGTTACCTCGAGCTGCGCACCAAGCGCGACATTGTCCCGCGCCAAGGTATAGACCTCACCGCGCGCTATGCGTCGCGCAAGCGCCGACGGCGGCGCAAGATAGTCCTGCTCGTCGGTAACCCCGAAGCCGTTGCGATAGTACTCAGCGAAGCCGTACATGTTCTTTTCGAACCACGTCCAGGAGTAGTCAAGATTGGTCACGACTGACGTGGCCGAACCACCGTCGCGCAGGTTCGTGTACGCTACATCCAGCCGCCATACCGCCCCACCGACGCTACGCACTACCCCGACGCCGAAGTAGCCATCATCGTAGTGCTGTGCACCTAGCAGTTCGAGGTCGAACATGCCGAGTCGGCTGCGCAACTTGAGCGCGTAGGAACTCTCGCTGCTCATGATGGCACCACTCGCAATATCGCGGCGCGGCACGATCATGCCCTGCAGGTCGCCGCGGTCTGCTACGGTCCACTGCGCGTAGAACATGTCGGCGCCGGTTTTGTACTCCTTGTCGATTGCCGTGGGTGAGAACGGATTAACGAAATCCAGTACCTGAAAGGCCAGACCATTCCCCCAGCTCACGGCCTGGCGGCCGAAACGCGCTACGGTGCGACTCGTCGTATGTCCAACGGACAATCGGTCCAGGCGCTGGACGGCGTAAGCCATGGCGCTGTCCGCAACCTCGGACGTGAGATCGAAGAGCTGCTGGCGATCGTCCGGCAACGGATTCGGGCCTGCGGCCGGCGACAATCCGCGCTGCACCAACGCCCTCCGAAGCGGGACCGTGTCACCATAAATGCCGAGCAATTCGTAGTGCGCACTGAAATCCCAGGCACCCTTGCGGCCGTCAGCCTTCAGGCGCAGATCGATTTCGTGATTGCGGGCGGGATCCTCGCCGAGCAGCGCGGCGACATCATCGCTGCGGAAGTCCGTATAGCCGAACTGATACTTGGCATGGCCGCCAAAGCGCCATTCATCTTGTGCTTGCAGCGCAGGCGTGGTGGCCAGAAGCGGCAATGCAACCGCAGCCACGGCGCAACGAAGGAATGGGGAGGCCATGCGGACATTTTTGCATGGCGCGCAAGATCAAGGCGAGCATCGATGGCTCGCCGCTACGGATCAGTGGCTACTCGCCAGTTGCGAGGACGTAGCGCGGAACGTCACACTGACAGGATTGTGATCCGAGGACGTTACCGGAAAAGCCGCCGCAGTGACGACCTGAAGCCCGCGGTAGTACATGCCATCGACCGGCTGACCCAGGAATCGGGTGCGATGATCATCGGAGAGCGCGACCGCGACCAACCCTAGCCGCCCCGCCACTTCGTCGAGCACCGCGAGGCGCTCGCTGCTCCAGGTATTGAAATCTCCGGCGAGTATCGCCGGTCCTGCGTGCGCCGCCAGTTGAACGGCCACTGCCTCGATCTGGTTCCGGAAGGCGGCGGTGCCGAGCGTGAAGTTGATCCCATGAAGATTCGCCACCATAAGCTTCTCACTGCTGCCCGACAGGCGATAGGTGGTCGTCAATGCCGACTTCGGGATTCGCGTCACCGGCTCGGTGGCGCGCAGGCTGCACGCACCAGCAGCCGGAACACGCGCCGCGGTCAGCACTCCCGCTTCGACCGCGAGAAACTGGAACGCCGAGGTGAGGCGCCAGTCATAGCCCTCTTGCGCCAACGCACCCCGCAGCCGATCGTTGACGACGGCCTCTTGAAGCGCAAGCAGATCGTGATTGGCTGCCAAGCGCGCGAAATCTTCGTGCCATCCATTATCCTCGGTCTTGTGCACGTTCCAGGTGAGCACTCGCAGACGCGTTGTATCCAGCGTCCGTGATTCACCGTTGGAATTCAAACCCGGTAGACCGGTTGCCTTGCATGGCGCCGAGACGACCGCAACCGTGCCTTGCGCATCGCCGTGCAAGGTGCGGCCATCAGTCGATATCGTTACGCAACCGACAAGCACACTGGCGAATACAGCGAACAGCGCTGCACAGGCAACACCAACACGACGACAAAGGGGAAAACGTTTCACGCGGGCATGGAGAAGGACACGACCCGCGCAGACTACCGGAATCCGCCCAGTCGCGTCCAGCACCATTCCGCGCAGGCCCGCTATTTCGCGCTGTTTCCGCGGCGCGGCGACTCACAGAAAGCCACCGTCAGCACCGCTTCGCCATTCTTGTAGGCAATACGCTCCGCAACCCCGCGGGGCAGATCGGCAAGCCAGGTTCGTGCCCATGAAGCATGGCGCGCCACCTCGCTCCAGCGGTCAGGTGTGTAGGTATCCGTGCCGACCATGAAGCGGTCCGGGAACTCGAGGAACAGTGCGCGCCAAGAAAGCGCAATCTTTTCAGCCGTTTGGATTTCATAGCGAAACGACAGATCCGCCCAGAGCTGCCTGTGCCGGCGCATCAGTTCGGCCACTCGCTCGGGATTCTCGAAGCCTGCATGCGCCCACAGGATTCGCACCTCGGGATCCTGGTGAAAAATTCGATCGATGGCGTTGGCGTCCGAGTGCACATGCAGCATCAGGCCATAGCGCTTCGCCAACTGAACGACACGGCGTACTACTGGCGTGTCGGCCTGCTCGTCATCGAGATGAATCTCACCGATGGCGACATAGCGATACTGCTTCAGGCGCTGCTCGACGTGCACGACAATGGTTTCATCGTTGAACCATCCGTTCAGATCGTCGCGCGTGCGGTAGGGGCGAAGTTCCGGAATGACGAGATCCGGCGCTTCCGCATAAAGTTTCTGCGTGCCGTCGTCATTCGAACTAGACACCAGCGCGCGGACGACACCGGCGCTGCGCAGCCGCGCCACGGCCTCCTGCGGCGACAGTATGCTCCAGGCATCTTCACTGTAGTGAATGTGCGCATCAAAGATTGGCAGCTCGCCGGCTGATGCGATAGCAGACAAGCACATGGCGGCAAGCACAGCCAGAACGCTACACACCCTGCCGGCTCGAGCGACGGATGCCAAAACCGGTCTTACACTATTGCCTGCGCTCGTCCTCAACGATCCGTCCGTCGCGCAGCTTGATGAGACGGCGCGAGAAATCCATGACCCGCTTGTCATGTGTGGAGAATATGAAGGTGACGTTATGCTCGGTATTCATATGCACGAGCAACTGCATGAGATTCTCCGCGGTCTTCGAGTCAAGATTGGCGGTCGGCTCGTCAGCGAGCACCAGCGACGGCTCGGAGACGATGGCGCGCGCCACCGCGACACGCTGCTGCTGACCTCCGGAGAGCTCACCGGGCCGACGACTTTCGAGGCCCTCGAGACCCACCTCCATCAGGATCTGGAGCGCCTTTTCCCTACGCTCGGCCGTGGCAACACCCTGCAACTGCATCACGAACTCGACGTTTTCGATCGCAGTCAGTACCGGAATCAGGTTGTAGGCCTGAAATACAAAGCCGATCTTGTGCAATCGCAGCCGCGCGAGCTCGCCTTTCGGTAACTGATCGACCCGCTGACCGTCAACCGTTATCTCTCCGGTCGTGGGCCGATCAAGCCCGCCGATCAGATTCAATAACGTACTCTTGCCAGACCCGGACGGGCCCGAAAGACACATGAAATCTTTGCGCGGCACATCAAGGTCGATTTCTGTGAGCGCATGCACGGCAATGGCATTCTGCCGATACACCTTGCTCACGTTGCGCAGCACCACCGTATTGTCGGTCATTCGCTCCATCCCTTGCCTAGACACGCGTAATAGCCTCGATCGGGACATGTCGCGCGGCACGCCATGCCGGATAAAGGCTCGCCACCAGCCCGAGCACAGCGACCAGTGTGTTTGCCATCGTGACGTCCCCTACCGAAAGCGCCGGATAGATGATCGGACTTACTCCGAAATACTCCATGCCCTCGGCGAATGCAGAGAGATCGAGACCATCCCGCAACGCGTGAACCGTTGCCAGCGCGCCAAGATTTCCAATCACCAGTGCGATGGCGAGCAGGATGAGCGACTCGACCAGCACCTGGCCCAGAATATGCCGCGGGGGCATGCCCAGCGCCTGAAACAGTCCGAATTCGCGGGTGCGCTCGAATACTGCCATAAGAAGCGTGTTGACGAGTCCGAAGGACATGGCGGCGAACACGATTGCGTACCAAATGACAAGGATGACGTTGACGATCTTCTCAGTAAGCGTCAGCAACGGCTCCACCACGGTCCAAGGTTCAATATCGAGACTTGGTGCCACCGTGCGTAGCGTGCTGAGCGGCACTTCGAGCCGATTGCGATCGTCGCTCCGTAGGGAAATCTCCGAAAGGGTATCTCCCATTCCGAGCATCTCCTGCGCCGTGGCACGGCCAACAAAGACAAAAGCGGTCTCGATTGCCTCAGGCTCGGCGTCAAAAATGCCGACTACCCGGAAGCCGCGGTCACCCACCTGATTTTTCACGTCCTGGCTCATCACGACTACGCGTCGCCCCAGCGCCGTCTCAAGACGCTCGGCGAGCTTGCGACCGAGCAACAACCCGGTGTCGCCCGGAGACTCTAGATAGCGACCGTCGGTGACTGCGGTCCCGATGAAGGACAACCCTTGCTCGCGTTGCGGCTCGATTCCGACGAGCGTCACGCCTGCCGACTCGCGCTCGCTTGCGATCACGGCCGGTACCCGCACCCGCCCCGCCCAGACACGTACCGAGGGATCGGTCAATGCGGTCGCGAGCGCCGCGTCCGGCGCAGGCATGCGATGATCGATGGCCGGATCGTCCCGGTACCCGCGTGCGTGTATCTGTATATGCCCGGTCAGATTGCCAATTGCCTTTTGCAGCTGTCCCTCGAGCGATCCACGCGAGAGCGCGGCAAGCGCCACCATCGACCAGATGCCTAGCGCGAGCGCGAACAGGATTGCGGCGGTACGCCCACGGTGGCGCCAGAGATTGCGCCAGGCAAGCGTGAGCAAGAGTGGCTGGGCGCGCAGCATGGCTACACCGCGTGAATCGCCTCAACTGGTGTGAGCCGGCGGATGCGCAGCGCCGGATAAAGGGCGGCGGCGACGGTAAAGACAAAGATGACTGCCGGCCCGAGCGTCAGGGTAGTGAAAGAAAGTTTCGAATGGATGACACCGGGCAGTCCAAACTGGCCATAGAGCTCGGCCATCCCGGGGAAGGTGAATCCCTCGAAATGGAAATAAACGGCGAGCCCCGAGCCGCATCCCATGCCGATCAAGATTCCGAGCAGCGCAAGCAGCGTGGATTCGAGCATGACGAGACTGCCGATGCGATAGGGCGATGCCCCAAGCGCAAGCATCACTCCGAACTCGCGCGTGCGCTCCAGTACCGACATGAGAAAGGTGTTAAGAATGCTGAAGGTCACCACCACGATCAGCACGATGTAGGTGAACCAGTTCTGCACCATGTCGGCCTGAATCGCCTCCTTGATGCCTGGCAGCAGTTCCTCCCAGTGCCTTAGCACGAGATCCTGATCCTTTGGCAACCTTGCCTCGACGCGTGTAGCCGCTTGCGCCAGTGTGCGCAGGTCGAGACCACTTAATACAATCGCATGCGCATCACTGCCCATGCTGAAGACGTCCTGAAATGTCGCAAGCGGCAACTGCACGAAGTGGCGATCGAGCTCGGGATTTCCGCTCTCGAAGATGCCCACGACCGGAACGATGGTGGCGGCGACCGAACCGTCCTTTCCGCTGCCAAGCAGGGTGAGCTCGTCGCCCAACTTCACCTTGAGGTTGCGCGCCAGGGTCGCGCCAATCACGGCCTCCTGGGCGCGCACGTCGGAAAGGTAACGCCCCTCCGTCACCCGGCCTGGAATGGTCGATACCTCCTTTTCATGCGCAGGCTCTACACCGACGACCGGTACGCCATACGAACGTGAACCGCTCGAGGCAAGCGCAAAGCCCTGCGCACGAGTTGCGACCGCAGGGAACCCGGCTCCGCGAAGCCGCGCGGCAAGGGACGCGGCCTCGGGGATGGTGGAGCGGATTTGGGGCTTATCGAGGTAGCCCGTGCGCTGCACCTGCAGCTGCCCCGTGTATACGCGCAGGCTGGTGTCGATCATGAGATCGTAAGCACCGAGCTGCAACGTGATCATGAACACCAGCAACGTGGCGGAAAAGGCGATGGCAGAAGCCGTGAGCCAGGTGCGGCGCGGATGCCGCCACAGGTTACGCCACGCAAATCGCAGCGTAATACCCATACCCTACTCCCGCGGATTACGAAGGTTCGACAGCGTGAACGTGTTGGGTCCGATTGTAACCCCGAACTTGATCTCGTGCGTGACGACGTCGGTCCACTCGCCGGGCTTGTCGACTCGCTGCATTCGCTCGCGCGCGGCGATGAGCTTGCCGCCCATCGGCTTGATGTCGGACGTCACGAGCTTCTTGAGCAGCCTGTTCTCCTGGTCATAGAACTCGTGCTCAAGCATTATCCAGTCTTCGCGCACCTTTACGACTTCCTTGCCCCACACAACGGGCGCAGCCTCCTTGGGCACCGACTCGATGACATAGACCTTGCGGCCCTCATGTGACTCGGTGCGCAGTAGCTTATGATCGTATTGCTCGATCAGGTCGTCGGCCTTGGCAAGATCGTTGTTGGAGAAATCCGATCCCATCCAGCTCTGGTTCATCATGCTCGACGGGATCTTGATGACGCGATTGATCTTGGGCGTGAAGCTCCACATGTCGTTGTCAAGGAGCAGTGTGGCGTTGCCGGCGTCCTTGGGCGGTGCGGTGACGCGGACGAGCGATTCCTTGCTGCCACGCGTCCATACGCGAATCGTCATGGTGCGCTCCCAATCGGGACGGTGGATAGTCATGTCCACGACGGAATAGGAGGAAACGTCGCGCCAGTAGTCGATGGCGCTCTTGATGATCTGCGCCGCACTTGCCTCGGCCGCGCCGGCCGATTTGGCAATCAGCAGCAGCGCTGTGGCAACGATCGAGGTTTTCCAAACCCCCATAAAAAAAGTCTCCGCTGTCGGTAGGCAACATACCGCCTGCCGATGCGGAGTTCAACAACAGGAGAGAGTTGGGTAAGTCTGTTTACTAGCGCTTGCTAAGTTCCATGCGCTCGCCGTCGTGGCGCACATTGAGTTGGCCCAGCGCCGACATTCCAAGCAGCGGCTCCTTTGGGAATCGACCTTCGATGATGCTGGCCTCGACATTGGTCAGTTCGATCGAACCGACCTGCAGGCGCTCCAGGTTCACCATATAAGTCGAGACATCGCCGCCAGCGGTGCTCGCTTCGGCACGATTGGTGCTGCCGACGTAGGCGATGCCAAGGCGTCGGGCGTCGTTTCCGCTCAGTGTCACCACTGTCGCACCGGTATCCACCAGAAAGCGTGTCTTCTTGCCATTGACCGCACCGTCGGCATAGAAGTGCTTGTCCTGCGCCTGCAGTACCACACTGGCATTCAGCGCGGCCTCCACCGGGTCATTATCCACCCGTGGCATCATGACCACTCCCAGCACCAGCACCTCCTGCCGTCCGTCACGCTCGACGATCATGCGCTCGGACCGGGTATCGGTGGCGATGAGCCTCACGCCCTCCGGGCTGACCTCGCCGACCTTGAGCAGCCGGCGGTTGCCATCGATGGTGAACAGCGCCTTGTTTTCGAACAGTGCCTGGACCCTGATCTTCGGCACCGCCGCGAACGCCGCCGCAACCGTAAACAAGAGCGCCGCCGTCATACCCGTCACCACCGCACTGCGAGCCTTCATTCCGTTCCCCCGAAATCCATTCTGGTTCTCCGGGCGGCCAGCTTCCCCGCCGGTCACGCCGCTCCGGGTAACCATGAGCAAGACTCATGCCTGTGGGGGAATTTCGTCAGAAAACCGTCACGATAGTGATGGAGGCGCAAACTACGGAGAAGGCGCCGGCCCGCCGGCGCTTGCACCTGCGATTGCGGCGCCCCGGGGCCCGGCAGCAACACGCTTAACGCTGCATTAGTTCCATGCGATCGACGTACTGCTGCATATCGAGCTGGCCCAGGAACGACATGCCGAGCAGGATATCCTGCGGGAAGCCGCCTTCCACGACGCCAGCATCGACATTGAAAAGGACAATTTCGCCGAGCTCAACTCGCTCAAGTTTGAGCGAATAGGTCCTCACAAAGCCGCCAGCAGTACTTGAGACACCAGGCACGCCGAAGCGTTTGTAGTCGATTCCAATACGCCTGGCCTCCCTACTGTTCATGGCGATGGTGGTCGCACCGGTATCGACCACGAACCGTACCGGCACGCTGTTAATCGTGCCATCGGCATAGAAGTGCTTGCCGTTCGGGTAGAGCGTGACCTTGCCCTTGTCGGGGGCGCGAGCGAAGCTGGAAACAACCGTTCCCAGCCGAATGGTTCGCTCCTTGCCGTCGACCTCGAGTGTTGCGGTTTCCTGCTGCGTATCAGTGGCCTTGAGCCGCACACCCTCCGGGCTGGGCTCACCGCTTTTCAGGACACGGCGCTTGCCGTCGATCACCACGATCGCCTTATCCTTAAATAGAGCCTGCAGGGAAACCTTCTCCACTGCACCAGCCGGGTGCACGGCGAGCGCGAGTAGCACGCCGACAAACACGCCGACAACGCCTTTGCAACCCGCTCTGTTCCGCAATGTTCGCCCCACCGATTAGAATCCTCGCATGCCAGAGATACTGGTATTTCGCCATGCCGCTCACGAAGGACCCGGCTATCTTGCCGACTTCCTTGCGCGCCACAATCTTCGCTACCGTCTCGTGCGCATCGATGCGGGCGAAGCAGTGCCAAAAAGCATAGCCGGAATTTCCGGCTTGGTCTTCATGGGCGGCCCGATGAGCGCCAACGACCGCCTCCCATGGATACCGCCGGTACTGGCATTGATTCGAGAGGCGGCGCAAAAGGACGTGCCCGTACTCGGACACTGTCTTGGCGGGCAGCTCATGGCCAGGGCGTTCGGCGGGCGCGTGACGCGCAACCGCGTGAAGGAGATCGGCTGGCTGCCGGTGCGCGTCATTGAATCTTCCGTCGCGCACGATTGGATGACCGGGCTCGCGCCGCAATTCGAGGTATTCCACTGGCACGGCGAGACCTTCAGCGGGCTGCCGTCCGGCGCAACCGCCATTCTCAAGAGTCGAGATTGCAGGCATCAGGCCTTTGTCCTCGGCAAGCATCTTGCCTTCCAGTGTCACGTCGAGATGACGCCGGTGCTCGTGCGCAGCTGGGCGCGTGCCGGTGCGGCCGAGATCGCCAGACCGACGGATACGGTGCAAAGCGCACGGCAGATGCGCGTCAATCTCGTCGCGCGCGCTGAACGCATGAACCGCATTGCAGATGTGTTTTACGCCCGCTGGATCAAGGGTCTGAAGTGACACTGCGCATCGGCGTCGACCTGGGTGGCACCAAGACCGAGGGCGTTGTCATGGACGCAAGCGGTGCGATCCTTGCGCGCGAGCGCCGCCCGACTCCGCAGGCCGAGGGCTACGAAGCCATACTCGCCAACGTCGTCTCGCTCATACACGATCTCGAAAGAACTGCGAGCCATGAGTGTTCGGTCGGTATCGGTACTCCCGGCGCGATCTCTGCGCGCAGCGGTTGCCTCAAGAATTCGAACACCGTGTGTCTTAACGGCAAGCCAATCAAGCAGGACCTCGAGCGATTACTCGCGCGCGAGATCCGGATCGCCAACGACGCCAACTGCTTTGCGCTTTCCGAGGCGATCGATGGAGCGGGACAAGACCATGGCGTCGTATTCGGCGTCATCATGGGAACCGGTGTGGGAGGCGGAATCGTGTTCCACGGCCGGCTGCACGAAGGCCCGCAGCATATCGCCGGTGAGTGGGGACACAACGTCCTCGAAGCGCACGGGCCGCCCTGCTACTGCGGCAAGCGTGGCTGCGTCGAGACGCTTCTTTCCGGGCCCGGCTTGCTGCATGACTATCGCTCCAGTGGTGGTGATGCAGCGCATGACACTGTCCGCATCGTAGCGCTTGCGGAGCAAGGAGATCCGCTCGCCATAGCCGCGATGCAACGCTACTTCGACCGGTTCGGGCGCGCGTTGTCGGTCGTGATCAACATCCTGGACCCCGACGCCGTGGTGCTCGGCGGCGGCATGTCGAACATCGGGCGACTCTATTCCGATGGACGCAAGGCGGTCGCGCGTTACCTGTTTAGCGACGAACTGCGAACGCCGATTCTGCGCAATAGCCACGGTGACAGCTCCGGGGTGCGAGGCGCGGCCCAGCTTTGGGTAGTCGACCACAAGTGAACATATTTCCGGCATCACGACAGCGTGTGTGATCTCATCGCCCGCCCGCGCGCGATCTTTTTTTGACGCAATCAAGTGATCTGGCGATCACGCCGATCGAGAAGGCCGGGCGCACTCCGCGCCTGTCAGGCTCGGTGCTACGCCCATCTCCGACGTGCTGGGACGATCCCGCTTTTGGCGAACGTATTCAGTGTTCTAGGGCGTCGATCGTTCGGCAATGTCTCGGTGCCAGCATGTCGCGACACCGCATCCCCCAAAACTGATCCGCAGCGACGGGCACGGAAGAAATGGTTCCATAAATTCTTCTCGCAGTTCGCTGTCACTCTGACAGCGACACATGCCTGGTGAAAATTTGATACCTGTCAAAGCTGACAGAGACGTTGGCGCACATAGTACCTGTACAAGAAGAGAGCAAGAAGGTCCCCACTACAGCTGGAGCAATGAACGACTAAAGAATCTGCAGGAGGGTGTCATGAGAGAACGCACAAAGATTCGCGTCGCGTTCGCGACCGCAACCCTCGCCATGATTGCAGCAGCCTACGCGGCTATACAGCTTCAGTTCGATACTGCGGTCAACGTTTCCCAATCCGCTGCGGCTAGCGAGAAAGGCCGGCTCGCACGGCTTACGTATGTCGACAACGGCGAGTTTGTAAAGCCAATCCTGGTCGTCTACATCGACGCATCTGGAACACCGAATGGCGAGTTCAATGTCTATGCGCGCCGCTCCTTTGATGGCGGCGTAACGTGGGAAGCGCCCGCCCTGCTCTCACGCGATGCCACCGACCAGCCGACTGGCGGCCAGGCGATTGCCGTGCAGGGCGTCGCCTTCTTCGCATCGAACCGCAAAGCCTCGATATTCGCGCCGCAATTTTATGCCAACAACGCCAACCGCAGCGTGCTGGTGACTTGGAGCAGCTCGTATTGCCCAACGCTTGACACCGGCGAGCTACCCAATCCCGATCAGCTCATCAACACGGCAATGGTACCGAATGAGCCATACAAGTGCGTGTGGACAGCGCGCTCGGTGGATGCCGGTGCGACATGGACAAGCGAACAGCTGACGGACGCCCGGCGCGATGCCACGAACGATGTGGTGTCCGGTTCGCAGAGCAACAACGGCTTTGCAATTGCCTGGCAAGAAGATCCGCTCGGGCTTCAGCCCGGCGAAGCTGAGGGGCCAGGAGACGGCGGATCCGGTGCACACACCACGGGCGGCACCAACATCTGGTACACGTACGCGGCGAACCTCGCCGGCGCGAACCCGCTGCTGCGCAGCAAGATCGTGCAACTTACCGACAACGTTCCCACACCGCCGCCGGGCGACGGCCCACCAACCGGGCCCGGGGCATCGCGCCCGACGCTCCAGATGAGCGGGACTACTGCGGCCATCGTATATGAAGAGTCGAAGGGTGGCGGTGGTGGTGGCAAGGATCAAGCGGTGGCGGCGGAAAGAGCGTTCACTACCACTCGTTCCGCTTCGACACGCCGGACGTAGAGAGCGACGGCATCGTGGTGAGCGACCCGAATCTCAATGCCCGTCGTGCGCGCGTCGTTCTGCAGGGAGCGACACAGGCCGGTACCTCGCCGCTGCGCGTCGTCATTCTTTATCGTCAGGGCCCCGCCACCATGCCGGGCGCACCCGCTGACATCGTCGTACTGCGCGGGCTGAAGGACTCGACGAACGCGGCATCCACCGGCTATCGCCCGGAAGACATCGAACCGCAGAGCGCCGCGCAGAACGTGAGCGATCCGGGCGGACTGAGCGCAATCGATAACGCGCGCGCCCATCGCGCCGTCGTTCGCGGCAGCTCCATCGCGGTGGGCTACACGCACACGCCGGACATGATGGCTGCTGAACCCGACTTCACGGCGAACCCGACGCGAAACTACAACTTCTACGTCCGGATCTCTTCCGACTCGGGCGCAACTTTTGGACCGGCGCGCAACCTGTCAAACGTCTGGAATCCGCGCGTCAGCGTCGGTGAACCGCGCCTCGTGCCGACACCGGGCACGATCACCAATCCCCTGACTGGGGTGCCCGACCCCGGCGATACCCAGAACACTGATGTGTTGTATGCGGCGTGGGGCCTGTACGGGAACGACAGCAAGGGGGCGGACTACTCCGTAGTAGTCACTCGAACGACCGACTTTTGCAATAGCTTTGAACGTCTCGCCGAGGCGCCCGGGGGACTCGGGCAATCCGAAACCCAGCTCCGCGCGACTCCAGACGGTTCGTCGGTTGCCATGCTTTGGATGCAGGAGATGCCGCCGGATGGTGCGCGCGATGTGGTGTTGGCCACCGCAACACCCAAGGACTCGCGCTGCTTCATTGCCACTGCCGCCTACGGCACGCCGATGGCCAAGGAGATCGGCTATCTGCGGGCGTTCCGCGACCAGTATCTACTGACCAACAAGATCGGCCAGCAGCTTGTGGCGTACTACTACCGCTACAGCCCGCCGGTCGCCGACGTCATTCGCGAACACGAAATGCTTCGCAGAGTCGTGCGGACAGGTCTGGAGCCGCTGGTGGCGTTGAGCCGCTGGCTGGTCGCCGAACCGGTGGCTGTTACCGCGAAGGAATTTGTCGGCGCGAGTGCGCCGCAGACAACCGCCCCGCGTATCGGGGCACAGGAACTGCATTACGGCACTTCGCCGAAAGGAGGTTTGTCATGAAAACGCACAAAACTCAACATTTTCGTTGGCAACAATTTGTATCGGGCCTTGTCATGATCGCCATAACATCCCTAGCGGGCGTGGCGCTGACAGGCTGCGGAAATGATAGTAATGATGCGGC
>LJVB01000082.1 GCA_001304215.1 Acidithiobacillales bacterium SM1_46 | reverse complement strand
CGACTTGGGCGCATTGGGTGCGAAATTTGGCCAGCGCCGCCTCGAACTCGCTCACGCGCTGCTTCTCCTGTGCCACGATTTCCGCCGGCGCGCGTGCCACGAAGTCCTCGTTCGCGAGCTTGCCGGTCGCTTTGATGAGTTCCTTTTCCAGACGAACGATTTCCTTCTTTAGCCGCGCCAGCTCGTCGACTTTGTTGATGATAATTAGTACCTTCATCAAGTCGACGAGCCCAATGGCCGATTCGGGCGCTTGCTCGCCTGCTTCGAGCCAGGTGATCGATGACAGTCGCGCGAGGGTCGTCAGGTAGCGCCGGTTGCGCTCTAGATAGTTCTTCTCTCGTTCGCTGCCATCCTGAAGCATCATCGGTAGTGGCTTGCCAGGTGGAATATCGCGCTCCCCGCGTATGTTTCGGACCGTTTCAATCATGGCCATGACCCATCTTGCTTCCCGCACGGCATCCGCGTCGAACGCGTAATCGGTCGAGCGTGGAAACGCCTGACGCATAATCGTCGCTCCTGACTTGCCCGCCAGTGGGGCAACGCGGTACCACAGTTCCTCGGTAATGAACGGCATGATCGGATGGAGCAGGCGAAGCGTCGCCTCCAGGACCACGACCAGGGTTTGGCGCGTGCCACGCAGCAGCGCCGCGCTGCTCGCCGAATCGTTGAGCACTACCTTGGACAATTCCAGATACCAGTCGCAGTATGAATACCAGATGAGGTTGTAAATCGACTGGCCGGCGAGATCGAACCGATACTCGGCGAACGCGCCATCCACCTCGGCGACGGTTTCTTGGAGACGCGAGAGTATCCAGCGATCGATAACGGTGTATTCGACCGATCCGGTGCCCAGACCACAGTCCTTGCCCTCGGTGTTCATGAGAACGTAGCGGGCTGCGTTCCATAGCTTGTTGCAGAAGTTGCGGTAACCCTCCAGCCGGCCGACATCAAAGCGCACGTCGCGCCCCTGGGTCGCGACACTGGCAAAAGTGAAGCGTAGCGTATCGGTGCCAAACGCCGGGATGCCGTTGGCAAAGTTCTTGCGCGTGAGGCGTTCGATTCGCTCGCGCAGGTGCGGCTGCATGACCTCGCGCGTACGCTTAGCGACCAGCGACTCCAGATCAATGCCGTCGATGATATCGAGGGGATCGAGCACGTTGCCCTTGGACTTCGACATCTTCTGGCCTTCGGCGTCGCGCACCAGGCCATGGACATAGACCTCGCGGAACGGCACCTCGCCGGTGAATTTGAGACCCATCATGATCATGCGTGCGACCCAGAAGAAGATGATGTCAAAGCCCGTGACCAGCACGCTGCTTGGATAAAACGTCTTCAGTTCCGGCGTCTGTTCGGGCCAACCCAGAGTCGAAAACGGCCAAAGCGCAGACGAGAACCAGGTATCGAGCACGTCATCGTCTTGTCGCAATGGCCGGTCAGCGAGGCCATGCTTTTTCCGAACTTCGGTCTCACTGCGACCGACATACACGGCGCCGGCGTCGTCGTACCACGCGGGTATGCGATGGCCCCACCAAATCTGGCGTGAGATGCACCAGTCCTGGATATTGCGCATCCACTCGTAGTAGGTCTTGGCCCAGCTCTCGGGCACGAAGCGGATGCGCCCGTCCTCCACTGCCTTGGTAGCCTCAGCGGCAAGCGGCGCAACCTTCACGTACCACTGATTGGTCAGGAACGGTTCGATGACCGCATTGGTGCGATCGCCTCGCGGCACCATCAGCTTGTGGTCCTGGATGCGCTCCATGAGCCCCTTGGCCTCCAGGTCGGCGATGATGCGCTTGCGTGCGTCGTAGCGGTCGAGGCCGTGATAGGGAGAGCCCGGCAGGTCGATTTTTGCGTCGACCGTAAAGATGTTGATAAGCGGCAAGTCGTGGCGACGGCCGACCTCGTAGTCGTTAAAGTCGTGCGCGGGGGTGATTTTGACGCAACCGCTGCCGAACTCCCTGTCGACGTATTCATCGGCAACGACTGGAATAGTCCGACCGGTGAGCGGTAGTTCTACCTGCTTGCCAATGAGATGGCGATAGCGATCGTCATCCGGGTGCACGGCGACCGCGGAGTCGCCGAGCATCGTCTCCGGGCGCGTGGTGGCAACGACCAGAAATTCCTTCGTGCCCTGAATTGGATAGCGGATATGCCAGAGATGGCCCGCTTCCTCTTCCGACATCACCTCGAGGTCCGAGACCGCGGTGTGCAAGACAGGATCCCAGTTGACCAGACGCTTGCCGCGATAGACGAGACCCTCTTCGTAGAGGCGTACGAATACCTCGGTCACTGCGTGTGACAGACCTTCATCCATCGTGAAGCGCTCGCGGGTCCAGTCCACCGAGGCACCCATGCGGCGCAGCTGGCGGGTGATGGTACCGCCCGAATGCGCTTTCCAATCCCACACGCGGGCAATGAACTGCTCGCGCCCCAGATCGTGGCGTGTTTTGCCCTCCGCATTGAGTTGGCGTTCGACCACCATTTGCGTGGCGATGCCGGCGTGATCGGTGCCCACCTGCCAAAGCGTGTCGTCCCCCCGCATGCGGTGGTAGCGAACAAGCGTGTCCATGAGGGTGTCTTGGAACGCATGGCCCATGTGCAGGCTGCCGGTGACATTGGGCGGGGGGATCATGATGCAGTACGGCTCGCCCGATCCGGCGGGGCTGAAGTAGCCGGAGCGTTCCCAATGTTCGTACAGACGCGTTTCGATCGCGTGCGGTTCGTACGACTTGCTGAGACTCGCTGCGGCGTTGGCCTGGCTGGAGGCGCCAGGTCCTTTTTGAATGTCGCGTTTCATGGGTGCCCCGAAAAACTGCGCGCCCGCTAGCGCGGGCGCAAAGACTGGCTACGACTCCGGCATATTCTCGCGTTTTGCGCCGGCTTTCTCCAGCTCCTCACGCAGCAATTGCTGGAGGCGGTGAATGGTCTTGGTGTCTATCCCGATTTCCCCGCGCTTGCGTCGCTCAATGTTGAGACGCGCTGCGACCCGCACGGCAAGCTCGCGGGCTCGGTCAGCGGCCGGCAAAGGCGGCTCAATGAGATTCAACTGGGCCGCGGCCGGCGGCGGCACCACGACGTCCTGCAATACTGGAAGGTCCCCGGGGTCGATCTCCATATGGTCACCCAGCGTCCCAACAGCCGGCTCGTCTGGGGGTGTGACTGCAGTGGGGGGTTCAGGGCGCTCGAATTCGATTGAATATCCGGGCGCCTCCGCCGCCTCTATTTCGAGTGACGGCACCTCCTCGGATTCTGGTTCGCGATCGACCGGTTCCTTATCCGTGCTCGCGTCAGATCCCGCAAGACCCTCGCGCTGTGCATCGGGTTCAGGTACAGCTTGGGCATCGATTTCGTGCACATGTTCGGGCGCAGCTGATTCTTCAGGCGCCTCGGGCGGTTCGAGGTCCGGAAAATCAGGCGACGATGCGATTGCGCCGTTGTCCTGGTCCCCGATGGTCGGCTCTCCCATCGTCTCGGGTGCTGACTCGTCCACCGAAGGCGGCATAGCCTCAAGCAGAATTTCCTCAGCTTCATCCGTCGCGGTATTCTGCATGTTCACTTGGGGCTCATCCGCCGGAATCGCAGGCGCTTCGTTAAAGGCCTCCGGCAAGTCGGCTTCGTGCGTTGTCGGCGTGCTCGCTTGATGCAGCCCGCTTCCGCGCTCTGGAGACTCCGACAAGTCGGTTTCATTCTCTGGTGATGCAACGGTTCCTGCAGTTGACTTCTCGGCAGGGGAGGGTTCAAGGGTCAGTTCCGCGGCGCTGCCTGCGTTGATTATCGGTATGTCGTCGAACGGGAGTTGCTGCTGTCCCTCTTCCGGCGACGGCACTTCGGGGATCTTCGCTTCCGGCGTTGTCACGCTTGTCGCAACAAGCGATGCGGCTGGCGGCACGTCAATAGTAACTTCATCAGACAAGTTGGCACCCACCGGCGCCTGTGTTGCACTCGGCGAAGTCTCGAAAATCCCGGTGACTGGCTCAGCGGCGAGCGCCGTGGAGGTATCCGTCAGTTCAGACAACACGCTATCAGCTTGAGCCAGCGCCTCGCTAGCATCATAGGACTCGGTCGCCTGTGTCGTTTCGCTGCCCGACACTTCGATTTCCTCCGACCCGGTGTCAGCCGTTTCGGCGAGCGTTCTGCCTGTTTCCGCGCCATCCTCGGGAGCCAGTTCGTGACTAACGAGCGAGCGCAGCGACGCCAGTACGGCACCAACATCTACCGGATCGCCAGCCTGGTTGGCGGTCGGTGCGACGTGCTCGGGCTTGGGAACCTTGCGCGGGCGCCCAACTTTGCCGTAGTGCGGCTTTGGCGGGGGCGGGGGTTTCGGGGCGTCGTGGAGTAGTTCGCCGCGCATGAGGTCCTGGAGCGACTTCAGTACCTCATCAAGCGTGTGCTTCTCTGAGGGTTTGTGGGCGTTGGAAGTCATTGCAATGGCATGCGGCCCCTACAAGCGATGGGTGTCGAGCGGATAACCACGGTCGCGGTAGAAGCGAAATCGTGCGCGTGCACTCTCCTTTTCATCCACGGCGCCACCGACGATCTCGGCCACGCGCTGAAAGCGACTGAAGCACTCCGGAACCTCGGGCGCGAGCGAGATCAGTACGTCCGTAAACTCGGGCGGCGGTGCCTGCGGTCCGACGACCACCGGTGGAATGGGGTCCATATGTTCGGATTGTAGTCCATGGGGGATAAAACTCCCGGCGCTAAATGTCCACAGAAGGTCATTTAGTGCCTGTGCCTGTTCGTCCGAGGCCGTCAGCAAATAGACGCGATGACCGAGCCGAAAAGCCTTGCCAACTAGCTTGCATGCAACCAACTGGCGCGTGCGCTCACTCGCATCGGCAAGCAGGTAGAAATCGACACGCGTCACGCCGGGACCGTTTCCTTCGAGGTCTCGGCGGCGTATTTGCTTGCGCGCTCGATCAGGAACTGGACTAACAGCGGCACCGGTCGGCCGGTAGCGCCCTTTTCCTTTCCGGTCTTCCAGGCTGTTCCGGCGATGTCGAGATGCGCCCATTTGAACTTCTTCGTGAAGCGCGCGAGGAAGCTGCCACCGATGATCGCGCCTGCTTCACGCCCACCGATATTCGCCATGTCGGCAAAGTTGCTGTCGAGCTGCTTTTGATACTCCTCCCACAACGGCAGCTGCCAGGCGCGATCCCAAGCATATTTTCCGGCATTCAGCAGCTCGCGCGCGAGCTGATCGTTGTTGCTCATCAGGCCGCTGGCCTGGCCACCGAGCGCGATCACACAGGCCCCGGTGAGCGTTGCAATGTCTACCACGGCTTGCGGCTCGAACCGCTCGGTGTAGGTGAGGGCGTCACACAGGATCAGTCGGCCCTCGGCGTCGGTGTTCAGTACTTCGACGGTTTGGCCTGACATTGAGGTGACGATGTCACCTGGCTTGTTGGCGTTGCCGTCCGGAAGGTTTTCGCTCGATGGAATGACGCCGACGATGTTGAGCGAAAGTTTCAATTCGGCTGCGGCCTTTATGGCCCCAAGCACTGACGCGGCGCCACACATGTCGTACTTCATTTCGTCCATGTTGGCAGCCGGCTTGATCGAGATGCCGCCGGCATCGAAAGTGAGACCCTTGCCGACCAGTGCGATCGGTGCCTGGTCCTCCGCGCCGCCGCGATACTCGAGCACGATGAGTTTCGGTGGCTGGCGGCTGCCGCGCGAAACTGACAGCAGCGCGCCCATCCCGAGCGACTTCATGTCGGGCTCTTCCAGCACCGATACCTTGAAGTGGTGGTGCTTGCCGAGATCGCGCGCCTGGTCGGCGAGATATTCCGGCGTGCAAATGTTTCCCGGCAGGTTGCCCAGATCCCGCGCGAGGCGCACGCCCGCCGCCAGCGCCTGACCCTCTCGGATAGCCTGTTCACCGTTGGCAAGATCACTGCGCCGTGGCACGGCGAGGATCACGCGTTTCAAGGCCCGCTTGGAGGGTTTGGGCTTGCTCTTTAGTTGCTCGAACCGGTACTGCGAGGCCTCAATGATTTCCACGGCCTGGCGGATCTTCCACGCAACGTCGCGGCCCTTAACCTCGGCCTCGGAAAGAAAGAACGCGATCTCGGTTGCGCCGATATGTTTAAGCGCATCCATCGATCGTGCCACAGCTTCGCGATAGCGGGCTTCGTGGAATTCCTTTTCCTTCCCGCATCCGACAAGCAGCACGCGCTCGCTGGGGACGTTGGGCAGGGTGTGCAGCAGCAGGACCTGTCCAGCGCGCCCGTCGAGATCGCCGCGGCGCAGAATGCCAGTCAGCGCACCCTGTGAGGCCTCATCGAGCTGTTCGGCCGCAGCCGACAAGCGCCGCCCTTCAAACACGGCAGCGACAACGCAACCCGTGCGTTGTTTGTCAGCGGTCCCGCTTTTTACCGAGAATTCCATGCCCGCGTTCCGTTTCTTGCTATGATCATTGTGCGTCCCGGCCCCGATGCCCTGTGATATAGTCCTTGCCGGACTGGTCCTTCCGATTATCGTTCAAGCTGTTATCGAGACTGAGTCACTGGATTGGGATGATTCCATGCCGGTGTGTCAAAACGGTACCATTCGCGGGACATTCTGGGTCGCGTCGTCGCCCTTGTCAAAGCATCATGCGTAGGTTTCTTGCGGCATGATCATCTATCGCGCGCTGCAGCGCGAATCCATGCGCACCGCGGTAGCGATCGTTATCGTGCTGATCGCGCTGTTTGTGTTCGTGACTTTCAGCACCCTGCTCGGTCGGGCGGCGCGGGGCGCCTATGCCGACGCCGCGGTGCTGACGCTGCTCGGGCTGCAAGTGCTTTTGCGCCTGGACGTGCTGATTCCGCTTTCCCTCTACCTCGGATTGCTGTTGACGCTGGGGCGCTGGTATCGCGACAGCGAGATGGTTGTGCTCGCGGCATGCGGCATTGGACTGACACAGTTGCTACGTCCTGTGCTGGTGCTTGCCCTCATCTTCTCAACGATATCGGCAGTATTGGCGTTCTATATCAATCCGCTCGCAGATCGGTTGATCGACAAGACGCGCCGTGAAACCGGTACACGCACGGAGGCAAGTATGGTCACGCCAGGCACGTTTATAGACGCGCCAGGCGGGCGGGTGATTTATTCGGAAAATGTTGATCCTGATGGACCGCGCTTCGAATCGCTGTTCGTGACCCGGTTGCAGGCAGACAGGGAAGGCGTGGTGCTCGCGCGGACGGGCCGTCCCGAGGAAAGTCCGGATCGGTCCCACGACCTGCTGGTGCTCGACGACGGTGCGGCGTATGAAGGTCGACCAGGTGAGACGGAGTACCACATTTTGACTTTTCAGCGCGCCACACTACGGATCCGCCCGCGACGTGCCAGCGAGGCGCCGCTGCAAATCAGCGCGACGCCGACGCGTGAATTGTTGCGGATGCCCGGAGCGGAGGCGAATGCTGAGTTGCATTGGCGCCTGGCACGGCCGGTTGGTGTTCTGGTGATGGCGCTGTTTGCGCTCGGGCTCGCTTACACTGACGCGCGACGGGGACGAATGACAAACATTTTCGTCGCCATTCTGGTCTACTTCATTTACTCGAACCTGGTGAACTTCGGACAGGCGCTGCTGCGAAAAGACAGGCTGGCGCCGGTGCTCGGGCTGTGGTGGGTGCATGCGCTGATGCTCGCGGCAGCGGCGTACCTGATCTGGTGCCGTATCAACAATCGCGCAGTATTCGCGCCGTTTCGTCGCGGCAGGTCTGCATGATCCTCTCGCGCATCGATCGATATATCGGTCGCGGCGTCGTTGTAGGCACGCTGCTGGTCCTTGCCGTGATCGCAGCAGTCACCACGCTGCTTTCGCTGGCAGAAGCGCTGCCGAACTATGGTCGGGGGAGTTTCGGCGTGGCCGCCCTGGTGCGCTATGTCCTGCTCTCGCAGGCGCGCAAACTCTACGAGATCTTTCCGGTGGCTACTTTGATCGGCACGCTTCTCGGCCTCTCTGCACTCGCGCTTGGTTCAGAGCTCACCGCAATGCGGGCGGCCGGTGTCTCGACGCTACGCATTCTCGGCGCGGCCATGAAGACCGGAGTCGCCCTGGTGCTGGTCTCGACCCTATTCGGAGAATTCGTCGTTCCATGGGCGGAAAACACGGCGCAGCTCGGTCGCGCCCGGGCGCTCGAAATCAGCCTCCAGCAGAAGGGGTCGGGGCTATGGCTCCGCGAGGGGTCGCGGTATGTGAACATTGGCGAGGTCCTTCCTGATCTCAGCCTGCTGCGCGTCTCGGTGTTCGAGGTCAATGAGGCGTTTCGGCTGCACGCCCAGACTTACGCGCAGCGCGCAGTCTACGTGCCGACCGAAAAGGCCTGGCGGCTGGAAGGCGTACGCGATACCACCGTGAACGAAGACCAACTAAAGGTGCAGCGTGTTGAGCAGCGTTTGTGGCAGGCGTCGCTGACACCCGAGATGGTAAATGTCTTCTCTGTACAACCGGAAGGGCTGTCAGCCATACAGCTCGCGCGCTACATCGAGCATCTGCGTAACAATGGACAGGATACGGCGCGGTATCGACTTGCATTCTGGCAGAAGGTCCTGCTGCCACTCGCGACGGCAACCATGATTCTACTCGCCGCCCCGTTCGTCTTTCAGCACTTCCGAAGTGGCGGCATGAGCAAGCGACTCTTCATCGGTGTGCTGCTCGGGCTGGTATTCGTGATTTTGAATCGGACTTTTGGTTTCCTCGGACTGCTCTACGGTCTGCCGCCGATTCTCGGGGCCGGTATCCCCTTATTCCTATTCTTTTTGCTCGCGCTGTACGCCCTGCGGCGCGTGGCCTGATGCTCAGCGGTGCCCACCGCGTTTTGGGAGCAGCTGCAGGTGGGTACCGGACAGGCGATCGTGCCACGCGCGTCGCTCGTGATCGTGCAAGATCCACAGGAATCCCAGACCGAGGCAGGCAAGTGAAACGAAGGCGGCAAGGAATCGCCGCGACGCCTGCCCCCAACTCACCGGACCGCCGTTCGCAGATACGAGCCGCAGCCGCCAGACGCGCATGCCGAGGGTCTGCCCGCCGTGCGTCCAAAACCAGGCAAAGAACGCGAAGGCGATCGCCAGCAAATACAGGCGGAAGGTAGCGTGAGCAACCCCGGTCGAGGGGGCCCCGCCCATGAGCCAGACGATAGGTAGGCTGGCCACGATCATCACGCCTATCAAGAGCAGCCAGTCGTAGAAGATTGCCGCCAGACGGCGCAGGAGGCCCGGTGTGGCCAAGTTAGGCGATGAATTTGGGGCGATCCCCGCTGGATTGCCATTTTCAGCTGAAAAAGGCCCAGACAAGGCTATCTCGCCGACCGCTTGTGCACAGCAGGCGGAAAAAGGCTTTTTGGACAAAGGGTAACGACGCTCGCCACAAGCTAGGGAATATGCAAGTTATTGAAATGCATAAATCTTTGTCTGCTGTTCAAAAAATATTCAAAACGTTGTCACGAGCCCAATGCGGGCAAATTTGGCCTGGAATTGCCCTCTTACGCACACAGCTATCCACAGAACCTGTTGATAGTCAGTTGGGCGGCAAGATACGAAACCCCGCCAATTTGCGGACAAGATTGACTACCCCAATTCACGCAACAACGGCGCCAGCTTGGTTTCCCAGATTTCCGCCGTTATTGGTCCGATCTGCTTGTAACGAATCACCCCGGCTTTATCGACCACGAAGGTCTCGGGAACGCCGTAGACGCCCAGCTCGATTCCGACACGGCCGTCGAGGTCCGATAGGCTCAACTCATAGGGGTTACCCAGCGCTGCGAGCCATTTCAACGCGTCCGCTCGCTGATCCTTGTAGTTGAGTCCGATGATTGGAATCGCGCGATTCTGTGCAAGTTCGACGAGCAGAGGGTGCTCCTCGCGGCAGGCCACACACCATGATGCCCAGACATTGAGCAGATACACGCGTCCACGCAGGTCGTCGCTGCGCACGGTGCGCTTGGAGTCGGCAACCGATGGTAACGCAAACGCCGGGAGCGGTTTGCCAACCAGCGGCGAGGGAATCTTGCGCGGGTCCAGCTTGAGTCCGTAGGCGAGCAGCAGCCCGAGCAATACGAAGACCGCGACTGGAATGAGAAAGCGCTTCATTGTGCCCTACTTGCCAGACTGAAAGGCGCCGCCCTTCATGGCGGCGGCGGCCTCGGGCGGCATGTAGTTTTCGT
>LJVB01000081.1 GCA_001304215.1 Acidithiobacillales bacterium SM1_46 | reverse complement strand
AGCACAGTACTTCTCCCTTGCCGTTTACGATGCGCGTCCCGAGCACGAAGTCGCGCGCGCTGCCGGCAAAGGGCCGGCGCGGACCGGAGAAGCCGCAGGCGATGGTTCCACCGAGCGTCGCACCGTCGCCAAAATGCGGCGGCTCGAAGGCGAGCATCTGGCCCTTTTCGGCAAGGGCGCGCTCAATATCCTTTAGGGATGTGCCGGCACGCGCGGTGATCACCAATTCGGTGGGCTCGTACTCGACGATGCCGCGGTGACCGGTGACATCGAGCATCGTGCCGTGCACAGTGCCGCTGTAGAAGCGCTTGCTGCCGCTGCCGACGATTGCAAGCGGACCGCGTGCCGCGCGCACCTGCTCGGCCAGATCCTTCGCGAGATCGACATCCTCGCGCATCAGAAACGCTCGATCTCGGGAAACTTGAGCTGTCCGCCGTGCACATGCATGCGCCCGAATTCGGCGCAGCGTACGAGCGTCGGAACCGCCTTGCCGGGGTTCAGCAGGCCGCGGGGATCAAAGGCACCCTTGAGCGCATGGAATTGCGTGAGTTCTTCCTTGCTGAACTGAACGCACATCTGGTTGATCTTTTCCATCCCGACGCCGTGTTCGCCGGTGATCGTGCCTCCGACCTCGACGCACAGCTCGAGAATCCGGCCACCCAGTTCCTCGGTGCGCTCCAGTTCTCCGGGCTTGTTGGCGTCATACAGAATAAGCGGATGCAGATTACCGTCGCCTGCATGGAAGACATTGGCGACCGGCAGTCCGTACTCCCGGGAGAGCTCACCGATTCGGCGCAGCACCGGGCCGAGATGCTTGCGCGGGATGGTTCCGTCCATGCAGTAGTAATCCGGCGAGATGCGACCCACGGCCGGGAAGGCGGCCTTGCGTCCGGCCCAAAATTTGAGTCGCTCGCGACCAATGCCCTCGGAGACTTCCTCGTTGGTGCCGTCGAGCTCACACAGCAGAATCGCAGCTGCGTCCACCGGATAACCGGCATGAAGATAGTCTTCAGCAGCGCGGATCGTCGGATTGTCCATCATCTCGAGGCCGCCGGGCACGAAGCCGCTGGCAATGATGGTCGCCACGGCTTCGCCGGCCTTTTCGATGTTGTCGAATGCCGCCAGCACTACCTGCGCGCGCTCGGGCTTGGGCAGCAACTTCACCGTCACCTCGACGATCACGCCGAGCATTCCCTCGGACCCGTTCATGAGCGCGAGCAAATCGTATCCGGGCGTGTCGAGCGTCTTGCCGCCAACACTGATGAGCTCGCCGTCCATGGTGAGGAATTTGAGACCGAGCACGTTATGCACCGTCAGGCCGTACTTCAGGCAGTGCACGCCGCCGGCATTCTCCGCCACGTTGCCGCCAATCGAGCAGGCAATTTGGGAGGAGGGGTCGGGCGCGTAATACAAGCCGTGCAGGGCGACGGCGGAAGTGATCGCGGCGTTGCGCACGCCTGGCTCCACGGTTGCCGTGCGATTGAGCGGGTCAATGTCCAGGATATGCGTGAACTTGGCGAGCGAGAGGAGTACACCTCGTTCAAGCGGCAGCGCGCCGCCTGAGAGTCCGGTGCCGGCACCGCGCGCGACCACGGCAATATTGCGCGCCGCGCAGATCTTCAGAACTTGGGCGGCCTGCGTGATGGTCTCCGGCAGCACGACCAGACCCGGTACGCGCCGGTAGGCCGAGAGCCCATCGCATTCGTAAGGTCGAAGATCCTCTTCGGTGGACAACACGCATTCGGTTGGCAGAAAGCCACGGAACTCGCGTGCCAACTCCGCGCGAGGGAAAGGCCGCTCTGCGGCAGCAGAATCAATGACGGCGCTCATGCGTGGCAGCTAGGTTAGCGCCGGCAAAGGAGCCGGTAAACCGACGTTACGTTCGCGATGCGGGATTGCGTAAACTCCCCGTCATGACGCAATACCTTGGCATCGCGCACGCGAGCTTGCTGGTAGCGGACACGGAGCGCGCGCTGGCGTTTTACCGTGATGTGCTGGGCGTGCGCGTATTGCCCGATCGCCCCGATCTGGGTTATCCGGGGGCGTGGCTTGCCATTGGCACGCAGCAGATCCATTTGCTGGAACTGCCGAATCCCGATCCGACGAGTGGACGCCCGGTGCATGGCGGTCGTGACCGCCACACTGCCATACAGGTCCATGATATCAAGCCACTCAGGGTCGCTCTGGATGGCGCCGGGATTGGCTACACACTGAGCCGATCCGGTCGTGCCGCGCTATTCTGTCGTGATCCTGATGGCAACGCACTGGAGTTTATCCAGTCATCATCCGCGTAACGGGTGGCGGCCGATGCGCTGCCCGTGCGCGAGTGCCGTCTAGTCGCGGGCGCGGTGGAAGCTGCGCTTGGCGTTGCGGATAAATCCGACCAATTGGGCTACATGGGCGGAGTCGATGGCCGTCAGCTCCCGAAGCGCATCCTCCAGTAGACGTCCGCGCGTGAAGAGGATTCGATATGCATCCTTGAGCATCGCAATATCTTCGCGGCTGAGCCCGGCGCGCTTGAGGCCGACGACATTCAGCCCACGAACCTCGGCGGGGTTGCCGTCAGCGATCATGTACGGCAATACGTCCTGGGTGATCTTGGCGTTGCCGCCCACCATCGCGAGCGTGCCGATGTGAGTGAACTGGTGCACCATCACGCCCCCAGAAATAAAAGCCCTGTCGCCCACTGACACATGGCCACCGAGACCGGCGGAAGGTGCCATGACCACATGGTTGCCGACCTGGCAGTCATGACCGATGTGCGCGGTGCACATGAGAAAGTTGCCATCGCCGAGCACTGTCGCTGCGTCAGGTTTGCTGGCGCGGTTTACGGTAACGCCCTCTCGAAAGACATTGTCGTCGCCTATGCGCAGATACGACGCCATGTTCTTGAACTTCAGATCCTGCGGTTCGCCACCCAGGACGGCGGTTTCATATGCCGCATTGTTGTTACCCATTTGTGTGTAGCGCTTCACGACAACGTGCCCGGCGATGCGGTTGTTGTTGCCGAGGCGCACATCGTCCTCGATGACGGCGAAGGCGCCGATATGGTTACCGCTGCCAAGTTCGGCCCGCGGGGAGACAATAGCAGTGGGATGAACGGTATTGGACAAAGCGAATTCCCGGATCCGGCTGGATAGCACACGCGCTGATGCGAGCGAGAAAGTGTAGCGCAACCCGACGATGCGAGCCGCACCGCCGCTGGTGCCACAAGCGCCCAACCCCCCTCTCAGCGCTCGACCCATCCGGTGGGGACCAATCTCTTCGACCGGCGGGTGATGGCGGCCGGTCCGACAATATCCCCCTGCGGGCGTGGGTGCTTAGCCGGGGCCGAGCCGCGCACTCCGGTATAATTCGGTGCGTCCCCCCGTCTGTTGACTGTATGCAAACCGCGCGCGATCTTTTTTCGTACCGCAAGTTCTGGGCGAGCCGACTGCTGCCGGCGCCCTTTCTGCCGATGTCACGCGGGGAAATGGATGCGCTTGGCTGGGATTCCTGCGATGTGATCCTGGTGACGGGTGACGCTTATGTCGATCACCCGAGCTTTGGCATGGCGCTGGTGGGACGCGTATTGGAAGCTCAGGGTTTTCGGGTCGGTATTATTGCGCAGCCCGACTGGCGATCCGCGGAGCCGTTCCGCGCGCTGGGGCGGCCGAATCTCTTCTTCGGTATCACCGCCGGAAACATGGACTCAATGGTGAACCGATATACCGCTGACCGGCGAATACGCTCGGACGACGCCTACACGCCGGAGGGCATGGCCGGCAGGCGTCCGGACCGCTCGGTCATCGTCTATGCCCAGCGGACGCGCGAGGCGTTCGGAGATGTGCCGGTCGTGGTCGGCGGTATCGAGGCATCGTTGCGGCGCATCGCCCACTACGATTACTGGTCCGACAAGGTACGCCGCTCGATCCTGTTCGACAGCAAGGCCGACCTCCTCGTATTCGGCAACGCCGAGCGGCAGATATGCGAGATCGCGCATCGGCTGGCGGCTGGACAGAAGATCGGGGACGTCACTGATCTTCGGGGTACGGCATTTGCGTGCTCCGCGCCACGCGAGGGTTTTGTGGAGATCGATTCCACCCGCATTGACTTGCCCGGTCCAGTGCATCCGGCGGTCAACCCCTACGCGTCCGAGGAAGACATGCGCGGCTTGGCGCGCGACGAGGCCGTCGGCAACGTCGTTCGCTTTGAGCGCCGCCCATCGAAAATCGATCGCACCCGTACCGTGATTCGTCTGCCGGCCTTCGAGGACGTGGCGGCCGATGCGGTGCTGTACGCCCATACCTCGCGCGTACTGCATCTCGAGTCCAATCCCGGCAATGCACGTGCACTGGTGCAACGCCATGGCGATCGCGACGTGTGGCTCAATCCGCCGCCGATTCCGCTTGCCATGAAGGAGATGGACGCGATCTATGAGTTGCCGTATCAGCGTGTACCGCACCCGAGTTACGGCAAGCAGAAGATTCCTGCTTACGAAATGATTCGTTTCTCTATCGCGATCCAGCGCGGCTGCTTCGGCGGGTGCACGTTTTGCTCCATCACCGAACATGAGGGGCGCATCATCCAGAGCCGTTCGGAGGAGTCCGTGATTCGCGAGATCGAAACCATCCGCGACAGCGTTCCCGGGTTTACGGGCGTCATCTCGGACCTCGGCGGGCCAACTGCCAACATGTACCGGCTTGCCTGCAAGTCGGGTGAAATCGAGTCGGCATGTCGCAAGCTCTCATGCGTCTACCCGGACATTTGTCCCAACCTGAATACCGATCATGCGCCACTCATCCGGCTCTACCGTCGCGCGCGCGAACTCCCGGGCATCAAGAAGGTGTTGATCGGCAGCGGGGTGCGCTATGACCTTGCCATTCAGTCGCCAGCCTATGTAAAGGAACTGGTGCAGCACCACGTCGGGGGCTACCTCAAGATCGCGCCTGAGCACCTGCGCGAGGGGCCACTTTCAAAGATGATGAAACCCGGCATGGGCACGTACTACCGCTTCAAAGAGTTGTTCGACAAATACTCCAGGGAAGCCGGCAAGGAGCAGTACCTGATTCCTTACTTTATCGCCGCGCATCCGGGCACCACCGACGAGGACATGCTCGAGCTGGCGTTGTGGTTGAAGCGCAATGGCTTTCGCGCCGATCAGGTGCAGGCGTTCTTGCCGAGTCCGATGGCCACGGCGACTGCCATGTACCACTCAGGCAAGAACCCGCTGCGCAAGGTGAGCCGTACCAGCGAGGTGGTACACATCCCCAAGGGCCTGAAGGTGCGACGCTTGCATAAGGCATTCCTGCGCTACCACGATCCCAACAACTGGCCAGTGCTGCGAATCGCCCTGCGGCGCATGGGGCGAGCCGACCTGATCGGGCCCGCCAAGCACCAGCTGATTCCCGCGTATCAACCCGTTGGCACGGGCGAGATGGCGGCAGGCGGGCGCAACGCGAAAACGCGGTTTCGCACCCAACACACCGGACTGCCCGCTGCACCACGCGCACGGCGCGCCTCTGGCGTGGCGACGAAGAAGCGGGCAGGGGCAAATCCGGCAGGTTCGCGGCGTAAGGCGAATCGGCAGCGTTCCGACAAACGTCGCTGATGTGTAGCATCAGCTGATTCGCAAGGAGATCGCCATGTTGTGGACTCAGAAGAAGGCGCAGATGCCGACAGCCGGAGAGGCATTGCCCGGGCGCTCCGAGCGCATGCCGATCCCGGAGAAACACTTCGTGAACGGCAATCCATTGGCGGGACCGTTCCCGACCGGTCTGGAGCAGGCGGTATTTGCGCTTGGCTGTTTCTGGGGCGCGGAGCGCAAGTTCTGGCAATTGCCGGGCGTGTACACAACTGCCGTGGGCTATGCCGGGGGTTACACAAAAAATCCTACGTATAAGGAAGTATGTTCGGGAATGACCGGCCATACCGAGGTAGTGCTGATCGTGTATGACCCGGCGGTTGTGAGCTACGAGACGTTGCTCAGGGTTTTCTGGGAGGCGCACGATCCCACGCAGGGGATGCGCCAGGGCAACGATGTCGGTTCGCAATATCGTTCGGCGATCTATACCTACTCTACGGTGCAGATGAGTGCGGCGCTTGCCTCGCGGGATCTGTTTTCAGCAGCGCTTGCCAAGGTTGGCTTTGGGCCGATCACCACGGAGATTCGGGAGGCGCCCGATTTCTATTATGCCGAGGACTACCATCAGCAGTACCTCGCCAAGAATCCTAATGGCTATTGCGGACTCGGTGGCACGGGTGTCAGCTGCCCGACGTGACACGCCCATACAGGCCGGGAGATGCGCCGCCCGGCGCGATCTTCGTCAGATGCTGTTGCATCGCTGAAACGAGCATCGTCTTTGAATGTACGGTTCCAATCCGCCTGCTTGCCGCGGATTTCGTGAACGCGTAGGGTGAGCGTCGGCCTGAGACGCACCCCTCACAGGTCATTTTTCCACGCAGGGACCGCATGCCAACGTCCGATCGGGGCGCGTCTTCGCAACGCTTGCCGATTTGATCGCGCAGGCGCTTGCGCGAAACATAACGACAACCAAGAAGCAAAAGAAAAGGGCTTCCCGCTAGGGAAGCCCTTCTTGTTTAGCTGCAGCGCGCTGCCGGTCAGGCGGTTAACAGGTTTTTCATGCTGTCGAGCGCTTTCTTTTCGATCTGGCGAATGCGTTCCGCGGATACGCCGTATTCCGCGGCCAGCTCGTGCAACGTTGGTTTCTCTTCATCCAGCCAGCGACGCTGGATGATATCGCGTGAACGTGCGTCGAGTTCCGCCATCGCGGTCTTCAAGCTGTCTTCGCGCGTGACTTCGTGGTCGCGCTGGGCCACGACTCTCTCCGGGTTGAAGCGCATGTCCGGCAGGTAGCCTGCCGGCGCGGCACGGAAGCTGTCGTCGTCATCTTCCGAATTATCGGCGTCGAAGGACACATCCGGGCTGGCGAGCCGTGCCTCCATCTCCTGAACGGCTTCCGTCGATACGTTGAGATTCTTGGCCAGTCGGGCAACTTCGTCCTGATTCATCCAGCCAAGACGGGTGCGCGTCTTGCGCAGGTTGAAGAACAGCTTGCGCTGTGCCTTGGTGGTGGCGACCTTGACGATACGCCAGTTGCGCAGGATGTAGTCGTAGATTTCGGCGCGAATCCAGTGCACCGCGAATGACATGAGGCGTACACCGCGTGCCGGATCGTAGTGCTTCACGGCTTTCATGAGACCAATGTTGCCTTCCTGGATCAGGTCAGCCTGGGGGAGGCCGTAACCGCCAAATCCCTTGGCGATGCGTACCACGTAGCGCAGGTGCGACATAACCAGCTGGCGCGCCGCTTCAAGGTCATTCCGGGTGTGGTAGCGGTTGGCGAGCTCGCGTTCCTCTTCGGCACTCAGCACTGGCAGCGAATTGACCGTGCGTGCGTAGGCCGCGAGACCCTTGTCCGGGTAAAGGTTGATGGCAACCGGCAACGTTTGCGTCATTATCTAGGCCCTCGTGGGTCGGTTCGGCCGCTGTGATCACGGCATTTTAGCACTCTGACTATTTGAGTGCCAAAGTATGGGAAAAGTTTACTAATTAACTCAAGTAAATGCAAGATTGTCCAAACGATACTGCTCGGGTGGCCCGCTGGCCCTAGAAAATGCGTCGTAAATGCCTTTCCACAGCGATGCGGGATCCAAGCCACCCCAACCCCGCGCCCCCAGCCAATAGTGCCATGCTGGCCGAGCCGCCGAGTCCCGCTGCCGCGGCACCAGTCCCATACAAGGCACCCAGCTCACCAATGGGACCGCTCATCAACGCCAGGGTTCCGGCGACCAGTAGCCATGCGAGTAGCGCACCGAAGGCCCCCTGAAGCGTGCCCGCGTAGAGAAAAGGGCGGCGGATGAAGGCATCAGTGCCGCCGACCAATCTCACTATCTCGATTTCCTCGCGCCGGTTGAGAACCGCAAGGCGGATCGTGTTGCCGACAATCAGTAAAACCGCCACCGCGAGTAGCGCCGTCAGAATCCATACGCCGCGCTCGGCGAGCCGCAGGATCGCCTGCAATCGTTGCACCCATTCGAGATCGAACTGTGCGAGCTCTACGGCCCCGATTTTTCCAAATTCTTCAGTGAGTGTGCGCAACGCCGTGGGTGTGCGATGCCGCGACGCGGGAGTCACCAGCAGTACCGGCGGCAGCGGATTGCGCTGAAGCGCATCCAGTGCCGCGCCGAAGCCCGATGCCCGTTTGAATTCCTCCAGTGCAGCGTCCGGTGAGAGGAAGCTTACGCTCTCGACTTCGTTGCGCTTGCGCAACCGCACGGCAAGCGCATCGATTTCCTTCTGCGCCGTATCCCGTTTGAGGAAGAGCGATATCTGGCCCGCCGCGTCAATGCCGCCGCTCAGGCGCTGCAGGTTCTGCACGCCGACATATAGCGTCGCGGGCAGCGCAAGCGTCACGCCGATCACAGCGATCGTCATGCCGTTTGCGACCGGCGCGTGGACAAGCTCGCCCAAGGTCGCGAAAAACACCTGCAGGTGACGAACGACCCACGCCTTCATGCGCCGCCACCGTGGTCCGCCACGACCTCGCCAAGGCGAAGCTCGAGCACGCGCTTGCCGCTACTCGCGATCAGTCGCTGGTCGTGGGAGGCGATAAGCACGGTTGTGCCGTGGCGGTGGAAATCGAGAAACAGCTCCATGATCTCGTCCGACAGCGCAGCGTCGAGATTGCCGGTCGGCTCGTCAGCGAGCAGGAGCGGCGGGCGATTAACCACTGCGCGCGCGATACCGACGCGTTGTTGCTCGCCGCCTGAGAGTTGCAACGGGAATATCCGCTCCTTTTGCAGCAGTCCCACCTTTTCGAGCGCGGCGCGCACGCGCCGGCCAGTTTCGCGCGCCGGCACACCGGCGACCACGAGGGGCAGTGCCACGTTGTCGAACACCGTGCGATCCGTGAGCAGCCGGTAATCCTGGAACACGACGCCCACCGAACGACGAAAGTAAGGCAACTGGCGGCGCGCGAGGCGCGCGACGTTCTTGTGATTGACCAGCAGGCTACCGCGCGTCGGAACCTCAATGTGAGTAATGAGCTTGAGCAGCGTACTTTTGCCGGCGCCAGAGTGCCCGGTGATGAAGGCCATTTCGCCCTGCGCCAACTCGAAGCTCACGTCCTTCAGGGCGTCGAAGCCGCCTGGATAGCGTTTGAAGACATGACTGAACTGGATCATGCGTCGGGTTCAGGGCTGCATGGGCAGCAGCGCCTCCACGTAGTCCCCGGCATTGAATACCTGCAAATCTTCCAGGCCCTCGCCGACACCTACGAAGCGCAAGGGTATGCGGTACTGCCGCGCGATGGCGATCAGGATGCCACCTTTCGCGGTGCCATCGAGCTTGGTGAGCGCAATGCCAGTGACCCCAACGGCCTCGTGGAAGTGCTTTAGCTGGGAGATGGCGTTCTGGCCGGTGCTGGCGTCCAGCACGAGCATCACCTCGTGCGGGGCGGCGGGATCGATCTTCTGCAGTACGCGTTTGATCTTCTTCAGTTCGTCCATCAGCCCGGCATGTGTATGTTGCCGACCGGCGGTATCAACGATCAGCACGTCGGTGGCGCGGGCCCGCGCGGCGTGCAAGGCGTCGTGGGCCACCGCGGCTGCGTCCGATCCCGGGGGCTGTGCCACCAGCGGCACGTCCAGTCGCTGTGCCCACACCTTGAGCTGATCCACTGCGGCTGCCCGGAACGTGTCGCCGGCAGCGAGTATCAACGGGTGCCCGGCGCGTTTCAGTTGATGGGCGAGCTTGGCGATGGTCGTGGTCTTGCCAACGCCATTTACACCTACGGCCATGATGACAAATGGTCGTACCGCCGGATCGACCCTGAGCGGCTGGCTCACTGGCTGAACAATCTCAAGGATGCGCTGTCTCAACAGCGCGTATACGGCCCGGGTGTCGGCAAGTTCCTTGCGGCCGACGCGGGCGGCGACGTCAGACAGAAGGAATTCCGTTGTTTCAATTCCGATATCGGCCGAGAGAAGCAGGGATTCGAGATCGTCGAGCAGACTGGCGTCCAGCGCGCGCGCGCCGAGCAGGAGATCCGAGAGCCCATGCCCGAGCGACTGGCGCGCGGAAGCGAGACCGGCACGCAGGCGCCCGAGCAACCCGCCGGGATCGCGCGCGCTACGCGGCGCTGAAGTGTTGTTGTCGGGTCTCGTGGGAGCGGTCATGCAATTACCAACGGGACAGGCTTCGTCTATTCTACGTGGGCCACTCGCAGCATTATAAAAGGTAACCCTATGCGACAGACAGTCGTTGCAGTCATTCTCTTTGCACTCGCGCTGGCGGGTTGCAGTCAGTCCGGCAAGGTGAGCGAGAGAACGCTCGCCAATGGATTGCGCGTCATTGTGAAGGAGGATCACCGGTCGCCGGTGGTCGTGTCGGAGCTCTGGTACAAGGTCGGAAGCATGGACGAGCCGGAGGGGCTGACCGGCATGTCGCATGTACTGGAGCACATGATGTTCAAAGGCACTGCGCGCCTCAAGCCCAACGAGTTCTCGCGCATCATCGCGGAGAACGGCGGCCGGGAGAATGCCTTCACGCACTACGATTACACTGGCTACTACCAAATGCTCGAGAAGTCGCGCCTCGCGGTGAGTTTCGAGAATGAAGCGGATCGGATGCGCAACCTTGTGCTGGATCCCGAAGAGTTCGGGCGCGAGATCAAGGTGGTCATGGAGGAGAGACGGTTGCGCACCGAGGATCAACCGGATTCACTGCTGTACGAAAAATTCATGAATACCGCCTACCGCGTGCACCCCTACCGGAACCCGATCATTGGCTGGATGCGCGATCTTGAAATAATGAAGGCCAGTGACCTGCGGGCCTGGTACGACCGCTGGTACACGCCGAACAACGCCATTCTCGTGGTGGTGGGCGATGTGCAGCCACGTGAGGTCTTCACGCTTGCCGAAAAGTACTATGGCCCAATCAAGGCGC
>LJVB01000080.1 GCA_001304215.1 Acidithiobacillales bacterium SM1_46 | reverse complement strand
AAGCGCCGCCCAGCAACACTGTTGCCATGCCCACGCCGCCGTAGATCAGCACGCCGACGCTGTTGAGCGCATCCGACAGGCGTGTCGGGAAGGCGCGCTTGCCGGCGTCGGTGCCGTGCACCAATGCATACAGAATGTAACCGGCAGCGAGAATCACACCACCCTGAAAGCCTCCACCCGGCCCAAGCTCGCCGTGCATGATGACGTAGACGCCGAACAAGAAAATGAACGGCACGAGCAACTGCACCATGACACGGATCAATACCTGCTCGTTCATCGACGTCGCTCCCGGCGTCGCGCCCGCGCACCCCGCAATAACAGAATCAAACCCAGCCCCGCCGTGTAGATCACGGCGGTTTCAAATAGTGTGTCGTAGCCGCGGTAGCTAGCGAGGACGGCGGTGACAAAGTTGGGCACGCGCGTCTCTTCCATGGCGTGCGCAATATAGTGCGGTGCCACATGCTGATGTGGCGGCGCCTGCGGATCGCCAAATCGCGGCATATCGAGTGTGCCGTAAATCAACACTGCGCCGGTAATGACCACCGCGGCCGCCGACGGCCAATGAATTAGGGGCGCCGGCGCTTCGCGCCGCCCGATGAACACCAAGGTCGCGATTAGCAGCACCGTGCTGATACCGCCGCCGACGGCCGCCTCGGTGAACGCGACGTCCACCGCTTGCAGCGACACCCACACCAAGGCCATGAGCAAGCTGTAGATCGCCAGCAACAAGGTCGCCGCGAGCAGGCTACGCACCGCCACTGCGCCGATCGCGGTGATGACCAGCAACAACAGCAAGAACACGTCAATCAGAAGTGTTGTCATGTCCTCGACTTGCGCGCGCGCCAGGGCTTCAGGCCGCTCAAGTGTGCCGTCTTGGCAACAGCGTGGGTCGCGGTCGGCGTGGTCGCGAGCAGAAACATGACGATCAGGAACAGTTTGGCGGTCACCAAGGTCAGACCGGATTGCAACATCAGAGCCGAGAGAATCAAGGCTTGCGCGAGCGAATCGACCTTGCCCGCGGCATGCAGGCGCGTGTAAAAGTCCGGCATGCGCAAGATTCCGACGCCGCCGGTGATGGCGAAGAAGCACCCGCTTGTCAGAAGTACTGCGCTGATCAAGTCAGAGACGTTCATGGGGGTTAGTCCAGGTGCCGGTACTCGACGAATTTCAGCACGGCGAGCGTGGCGATGAAGTTGATCAACGCGTAAAGCAGCGCAATGTCCAGGAAATCCGGTCGTCCAGCCATGAAACCGAGCAAAGCGACAAAGACCACGGTCTTGGTGCCGATGGCATTTACCGCGAGAATGCGATCGAACGCCGTCGGCCCGAGTAGCGCGCGCATCAGGAATAGCAGGATCGCGATCAACACTGCCGCGCCCGCGGCTGTAAACATCATGGGGCACGCTCCAACGCCTTGACACGAAGCTGCATCTCGCCATCGAGCAACTCGCGCGCACCGTCCTCCGTAAGGGCGTGCACCAGCAACGAGCGCTTTGCAACGGACACCGTGACGGTTCCCGGGGTGAGCGTGATGGAGTTGGCATAGGTCGTAGTGCCAACGTCGGTCCTGGTCCTGAGGGGTACCGTGAGCAGACGCGGCGCAATCGGCATGCGTGGGTGCCATACTCGGTATGCGACGTCGAGATTCGCAACCAAGATCTTGTAGAGCAACCAGGGCCAGTAGCGCAGGAGCGTGGCAGCGGCACGAAACGGCATCGGTGCACGTCCGGCCATGCCGGCGCGCACGGCGAACCACGTGATGAGGATGCAGGCCACAACGCCGCTTCCAAGATGCAGCCACGTCATCTGCCCGGACAGAAGTACCCACGTTACGAGCAAAACGGCGAATAGCGACGCAAAGTGCATGGCGGCTTGACTGGCAATGGCCGATCGGAATGTTGGTTATTCCGCGCGGCGCCTTCCGATGCATCCGGGATGGGCGCCGATCGCCAGTTGATTCTAACCCCTTCCGAGCGTCCGGCGTACAGCACGCGCCGTCGCCATACACTTAATTAAGTGTCACCGTACCGGCGCGCGGAATTATGGAAATGGGTGGGCATTCCCCCGCCCGGTTGACTTGCGGGGGGGGCGCGATATTCTGCCGCGGCCATGTTGGCCACTCATTTTCGGGTTGAGCGCCAGGGATTGTGCGATGGCTGACACGTTGGCCCTTCCGCGCGCGTCGCGCCGCGAGATCTTTGCCTGGGCGATGTATGACTTCGCCAATTCGGGCTACACCACGGTTGTGCTCACGGCAATCTTCAACGCCTACTTCGTTTCGGTGGTAGCGGGCGATGGCGTCGATCACGCCGGCCGCGCGACATTGCTCTGGACAGTGGCGACCAGTATCACCAACCTTCTTGTACTTCTCACCGCGCCGGTAATCGGCGCCATCGCTGATCATGGCGCCCACAAGAAGCGCTTTCTGTTTATCACCACGACCGGATGCGTGCTGTTCACGGCGATGCTCGCGCTGGTCGGGCGCGGTGACGTCTGGCTGGGCATGGGGCTGCTTGTTCTCTCGGCGTTTATGTTCCATTCGAGCGAGGACCTGATCGCGGGGTTTCTGCCCGAGATCGCGGCGCCCGAGGACATGGGGCGTGTGTCTGGCTATGGTTGGTCGCTTGGGTATCTCGGTGGTCTGCTGGTTCTCGGGCTATGCCTTCTTTACGTGCAGTACGCGCAGGCACATGGGGAAGCGGTGACGGACTACATACCGGTAACCATGCTGATCACCGCGGGCGCGTTCGCGCTTGCTGCGGCGCCCACCTTTCTCTGGTTGCGCGAGCGCGCCGTCCCGCAAGCCATGCCGCATGGTCAGAGCTACCTCACGGTCGGATTTGCGCGCGTGCGCGATACGCTGACACATGTCCGGCGATATCGCGACCTGTTTCGCTTTCTCATTACACTCGCCGTCTACTACTGCGGCATCTACACGGTGGTGGTGCTCGCCGCCGTATATGCCCAGCAGGTCATGGGATTCGGTACGCAGGAGACCATCATTATGATTCTGGTGGTCAACATTACCGCTGCCGTAGGTGCGTTCGGTTTCGGGCTGGTTCAGGATCGCCTCGGCTCCGTGCCGACACTTGCGTTCACGCTCGCTATCTGGGTCGCCGCACTCGTGCTCGCCTACTTCATCGAGACGCGCACCGGCTTCTGGGTCGTAGCGAACCTGGTCGGCGTCGCGCTGGGCTCGAGCCAGTCGGCGGGGCGGGCGTTGGTCGGGCTGTTCTCTCCGCCTGGGCGCGCGGCGGAGTTTTTTGGGTTGTGGGGATTCGCGGGCAAGTTGGCATCGATCGTCGGTCCGCTGGTGTATGGTGCGATAACCTTCATCACGGTCGGCAACCAGAGACTCGCGCTGATCTCGACAGCGGTATTCTTTATCCTGGGACTGCTCCTGTTGCTCACGGTGAACGAGAAGCGTGGCCGTGCCGCAGCGCTCGGTGGTGGAGGATGATGGTTGCCGGTCGGGCTGTTGCAAGGCTTGAAATGACAGGCCAGCCCCCCACTTAGAGGACAAGACGGACGTTTCCCAGGGGTAATCCGCATGCGGATGGACAAGCTTACGACCAAGTTCCAGCAGGCACTCGCCGAGGCGCAGAGCCTTGCGCTGGGCCGCGACCACCAGTTTATCGAGCCATCACACCTCATGACGGCGCTGCTCGACCAGGAGGGTGGCACGACCCGTCACCTCCTCACCAAGATCGACATCAACGTCAATGCGCTGCGCGCGCGTCTTGGCCAGGCACTTGAGCGCCTGCCCAGCGTCGAGGGCGCGGGTGGTGAGGTCCATGTCTCCAACGATCTCGCCAAACTGCTCAATCTCACCGACAAATATGCGCAGAAGCGCGGCGATCAATACATCTCTTCGGAGCTCTTTGTGCTGGCCGCGCTCGATGATCAAGGTGAACTCGGTCGCCTGCTGCGCGAGGCGGGCGTCTCCAAGAGCGGCATCGAGAAGGCCATCGAGGCAGTACGGGGCGGGCAGAAGGTCCAGGATGCCTCGGCCGAGGACACCCGCCAGGCGCTGGAGAAATACACCATCGACCTGACCGAGCGCGCCGAGCAGGGCAAACTCGATCCGGTCATCGGCCGCGACGAGGAGATCCGACGCGTGGTGCAAATTCTGCAGCGGCGCACCAAGAACAACCCCGTGCTGATCGGCGAGCCGGGCGTTGGCAAGACCGCAATTGTCGAAGGTCTGGCGCTCCGCATTGTCAACGGCGAAGTGCCGGAGGGGCTGAAAGGCAAGCGTGTGTTGTCGCTCGACATGGGTGCGCTGATCGCTGGTGCCAAGTACCGCGGCGAATTCGAAGAGCGGTTGAAGGCGGTGTTGAACGATCTTGCCAAGCAGCAGGGCAACATCATCCTTTTCATCGATGAGCTGCACACCATGGTCGGCGCGGGCAAGGCCGAAGGCGCGATGGATGCCGGCAACATGCTTAAGCCCGCGCTGGCGCGCGGCGAGTTGCACTGCGTCGGCGCCACCACGCTCGATGAATATCGCAAGCACGTCGAAAAGGATGCCGCGCTCGAGCGCCGCTTCCAGAAGGTGCTGGTGGATGAGCCGAGCGTCGAGGACACCATTGCGATACTGCGTGGTCTGAAGGAAAAGTACGAGGTTCACCACGGGGTAGACATCTCCGATCCGGCGATCGTATCGGCCGCGACGCTCTCGCATCGCTACATCACCGACCGCCAGCTGCCTGACAAGGCGATCGATCTAATCGATGAAGCGGCCTCGCGCATCCGTATGGAAATCGACTCCAAGCCCGAGAGCATGGACAAGCTCGATCGCAAGCTGATCCAGTTGAAGATTGAACGCGAGGCGCTGAAGAAGGAATCGGACGAGGCCTCGAGGCAGCGGTTGGCGACGCTCGAGGGAGAGATCGGCAAGTTGCAGAAAGAGTACTCGGATCTGGAGGAAGTGTGGAAGGCCGAGAAGGCGGCGGTGCAGGGTGCACAGCACATCAAGGAGGAGCTCGACCGCGTGCGCATCGAAATGGAAACCGCGCGGCGCGCGGGAGATCTGGCGCGCATGTCGGAGTTGCAGTATGGGCGCATCCCGGAACTCGAAAAGGGTCTCGCGGCCGCCCAAGCTGCCGAGGGAAAGCAGCCCAAGCTGCTTCGCAACGCCGTTACTGAGAACGAAATCGCCGAGGTGGTGTCGCGCTGGACCGGCATTCCGGTTGCCAAGATGATGGAAGGCGAACGCGAGAAGTTGTTGCGCATGGAGTCTGAGCTTCAGCGGCGCGTCGTGGGTCAGGGTGAGGCCATCAAGGCCGTGTCCGATGCCATTCGTCGTTCTCGCGCCGGGCTTTCCGATCCGCGTCGTCCCTACGGTTCGTTCCTGTTTCTTGGCCCCACCGGCGTTGGTAAGACCGAGCTCACCAGGGCGCTTGCGGCGTTCCTGTTTGACACGGAGGAGGCCATGGTCCGCATCGATATGTCCGAGTACATGGAGAAGCATTCCATTGCGCGCCTCATCGGCGCGCCACCCGGCTACGTGGGCTACGAAGAGGGTGGTCAGCTCACCGAACGGGTGCGGCGCAAACCCTACTCCGTGATCCTGTTCGACGAGGTCGAAAAGGCGCACCCGGATACGTTCAATGTGTTGCTTCAGGTGCTGGACGATGGTCGTCTCACGGACGGTCAGGGCCGCACGGTGGATTTCCGCAACACTGTCATCGTGATGACCTCGAATCTCGGGTCGACCCTGATTCAGGAGCTGGCCGGAGAAGAGAACTACGACAGGATGAAGCAAGCTGTAATGAGCGTTGTCCAGGGCCACTTTCGGCCGGAGTTCATCAACCGTCTTGACGACATCGTGGTTTTTCATCCGCTTGGACGCGAGGAACTGCACCGGATCGCGGAGATCCAGGTGGGCTATTTGCGCGAGCGGCTGCGGGCGCGCGACATGGACCTTGAGTTTACGGAAAAGGCGCTCGATCGCCTTGCAGCGGAAGGTTTTGACCCGGTTTACGGTGCCCGGCCGCTAAAGCGTGCCATACAGTCCAGTGTTGAGAATCCCCTCGCCCAGGAGATCCTGGCCGGTAAATTCGGGCCAAAGGATATGGTCGTAGTGGACGCGGCACCGGATGGCCTTACTTTTCGCAAGCGCGCCCGCCAGGGTCAACAGCAAGTGGCCTGATTTGGTAAACGGGGCTCGGTCCGGCGAGGAGTCGTTGGTAAGGGCCGCGCAAGCGAACTTTTTCCCGTTTTGGCGATCTTTGGGTCAGGTATGATGCGTTTCTTCTCGCGGGAGGGGTGGATGTCATTCGATCGTCGTTCGTTCCGGTTCGGAATCGTGGCCGGTGCGTTTCTTGTTATTGGCGTGGTAGCGGGCATCGTCTTCAGCTCGCGCATGGATTGGGTCGCGCCCGCACAGAGCGAGCAAACGGTCGCCCCGGCGCTGCCGGCCGGATCGGCGCCACCGAGCTTCGTGCCGGTGGTTAAGGCTTCGATGCCCGCGGTGGTGAATATCTCCACGAGCCGAACCATCAAGCGTGGCGAGGAAGCGAACCCATTCATGGACGATCCGTTCTTCCGCCATTTCTTCGGAGAGGAGTTCGGTCGTCGTTTCCAGATTCCCAAAGAACGCCGCGAGAACAGCCTTGGATCGGGCGTGATTGTTTCGGCTGACGGATACATCGTTACCAACAATCATGTGGTCGCGAAGGCCGACGAGATCAAGGTATTGCTGTCCGACAAGCGGGAGTTCACTGGCAAGGTGATTGGTACCGATCCGCGCAGCGATATCGCGGTGATCAAGATCAACGCCAAGAACTTGCCGGTGTTGCCATGGGCAGACTCCGACAAGCTCGACGTAGGCGAGTACGTATTGGCCATCGGCAATCCGTTCGGTCTCACCCAGACCGTGACCATGGGCATCGTCAGCGCTACCGGCCGCGCCAATGTCGGAATCGCGGACTACGAGGATTTCATCCAGACTGATGCCGCCATCAATCCCGGAAATTCGGGCGGCGCACTCGTCAATGTGCGCGGTGAGCTGGTCGGCATCAACACCGCGATCTTTTCCAAAACCGGCGGTTCTATGGGAGTGGGTTTCGCGGTACCGGCCAACATGGCGCGCGGTGTCATGGAAAGCCTCATCAAGAGCGGTAGGGTGGTGCGCGGCTGGTTGGGGGTTTCGATCCAGGAAGTGACACCTGCGCTTGCCAAGCAGTTCGGGCTGACTAATGGCAAGGGCGCGCTGGTGAACAAGGTGGTACCTAGTAGCCCAGCGGCGGCCGCCGGCCTGCAGAAGGGTGATGTGATCATGTCCTTCAACGGCAAGGGCGTCGATAGCCCGGGTGTGTTACGCAACACCGTTGCCCAGACAGCGGTGGGCCAGACGGTCAAGGTCGAAGTCATGCGCGATCGCAAGTCCGTAAAGCTCGATGTCAAGATCGCGGAGCAGCCGAAGGATATGGCGAAGGCCGGAGTGGAAGAGGAAGGCGTGCAGGAAGGCGCGGAGGGCAGTGCCTTGGCCGGCATCGAGGTCCGAACACTGACTAGCGACATCGCTCGCCAACTGGGTCTGCCCTCTGGCACCGCCGGCGTGCTGGTGAGCGACGTCGTCTCCGGCAGTCTCGCCGAGACAGCCGGTGTCGAACAGGGCGATGTGATCGTTGAAATCAATCACCAGCCAGTGCGCAACACCAACGATTACCGGCGCATCAGCACCAAGCTTGGCAAAAAGGCCAACGTCCTGTTGCTCATTAACCGGCGCGGCGATCAGTTGTATCTGGCCATCGAACCACGATAAGGCAGCGCTGCCCGCGACAGGTGGCGCGGGTAGGCGCGTTGGGCGCAGCGCATGCGCCAACTATTGTTGAGACAGGAGGCAATAGGTTTGCGCCTTCCCTTTGCGCCGCTGCCTTTTGCGCTACTGGTCCTTGGCATTGGACTGCTTGCGCTGTTCGTCCAGCTCGGGGCATTGCGCATTGCTTTCGATAAGCTCGGATTGTCGGAACATTCCGCGCTGATGCTGCTCATGCTCGCGCTCGCGGGCAGTCTCATCAACATTCCATTGTTTACGGTACGTGCGGAGTCGGCGACGCCGGGTGAGGTGCCATGGATGTTTCGCGGCATTTTGCGACCGCCTCACGGGGCTTTTCACGGTCGCACCCTGATCGCCGTCAACATCGGCGGCTGCGTGGTGCCAGTAGCGTTCTCGCTCTACCTGCTCGGTCACCACGCGATGGGGTTTACCCCGATCGCGCTTGCCACGGCATTTGTCGCCACGGTGGCGCGGCTTCTCAGTCGCCCGATTCCGGGACTTGGCATCGGTATGCCGTTGTTCGTTGCGCCACTCGCGGCGGCGTTTGTTTCGGTTACGGTCTCTCCGCAGGAGAGCGCAGCACTTGCCTACGTATCCGGGACGCTTGGCGTGCTCATCGGTGCCGATCTGCTACGACTCAACGACATCCGGCGGCTCGGCGCACCATTCGCATCCATTGGCGGTGCCGGAACCTTCGACGGTATTTTTCTGACTGGCGTGGTCGCGGTATTGTTGGCGTAATTGGTTCAGCTTTACGTCACGGAGGAATCATGAACAGGGCCTGGCGTTGGACAATTCTGTTGGCGGTCGTGACACTCGCGGCCTGCGGCACGGTGCAGGTGGGGCAGGAGTTCAATCTCCGCACTTTTCAGGACCGTGTGGAGCGTGGCGTGACCACGCAGAACCAGGTGCGCGGCTGGTTGGGGGCGCCTGCCGGGATCGGCGTGGACGTCGACGCGAGCGGCGAGCGATACGAGCAGTGGACCTACTACCGTGCGGCGGGAAAGATGTCAGATATGAGCCAGGCCGAGCTCAAGATCCTACAGGTCAAGTTCGACAAGCACGGTATTGTGCGCGCTTACAACTGGTCAAATAGCGACAAGTAGTGCTGTTAGCGTGACGTCCGCAATAAACTGGCGCACCAGTGTTCAATGGCCTCGCGCACTTCGCGTGGCTTTTCCGTGAGCGGCCAATGGTAGGCCGGTATGTCGCCGGTCTCGACATGCGTAAGGCCGGTGATTCGACGGCGCGTTTCTGCCGGATCGGTGAATGTGACTCCCTGTGACAGCAGCACGAGTGTCGGCGCCGGGATGTCGCGCAGCGACGGCACCGGCCGCGTCACTTCGATGAATTCCTGCAGGTAGTTGGCTGTTGGAAAGAACCTGAGATCGAGCCACGGGGAGGAATAAAGCTTGATCATCTCCTCTTGCTTGCCGATGTTCAGGAGCCTCGCGCGTGTCCGCTCGTCAAGCTCGCGAAGGTCCCGATTGGGGATATGCCTGCGATGCAGGCCGAGTACATTAAACAGCCGTACCAATCCAATCAGCAAATAGAGCAGCGGAGTGAAGCGGCGAATCCAGAGTGCCGAGCCGCGCAGCGTGCCGTTGAATACGGGGTCGATGAGCACCATGCCGCGCGTGCGGTCAATGTGGCGCGCCGCGAATTGCACCGCGACTTGCGCGCCGAGACTGTGTCCGACGAATACCGCGCGCTCATAGCCTTCCTGATCAAGCAGCGCGAGCAGGTCCGCGCACCAGCGCCGCGCGCCAACGGGTGACCGGGTGAACGACTCGCCGTGTCCGCGCAGGTCGGGGCGCAGGATGTCCCAACGGTCCTTCAGGTTTGTATGCTCCAGGAACTCCGACCAGCGTGTGTGATTGCTGGCCATGCCGTGCAAGAGCACCAGCACGCGCCGCTGCGGGTTGTCGCGGGCACGCCAGCGGCGATAGAACATGCTGAGTCCAGCGCCGAGATCCAGGCGGTGGCTGGTCTCCGGCAAGGTATCGTTAACGTTGGTTGTCATGTGGCGTCGCGCTTCCCCGCGAATGTTAGTGGCAATGCGCGGTGGACGCCATGCAGATCGCACTGGCCGCGCGCCGCGGCGATCCGCTAGACTCGCACGCCTGCTATGGCTGCGTTGCCGATTGAGGAAGTCCTGCCCGAACTGCGCGCGCAACTTGCGTCTCGCCGCGCCGTCGTCTTGCAGGCCCCGCCCGGCGCGGGCAAGACCACGATGGTGCCGCTTGCGTTGCTCGATGCGCCGTGGCTCGCCGGCCGCTCGATCGTAATCCTTGAACC
>LJVB01000079.1 GCA_001304215.1 Acidithiobacillales bacterium SM1_46 | reverse complement strand
TCTGCCTCGATCCCGTGTTTGCGGGCAAGACTTTGGGCGCTATCCAGTATCTTCACGCCCGCCCTGCGTGCAGCCTCGCCCAGTCCTTGCGGCGGCGCGAATTCACGGTACGCGTCGAGCGCCACGGAATCGGCTACGTGGATCAGCCGCAGCGTGGCGCCTTGCGCCTTGGCCAACTTGGCCGCTTCGTGGACGGCGAGGTCGGATGTACTGCTTCCGTCCGCCGTCACCAGGATGCGTTGATACATGACTTACCCCCCTTTGAATGTCCTGGACCCTCACGTCACTTATTCACCGCCGCCCAGTACGCGTCGATGTGTGCCTGAATCTCGCCGAGCAGCGCGTCGTTGCGCTCGGGACTGAACAGATGCGCGAAGCGCCCCTGCGTCTTGAGGTATTCCTCAACCGGGGCGCGCGGATGCGGCACGTGATTGTGAATCACTTTGCCGTCGATGTATTCCTTGAGCGGCCATACGCCGGATCGGACGGCGAGTCGTCCGATCTCGACGGACTCGGCCGGGTCAAAGTCCCATCCGGTGGGGCAGGGCGCTAGCGCGAGAATCAGTCGCGGACCGCGCAAGGACTTGGCCTTCTCGATCTTCTTGGCGAGATCGAGCGGTTCGGCGCCGATGACAGTCGCGACGTAGGCCGGCCGGTGCGCGGCCCAGATGCCGAACAGATCTTTCTTGTAACCCGGGAATCCGCGCGAGCCGGTGTTGGTCGCGGTCTGCGCGGCATGCGGCGTTGCCGGCGAGGACTGCTGGCCGGTGTTGCCATAACCCTCGTTGTCGTAGCAGATGTAGAGGAAGTCGAGGTTGCGGTCGATGGCAGCTGACGTGGAGGAGAGCCCCATGCCATAGGCGGCACCGTCACCCGTCAGCACGATGGTTTGAAGGTCATCCTCCGGCGGCAGACGCTTGCTTGTGAGCAGGATGTCGAGCGCATCGCGCACTCCCTGCGCGCCGGCCGGCGCGCAGGCCATGGCGGTGTAGAGCCACGAGCCGCGAAACGGCGTGAACGGATAGACCGAGAGCAACGTCATGCAGCCCGCCGCATTGACGAACACGGTGTTGGTACCGAGTACGTCGTAGATCTGGTGTAGCGCCTCGAGTCCGCCGCAGCCGGCGCACATCGGCGTGCCGGTGCCAAGCAGGTGGGTAGAGGGCAGATCCTTCATGCGCCGGATCGCATCGCTCATGGCTTCTCTCCCAGCTCTTTTCGCTCAACCACCGCGATCGCCTGAAGCTTGCGGACCTGGCGCAGTTCACGTTCCGTGAAAAGCAGTTGTGGTGGCGGCGTCTCGCCGCGCGCTGCGAAGCCCAGCATGCGCTTGGCAATCTCGTAAAACTCCTCCGGCGGGATGTTCCGTCCGCCAAGGCCGCCGATAATGCTCGCAAGCATTGGCGCGTTGGGCATCCCATACAACGCGGCCGCCAGCTCCGCGTGCAGCACGCCGCCCTGTCCCATGGACAAATCCTGATCGATCACGGCGACCGCCTTCTTGCCGGCCAACGCGGCGCGCAGCGCAGCGGCCGGGTAGGGTCGCAGCCAGCGCGGTCGCACCACCCCGGCCGCGACGCCGGCCTCGCGCAGGCGATCGGCCGCCTCGCAGGCCTTGGTCGCCCCCGCGCCGATCATGACGAACACCATGTCGGCATCCTCGCTGCGATACGTCGCCAGCGGACCCGTGCGCCGGCCAAATGCCTGGAAGAATTGCTCGGCGATCTCGTCGAGCACGGAGAGCGCCTGTTGCGCGGCGAGGTGAGTCTCGTAGCGGAAATACGAGTAGGGCGAGCCGGCCAGCACGGCTACCGCCTGTGACACTGGCTTGCTGGCGCGAAAGCGCACGTTCTGCGGATCAAACGGCGGCAGGAATTGTTGCACGGCCTCAGCCGCGGGCAGGTCGACCGGCTCGCGCGTAAAGGAGAGCGTGAAGCCGTCGAGATTGACGATCACCGGCAGGCGCACGCGGCTGTCCTCGGCAATGCGGTAGGCGAGCAGCACATGGTCGAGCACCTCCTGGCAGGTGGCGCAGTGCACCTGCAGGAACCCGCTGTCGCGCGTGGCGAGCACGTCGTTGTGGTCCGATTCGAGCGTGATCGGGCTGGCGAGCCCGCGCGAGACATTCACCAGCACAAACGGCGCACGCCATCCCGGTACGGTGAAGACCATTTCCATGGCGTAGAGCAAGCCCTGCGAGGAGGTGGCCGTGAACACGCGCACACCGGTCGCTGCCGCGGCGGCCGCGGCGGTGACCATGGAGTGTTCCGATTCGAGCATGGTGAGTCGGCCCGTCATCTCGCCGCGCTCAAACCAGCGCGCCAGTGTTTCGATGATCTCGGTCTGTGGCGTGATCGGAAACGCCGGCACGTAGTCGACCTGCGCGAGGCGTGCGCCCCAGGCCGCTGCCGCATTGCCGGTGAGAAGCTGGCGGTTCATCCCGCGCCACCCGCCTCGATCTTGGCCGCCTCATGTTCCGGCACGGCCTGAATGGCGTGCGGAGGACAGACGGCGGCGCAGACCAGACAGCCCTTGCAGTGCTCGTAGTCGATTTCCGGTGCGCCGTCGGCGCGCACGTGAATCGCGCTGTCCGGGCAGAGCGTCGAGCACACCCACACGCAGCGGTGGCAGTGGGCATAGTCGATCACCGGGCGCATCGTGCGCCACAGCCCGGTGCGCACCTGCACGCTGGTCGCTGGCGCGAAGATGTCCGGCGCCGCAACGCGTGCCGGCTCGAAGGGCAAGTCAGTCCAGTCCGGGGCCTCATACGCGCGGGCGCTAATGGCGGCCCCTTCGTGCACAACGCCCTCGTGCGCCGCCATCGCATCAAATGCGCGGAATGCCTCGTCGAGGTTGGCCTTGAGCGATGCGTCGTCGAGCGCGCGAAGTTCTGTGCGCAGGGCGCGTTCCAGGGCGGCGCGCGAGATCACGCCGAGCAGGCGCGCCGCCGCCCCAGTGCAGCGCGTGCCGATATGAGGCAGTGCGGCCCGGTCCGTGATCGCGTCCGCTACCGGCAGCGCGATGACGGTCGCGCCGGTATTGAGGCGCTGACGCCAGGTGTCGGGCGTCTCGCCGCTGTTCAGCAACAGTACCGTGTCTGCCGTGACCCCGAGCATGAGGTTGGCCGCCGGCACCGGCACGAGCGTCTCATCCGCCACCACGACAAGATCGGGATGCGTGATGACACCACGTTCCTGGATTGGCGCGCGTGCGGCCCTCACATACGCGAACATTGGCGCACCGCGCCGCTCGGCACCGTAAATCGGCGCGTCCTGGACCTCGAAGCCTTCCTCGAAGAAGGCCGTCCCAAGAATGCGGCCGGCGGTCTTGATGCCCTGGCCGCCGCGGCCATGAAAGCGGATCCGATACATGTCGTCTGGTGCGCTTCCGTGTCTCCTCAGTAAATGGACCAGCGGCGCGTCGCCATTGCGCGGCGCACCCGCTCGGTGGCGAGTTGCACGGCGGCATCGCGCGGAGCTATCCCGCGCTGGCGAACCGCCTCGAGCACCTGTTTGGTGTTGGCCCGCAACTTCTCCTCGATGGCCGCGAACGCGGCCGACTGCGTAGCGCCGTGATACTCCATGGCTGCGCAGATGACGCCGCCGGCATTCGCGATGAAGTCCGGCACCACCAGCACACCCTTGTCGTGCAGGATGCGCTCCGCGCCAACGGTGAAGGGGATATTGGCGCCCTCGACAACGAGTTTCGTCTTGAGGCGCCGCACATTGTCCTCGTTTACAACATCCGGCCGTGCCGCTGGAATCCAGATGTCGCAATCGACGTCGATGATTGCATCGCGCTCGAGGCGCTTCGCGCCGGGGTAATCGCGCACGCTCTTGCCGGCTTCCTTGAGCGGGAAGAGGATGCCGAGGTCGAGACCCTTGGGATCATGAATCGTGCCGCGGGAATCACTTGCCGCTACCAGCACTGCGCCAAGATTGGCGAGAAAACGCGCCGCATGCTTTCCGACTGCGCCAAAGCCCTGAATCGCGACGCGCGCGCCGCGCAATTCAAGGTTGCAGTAACGCGCCGCGACGTCCGTGACATGGCTCACGCCCCAGCCGGTGGCCCCGATCTCATCGAGCGGGATGCCACCGATTTCTCGCGGCAGACCGACCGAGCGCCCGATCTCGTCCTTGACCCAGGCCATGCAGGTCTCATCGGTTCCCATGTCGGGCCCGAAGATGTAGTCCTGCTCGTTGCGCAGGGCATAGGCGAAGCCGCGGATCAGCTGCTCCTTGCGGGCGCGGTCCATTTTCGGATCGGCAAAAAGCACGGACTTGCCGCCGCCATGGGCGAGACCGGCGGCGGCATTCTTGAGTGTCATGGCGCGGGCAAGTCGCGCGCATTCCGTGAGGCTCACATCGGGCGCCACGCGCAGGCCGCCGATCGATGGGCCAGCGGCGACGTTGTCGACCACCAGAATGCCTTTCAGCCCGATGGCCGGCTCGTGGACATGGATGACCTTGGCGGGACCGAGGTCGTCGGCGAGTTCAAACACCTGTTCCATCGGAGCGCCTCCCGGCAGCGGGCTGACAGGGCTGCTCCGCGTACTACGACACTGTGGGCGAGAGCCGGCATTGACACAGATCAACAGCGCCGTCACCGCAGGCCAGCGTGGCTGCGTTAAGATGAATCCATGCGGCCGCTATTTCACTCGTCGCTCGTTAATGACCCGTTTGGCGATCCGGGGGTCTACGTCGATTGCCTGTTCGAGAAGCGGGCGGTGCTGTTCGATTTGGGCGATGTCCGCGCGCTTGCGCCGCGCAAGATCTTGCGGGTCTCGGACGTATTCGTTTCGCACGCGCACATGGATCATTTCATGGGTTTCGACTGGCTGCTGCGCATCTGTCTCGGACGCAGCGTGGTGATCAGGCTCTATGGGCCGGTCGGTCTTGTCGATCAGGTCGGCAGCCGGCTGGCCGGTTACACCTGGAACCTCGTTGACAGCTACGAAACCGATCTCGAACTGATCGTGACCGAGCTGCTTTCGGAATCAAGCGCGCGCCGGGCGCGGTTTCGCTGCAAGCGGGAATTCGTGCGCGAGGGGGAGGAGACATTGACGGTCACGGACGGGGTATTGCACAGCGAGGAGGCATTCCGGGTGCGCTGCGCACTGCTCGATCACAAGACGCCATGCCTCGCTTTCGCGCTCGAGGAAGATCGCCATCTGAATGTCTGGAAGAACCGCCTCGACGAGCTGGGGGTGCCGACCGGTCCGTGGCTTGCGGGCTTCAAGCGTGCCGTGCGCCGCGGCATGCCGGACGATACGCCGATCACGGTGGCGTGGCAGGATCGAGATGGGCCGCATGAGCGCGTGTTTCCGCTCGGGGAGCTACGCGACTCGGCGCTGCGCATCGTGCCAGGCCAGAAAATTGCCTACGTGACCGATGTCGTTTACAGCGATGCAAACGCCGCGCGCATCACACGCCTCGCCCAGGGGGCCGATGTGCTTTTCATCGAGGCGCCGTTTCTGGATGTCGATGCCGAGCGGGCGGCCGCACGCTTCCATCTCACGGCGCGTCAGGCCGGAACGCTCGCTCGCGCCTGCGGCGCGAAGGCGGTTGTGCCGTTTCACTTTTCGCCGCGCTACGAGGACGGCGGCGCGGCGCTCACGCAGGAGTTCTTTGCCGCCTACGGTGTGGCCGGCGAGGCCGTACCCGTCGCGCAGGACGGCTAGACGAGGCGGTTACGAAGTCGCCCGATTCCTTCGACTTCACACTCCACGACATCGCCCGGCTTCAGAAACTCGGGCGGTTTGCGCGCGAAACCAACGCCGCTCGGCGTGCCAGTCGCGATAATATCGCCGGGCTCGAGCGTCATGCCGCGCGAAAGTGTCGAGATAATGGTCGCCACGTCGAAGATCATGTGACGGGTACTCGAGTCCTGCTTTAGCGTTCCGTTCACCCAGGACTTGAGCGCCAAGTCTTGCGGATCGGCAATTTCATCTCGCGTGACAATGACGGGCCCCATCGGGCAGGCGCCATCGAGGCTCTTGCCAATGAAGAATTGCTTGTGGCGGAACTGCAGATCGCGCGCCGAGATGTCGTTGATCACCGTGTAGCCAAAAACATGCTCCAGCGCCTGCTCGCGTGCAATCGCCCGCCCACCCACGCCAATCACCACGCCCAGCTCGACTTCCCAATCAAGCTCCGCCGTGACGCCGGCGTGAGCAGGGATGTCGGCGTACGGGCCCGTGACGCTCGTGACGTTCTTGGTAAAGACGACCGGGTCTTTTGGCGGTTCGGCTTGGCGGCCACTCACAGCGGCGCTCTCGCTGACGTGCTCCGAATAGTTCCAGCCGAGGCACATGATGTTCTTGCCTGGCCGCGGAATTGGCGCGAGCCACTCAATGTCGCGAGCGGGCAGCCCGTCTGCGGCAGCGGCGGGGGAGCGGGAGAATTCCGAGACTTTCTTCCATGAATCGGGGCCGGCCGCGACCAGCTCGAGAAGACTGCCGTGCCAACCATGCGACGGATCGAGTGGAATGACGACTTGGCCGTGTAGCAGCCCAGGGCCGGTGTGATCGCGATAACGGTACGTGAGCAGCTGCAAGCCGAGTCTCCGGAGATAGGGTCGGCCAATACGTTACTGGAAACGCATTCACAGCGAAATCGCGGATCGTGCCGCCTCCCAGCGCGTGGCCCGCCGCCGATCCGGGAGCGTTTTCCGCTGGTCCGGGACGCGCTGGTCGGGTTACTATCGCCACCCTTAACTTGGGGAAGGGCACCGCAACCGCGCTGCCCGGCCGCAAGTGAAATTCTGCCATCATGCCTCGCAAGCGCCGCCCCCGATCCCCCTGGTTTTCCCCGCGCTCGCTCATATCGGGTTGGTGGCGTAGCGTGCGGGTGCGCTGGTACCGGCGCGACAGTGATTCCGTCGTGTTTGCCTCGATCGTGGCGTTGCTGGTGGGTGCGCTCGGGACGCTACTGTTTGCGCTATTTGCGTACAACGCTGAGCAGCGCGATCTCGCTTGTCTTGCGCGGAACGTCTATTTCGAGGCTCGCGGCGAACCACCCGCGGGACAGTATGCGGTCGCCGAGGTCACCATGAATCGCGTGGCCTCACCCTATTACCCGAAGACGGTGTGCGGCGTGGTCTACGAGAAGCGCTGGGATACGATTCGCAATCGCAACGTCGGCGCGTTCTCGTGGACCGAGTTCGATCGGCTTTCCGAACCCCGAGGCGAACAGTGGCAGCAGGCCTGGCGAATTGCCGAAACGGTGTACTTCCGTCGTGAGGATCCCAAGCTCGACGGGGCCACGCACTTCCACGCGAACTACGTGCGGCCGAGCTGGTCGCGCGAGAAACGAAAGGTCGCCCACATCGGCCGGCACGTCTTCTACAAATAGGCGTCGTCCCGCGGCGGGTTATCTGGCCGTCAGCCCGACGGCGAATGTCAGCATTCCGACCGAACCGTACTCGATACCATCGACTGGTATCGACAGCGCCTCCCCGGCGCGTTGCTGTGCGAGGATGTAGAGCAGCGGGAGGTAGTGCTCGGGCGTGGGCACGCTCAGGCGGGCGGGCTCCCCGAGTGCGGCGTAGTCGATAAGCGTGTCGTGATCACCGGCCGTGAGCGCAGCGCGCACGTCGTGATTGAAGCGCACCGCCCAGTCGTAGGGCGGCGCGCCCTCGCTCCACTGCATTACCCCGAGGTTGTGGACCACGTTTCCGCTGCCGATGATCAGTATTTCTTCGGCGCGCAACGGGGCAAGCTTTTGCGCCAGCTCGTAATGCCAGTGCGGCGGCCGTGTCGCATCAATGCTGAGTTGCACCACTGGCACGTCGGCGCCCGGAAACACATGAGCAAGAACCGACCAGGTGCCGTGATCGAGACCCCATGCCTGATCGAGTTGAGTATCGAGCGGGGCGAGCAGGGCGCGTACTTGTTCCGCGAGCGCCGGATCGCCGGCTGCCGGGTATTGCACCTCAAACAGTTCGCGCGGAAAGCCGCCGAAGTCATGGATGGTGCGCGGCTTGGGCATGGCCGTCACCGCCGTGCCGCGAACGTACCAGTGGGCCGAGACTGCTAGGATCGCCCGCGGCCGCGGTAGGGTGGCGCCGATCTCGCGCCACGCGTCGGTATAACGGTTGCGCTCCAGCGTGTTCATGGGGCTGCCGTGTCCGAAAAACACCGCTGGCATTGGACTGGTCATGGGTCCAGCTTCTGTCTCAATTGTCACTGTTTGCACGGAACAAGTTGCCAGGCAGGCGACTGACGATCGTCATCGGGGCTGCGCCGGGCTGCCGGCGTCGAATCGAACAATTGCATGCGGGCGTCGTCACCTGATGACAACTGCCAGGAACTTGAGGTGATGCATGCACTCGCGCAGGATCAACAGTGTCGCGGCGAATGCCGGGTCGTCGGGAATGCCCTCCCGAGCGGCAGGTCGACCGAGTGTTACGGCAGCCAGCCGCGCGAAGACCCGCTCCATGGCGTCAAGTGGCAGGCTGAGCGAGGGCTGATTCGGAATGCCGGCGAGCGACGCGATGGTGCGCACTGTCGCGTCGGTCGTAACGAGGGATGAGCCGCCGGTGTCGAGGACGGGGAGGGCCTTGGCCACTTCGTCCTCGATCGCGGCGATGGCGTCTTCTGTCTCGCGCGCGGTCGGCGGCCGGTGGCGGAAATGGGTAGCCGCGGTAATTCGGGATCCTGCGGCGAGCGCCACCATCGATTCCGGCTCAGCTCCGCGACCGCGGGCAAGCAGGGTGAAATCGGCGCCAATGTGTAGCAGGGTAATCGGTTCGCCTTCGGCCACGGCCGCCCTGACTGCCGTGTAGCGCCTCCGCATGTCGACTTCGACGTACCGCGGAAGACTGTCAGTCTTAACTGGTCGCTGCGGTGCTATTGACGGGTCGGTGTGCACGGCAAGGGAATCAGGGCGGGGCCTGTCGGCGAGTAGCCGAGGCCAATGTGTTTCGTAGCATTCCGGCTATTCCGAAACAATGACTCCTCGACCCTGAGCCCGCTCCCCATGTCGTCATTGACGGATCGCGGCGGATCATGACGGCATAATTCTTCCCATGCGTCCGGTCTGGAAATCGCGCACTGCCTGGCGGATTTCCTCGTGCGTGTTCATCACGAACGGCCCGTAACGCGCGACAGGTTCGTTCAGCGGTGCGCCGCCGAGCAGCAGCAGCTGCGCCGGAGCCGACTGCGCGGCATCAACCGCCAGCGCGATCGCTTCTCCCGCCCCCAGCACGGCCAGTTGTCCCTCGCGCACCGCGCGGGACTCGCTACCAACCAGTGCTGTGCCCGAGAAAACATAGACCAGCGCATTGTGATCAATTGGCAGTGCCTGGGTCGTTCTTGCGCCTGGGGCGAGGGTGTAATGCAGGTAGGTAATAGGCGTGTGGGTGTCGATCACCGCAGAGGCGCCAAGCGCTTCCCCGGCGATCACGCGCACCTTCACCTTGCCATCCGCGCTTTGAGACTGCGGGATGCGTGATGCCGGGATGTCCTGGTAACGTGGTTTCACCATCTTGTCACGCGCTGGAAGATTGACCCAGATCTGAAAACCGTGCATCACGCCGCCGTCGCGCATGAACTCATCCGATGGCAGTTCCGAATGAACGACACCGGCCCCCGCCGTCATCCATTGCACATCGCCGGGCGCAAGTTTGCCGGAATGGCCCGCCGAGTCCTTGTGCTGGAATCCGCCGGAAAGCAGGTAGGTCACGGTTTCGAAGCCGCGATGCGGATGATCCGGCGCACCGATGCCTTCGCCCGGACCCCACTTTACCGGTCCGAGATGATCGAGTAGCAGGAACGGGTCGACCTGCATCAGTGCTGCCGTCGGAAACGGGCGGCGCACCGGGAAGCCGCCGCCCTCGAGCGTTCGCTCGCTGGTGACGACGGATTCCACCTTGCGTTCAGTTGCGTAACAGGTGTTCATGGCGATGTCGCACGTTGCGCAACTTGCACCGGTCCGAAGCGCCCACGGTCATGCGGTGCATCGAAGTCGAGCGCCGGCCCGTTCGGCACGATGCCGCTTGGGTTCAGCTGGCGCAGGCTCAGGAAATAGTGGCGCTTGATGTGATCGAAGTCCACCGTTTCGGCAATGCCGGGGCGTTGATACAGGTCGCGCAGGTAGCTCGAGAGGTTCGGGAAGTCCACCATCCGGTGGCGATTGCAGCGAAACAGGCTGTAGTAGACCGCATCATGTAGTAGACCGCATCAAATCGCAGCAGCGTCGGAAACAGTCGCCAGTCCGCCTCAGTCAGCGTGTTGCCGACGAGGAACCTCGAAGTTGCGAGGCGCGCTTCGATTTCGTCGAGCGCGCCGAACAGGGCATCAAAGGCGCGATCGTAAACCGCCTGGGTGCCTGCAAATCCGCACCGGTACACGCCATTATTTATGCGTTCGTAGACGAATTCATTGATCGCGTCGATTTCCGGCCGCAGTGCCTCAGGGTAGTAGTCCGCGCGCACGGGCGTGAACGCATCAAACGCCGAGTTGAGCATCCGGATAATCTCGGGCGATTCGTTATTCACGATAGTCTCGGTCCTGCGATCCCATAGGACGGGAACCGTGACGAGCCCGGTGAAATCGGCACGCGCCCGAGTATAGAGCTGATGCAGATGGCTGCTGCCGTAGAGCGCATCGGGCGTGCAGCCGGGCGCGTCCGAGAAGCGCCAGCCATCGTCGCCTGAGACCGGGTCGACCACGGACACCGTTATGACGTCCTCAAGCTGCTTCAGCTTGCGAAGGATCAGCGTGCGATGTGCCCACGGACAAGCGAGTGAGACGTACAGGTGATATCGCCCGGGCTCTGCCGGAAAGCGTCCCGCCCTATCTGCCGTGACCCAGTCCCGGAATGGGCTCGCGACCCGCACGAACTCTCCGGCTCGCTGAGTCGCATCCCGCCAGTGGCCTTGCAGCTTGCCGTTAACCAGTCTCGCCATATCGTTGCTGTCTTTTTGGTGTTTGCCGTCTGCCACAACCCCGGACGTAGTCCGGAGTTTATGCGACGTCAACCCGGTTGTGATGGTTGTCATTAGGGATGCGTCGTCACTCAACCCCGCTACCGCTTGTGCGCCTCGACCTGAATCAGCAGCTTCACATCATCGCCAACTGCAGGCAGCGCGTAATTGATGCCGTAGTCCGAGCGCTTGATCATCGTCATCGCGTCAGCGCCGCAGGCCGGTTTCTTGAGGATCGGGTGCATGCCGCAGTAGAAAGACGACATGGTGAGCGTGACCGGTCTGGTTACGCCGCGCATGGTCAGGTCGCCGTCAAGTGCCACCAGCTTGTCGCCCTCGAAACGCGCATGCGTCGACTTGAAATTGATCTTTGGGTACTTGGTTGCGTAAAAGAAGTCCTCGGCGACCAGGTGCTGTTCCAGCTTGTCGAGGCCAGTGTTGATCGAGCGCACGTCGATTGATACCTCGACCGACGCGGAGCGCGCGGCGCGATCCAGCACAATCGTGCCACTGGTCGAGTT
>LJVB01000009.1 GCA_001304215.1 Acidithiobacillales bacterium SM1_46 | reverse complement strand
TGGATTGCGGTCGATCCCACCTTTGGCCAGGTCGGTGTCGATGCCACGCACGTTAAACTCATCGAGGGCGAAACACCGTCCGATCTCCTGCCGCTTGTCGACCTTGTCGGCCAACTCAGGGTACGCCAGATCGGCAGATAATTTCCGGTTCGGTAAGCCACCGCGACACACACGGAAGCGCCGGGCAATGCCTCGCCAGCAATCAACACGACGGGCGCGGACCCGGATGGTCTTGGTCTCCTTGATTGTCCCGGTCAGTGCACTCGTAGCCGAAATTAATAGGTACCGATCAGCATATCCGGATCAGGAAATGCGGCCACCGAAGATGGCGCTGTGTACGGATCACTGCTGCATTCAGCAGCGCCTCATGCGTATGGTGCTCACCCACACGGCCTTCCCCTTATCGGGATGGAGGCAATGCGGTCTCAGTAAGCCTCGCCCGAATCCGCGTGGAAAAGTCCGGCGCCTGGTCCGCGTCCCGGGCCAGCCCGTTGACGTGGCCACGACTCCTGAGCTCGGCAAATGACAGCCGGGTATCAAGCCGGCCCTGCTCATACAGATACTCCGGCACATAGCCAGTCGCCAGTATCTTCCAGGAATACGGCACGTGCCCGGGATTGACGCGCGCGTGCAGCCAGATATTGCCGGTGCAGTTGGTCGTGAGTGTGTTATAGAACTCGGGCTGCTCACGGAGTGAATTGATCTGGCGCAAATACTCACGCAACAGGCGCCGCGCGTTATCCGTCGATCCCTGCAGGCGGTAGAGATAAACGTCTTCCGGGGGTTCACGGCGATAGTTGGTGCGAAGGCGGATTACATCGCGCTCATCGGCCACCACGTAGAACAGCTCGTACTGTTTGAACAAGCCCTTCAGGGTCGAATAGTCCTCGCCACGCTCGTCGCGCCGCTCAATGGAAATGGCGAGATAGTCGTTGGCGCCGAATCCGAAACTCGTGAACACATGGGCAATCGCCGGACCTGCCCAGTAGGACGTGACGAGGTCCACTGATTGGAGTTTGCGCAGGTCGAAGGTCTTGTCGTAGTAAGCCGGCGTGAAATCCGTTTCGCTGCGGTATTTGAAGTTGCGGATGTTATGCAGCGTGACGAGATCGCCGTCAAACGTCGCGTACGGCAGCACCGCCACCTCCGGCTTCCAATCCCGATCATTGGACGGCGCAATACTGCCCCACCAGGCAAGCAGGACGGCAAACACCAGCGCGAAGGCGCCAATCGCTCGCCAGCGCCACCGCTGGCGAGCGAGCAGAACAAGTGCTGTCGTTCCGAACAACGCGAAAGAAAGCGCCAGTGTTGTCCGCAAGACAGAGCTCTTCAGGTCGGAATAGTAGATGGCGAGCGTGCCCCAACCAGTGGCACCTGCGAGCACGCAGGCAACCAGCAGGCTGCTCGCCGCGCGCGCCAGCCGTCGGCCCAGCGCGCTGTGCGATGGCATTCCGGTCAGGGAGTCAGGCACGGCGGCTGCCGAAGCGCCCCCGCGTATTGCGCGCGCGTCCGACACAGGCGGCCGCGGGCCGCGTTGCAGCTTCGACCCCGCAACAGGGACCACGTCGTGCTACGGTCTGGGATGCGTGTGCACACGGAGCTGGCTCTCGTCGAACACTCTTGCCATTTGGAGTTTGGCAACGTCCGAGCATGTTTATTGAACGCCGCTGACGGGCACAATGTGCGCAGCGTCACCGCCGAGCGTCAGCCTGCGATACGGCCAACGGAACGTCAATGTCTTTTCTTCCTCAGGTGCTGGCGAAGAACGCGCGCACTGCGGCGTGACGAAGATAGCCATGCACGCCGACGAGATAGATGGCGAGCGCCACGCCGGTGACCGCATCGAGCGAGATGTCCCACAAACCGCGCATGGCAAGCTGCACGAATGCCGCCGTCGCGGTCCAGATGATCCCGAGAAGCACAGCCGCCACGGCGAGCCGGTGGACGACCGGTGCGCGCCAGAGGAGCAGTGGCCCCGCGGCGATCAACGCTAGTAGCGGTCCAACCTGAAGCGCCGCCACGCCGCCTGCCCCCGTACCCAGCGCACCGACCACTCGCCATACGAACCACAAACCGAGCGTCGAGTTGATCAAGATCAGGTTGCGGATGCCGCGCGGCCGAAAGACGGTATCGATCATGTGCAGGATGGGTGTCTGCGGGCTAATTGCCAGCCGGAGATTGTAACTGCTTTTGGCCAACCGCCCTGTCGCGGCGCGATTCAGTTACCGGCCCGGAACCATTAGAATGACGAGCTGCCTCCGGACCCCGGGACTCTCCCTCGCTACCGCTCTCATGCCGCCTGCCTCGCACCCGGAAAGTCCTGACCGTTCCCGCAGCCTGACACCGGCGGCGATTGTGATCGTGGCGGTCCTCGCTGCAACGATCTGGTTCGCCCTGCTCGGCTATCGCGACCTGTTCGAGCCCGACGAGGGGCGCTATTCGGAGATTTCGCGGGAAATGGTCGCGAGCGGCGACTGGACGACCCCGCGACTGAACGGATTCAAGTATTTCGAGAAGCCGGTACTCCAGTACTGGGCCACCGCCATCAGTCTTGAACTGTTCGGCGAGGGAAACGCCAGCGCGCGCTTGTGGACGGCACTCATCGGCTTCCTCGGGGCACTGTGGACCGGGTTCGTCGGTTGGCGACTTTTTGGCGAGAAGCCTGGTCTTTATGCATTCCTCATGACGGTCAGTAGCCTTCTCTATGTTGCGACCGGCCATATCGTAACGCTCGACATGACCGTGTCGGTATTCATGATCATGGGTATCGGAAGCCTCGCGATAGCCCAGTCGCAGCGCGCCAATCCCACACTCGAGCGCAACTGGATGCTCGTCGGTTGGGCCGCCCTTGCACTCGCGATGCTCTCGAAGGGGCTCATCGGTCTGGTGCTGCCGGGCATGGGAGTTACGCTCTACATGCTGTGGCAGCGCGACTGGTCGCTGCTTCGGCACCTTCATCTCGGCAAGGGTTTGTTGCTTTTCTTGCTGATCGCGGCACCGTGGTTCGTCGCCGTCAGCCTGGCGAATCCCGAATTCCCGCACTTCTTTTTCATTCATGAGCACTTGCAGCGATATACCACGACAATCCATGAGCGCGTGCAGCCATTCTGGTATTTCGTTCCGGTTTTCATTGCGGGGACGCTCCCGTGGATCGTGACGATGGCGGCCAGCGTGCTACGCCCGGGATTTTCATGGCGACCGGCCGCATCCGCGGGCTTCGAGGCCGAGCGCTTTCTGTGGGTGTTCGTGGTCAGCGTGTTTGTCTTTTTCTCGCTTGGCCAATCCAAAATCGGCACCTATATACTTCCAATCATTCCCGTCACCGCACTGCTGGCCGGCAAACGACTGGCCGAGCGCGGATGTCTGCGTGCCGACGCCTGGATTGCCATCGCATTTGGCGCGCTCCTGCTGGCAGCGGCCTGGCAGGTCGAGCGATTTGCGAGCAAGAGCATTCCAGCAGATTTGTACCTGGCCTACCGCCCGTGGGCCGTGGCGGCGGGCGTCCTGGCCATTGCCGGCGGTGCCACGCTGCTCAAAGCGCGTAGCGGGCGGCCGCTTTACTTCATGGCCCATGCGCTGGCTGGGCTGCTGACCTTCCAGTGCCTGCTGTGGGGCGCACAGTCGCTCGCCGGGTCACGCTCCAGTCGTGAACTCGCCCAAGCCATCCAGGCCGCCGTACCCGCTGATACAGACATATATATAGTGGAGAGTTATCATCCGCACTCGTTGCCTTTCTATCTTGGCCGAACCGTGACGCTCGTGGCCTGGACTGGAGAAATGGAGTTGGGCATGGAGCAGGAGCCCCAACGCTGGATTCGCTCGCCGGAGGAATTCGCCAGGCGCTGGCAGCTCGCACAGCAGGCCGTGGCGGTGTTCGATAACAGCGTCTTCGAGAAGTACCGAAAGCGCGACTTTCCAATGCGCGTGATTTACCAGGGAGCACGCCGTACGGCGGTGACCAGACAATGACCATTGCCGCATTCGTCCTGATTCTCACCGGGGTCCTCCTCAATGCCGTTGCCCAGCTGGCGCTCAAGGCAAGCGTGATCGGCATGGGCCCGATCTCCCTCAGCATCGACACCGCGCTTCCCGTCACCGTGCGCCTCATGGCCGAACCCTGGCTCTGGGTCGGACTGCTGTGCTACGGGGTGAGCGTCGTTGTCTGGATCCTTGCGCTTTCTCGCGTCGACGTGACCATCGCCTACCCGATGCTTTCCATCGGGTACGTGGTCAACGCCATGGCGGCGTGGGCACTGTTCGGCGAGGCTCTGACCTCGGGACGCATCCTCGGCATCGGCGTGATCATTCTTGGCGTCTTCATTCTCGCCCGATCATGAGCATGCTGCCTTTCACGCGCCCCACGCTCGGCGAGGAAGAACTTCAGAGCGTCCGGGAAGTATTGGAATCGGGCTGGATCACTACCGGCCCCAAAGCCAAGGCACTGGAAGAAGCGATTGCTGCCTATGTCGGGGGTGGCGTGCAGGCACGGGTGTTCAACTCGGCCACCAGTGCACTCGAAGCCTGCCTGTTCGCGGCCGGCGTCGGCCCCGGCGACGAGGTAATCGTTCCGGCGATGAGTTTTGTTGCCACTGCCAACGTCGTGGTGCGCGTCGGCGCGCGGCCGGTGTTTGTCGACGTCGATCTGAATAGCCGCAACATTCGCGCCGATCGGGTCGGCAAGGCCATCAACTCGCGCACGCGCGCCATCATGCCGGTGCACTTTGCGGGCCTCGCCGCCGACCTGGACCCGCTATATGCGCTCGCCGGGCAACACGGGCTGCTCGTTATTGAGGACGCAGCGCAGGCAATCGGCACGGAGCACGCCGGCCACAAGGTTGGCGCCAATGGCAACCCGGTGTGTTTCAGTTTTCACCCGAACAAGAACATGACCACCATCGAGGGTGGCGCCGTGACCGCCACCGATCCCGCGTTCCTGCAACGCCTGGAGCGCATCCGATTCCACGGCATTGAGCGCGATGCCGACGGCAACATGGACGTGAAGGCCTGGGGTGGCAAGATGAACCTGCCCGATGTGAATTCAGCGATCGGTCTGATTCAGCTCTCAAAGCTCGACGGCTTCAATGCCAGACGACGCGAGCTTGCCTCGCGCTACCTGCAACGGCTCGCGAACGTCCCCCACCTCGTTTTGCCGGCGGACGGGCCGGGTCACAGCTGGCACATGTTCTGCGTCTGCGTCGACCTGAACGCGACCGGCCTGACGCGGCCCCAGATCCAGGCGCGTCTCGAGAAGCAGGGTGTCGGCACCGGCACCCACTACCCGGCCATGACACTGTTCTCGCTCTACCGCGATCTCGGCAATGCGCCGGGCGACTTCCCGGTCGCGGAGCGCATCGGCCGGGAAACACTGACGTTGCCCTTGTTCCCGACCATGACCGAGGCCGATGTCGATCACGTGTGCGATGCCTTGCAGCAATCGATTTCCTCGGAGGCTGCGTGAGCACAAAGCGCGGCAAGGGCACGGTGGCCGTGCCTGAGTTGAGTGTCGTCATCCCGGTATACTTCGAGGAAGCGGTTTTGCCCGCGCTTTTCGCGCGTCTCTACCCATCGCTCGACAAGCTCAATCGCCGCTACGAGGTAGTGTTCGTCGACGATGGTAGTCGAGATCGCTCGCCGGCACTGTTGCGCGCCCAGTATCAGGCGCGCCCCGATGTGACGCGCGTCGTCTTGCTGCGCGCCAATGCCGGACAGCATGCGGCCATCACCGCTGGATTCGAACACGCCCGCGGAGATTACGTCATCACGCTCGATGCCGACCTCCAGAATCCGCCGGAGGAAATCCCGAAGCTCCTGAAGGAGCTCGACGCCGGCCACGACTATGTTGGAACCATCCGGCGCAAGCGTCAGGACGTATGGTGGCGCCACCTAGCCTCGCGGGCCATGAACCGGTTGCGCGAGCAGATCACCAGCATCCGAATTACCGATCAGGGCTGCATGTTCCGTGGCTACCACCGCGACATCGTGCGCGCGGTACTTGCCTCCGAGGAATCGCAGACCTTCATCCCGGCACTTGCGTACGTGTTTGCGGCCAACCCGGCAGAGATTACGGTGGAGCACGAGGAACGAGCCGCCGGCACATCGAAGTATTCGCTGTTCAAGCTCATCCACCTCAATTTCGATCTGATGACGAGCTTCTCGATCGCGCCACTCCAGGTGTTCTCGCTGGTTGGCATGGGGATTGCGATCGCGTCGTTCGCTTTCGTCATCTACCTTGCCGTCCGGCGCCTGATCGTCGGCCCCGAGGTCGAGGGGGTGTTCACACTGTTCGGTATTGCATTCTTCCTGATCGGGCTGCTGCTCTTCGGAATCGGCATTCTTGGCGAGTATGTGGGACGCATCGCCACCCAGGTGCGGCAACGGCCGCGCTACCTCGTCCACACCGTGCTCGAACCGCGCACCCCTGGGACAACGGAAGCTCCGCATGGCTGAGCTGCCGCGGCGCGCGGTGGTTTTCGGCTATCACAACGTCGGGGTGCGCGGGCTCGCCGTGCTGCTCGCGCTCGGCGTGGACGTGCGTCTGCTCATCACGCACCATGACAACCCCGATGAGAACCTGTGGTTCGGCAGCGTCGCCGCGCTCGCCGCCATGAACGACATCCCGGTCATCAAGCCCACGAACCCGAATGACCCGGCCGTCATCGAGCAGCTGCGCGCTTGCCGGCCAGACTGGCTTTTCTCCTTCTACTACCGCCACATGCTGGGCGCCGACCTGCTCGGTATCCCGGCACGCGGCGCTTTCAACCTGCATGGCTCGCTCCTGCCGAGCTATCGAGGGCGCGTCCCGGTGAACTGGGCGGTACTGCACGGCGAGCGTGAGACAGGCGCGAGCCTGCACCGCATGAGCGTGAAGCCGGACGCCGGGCCACTCGTGGACCAGCAGGCGGTCCCGATCCTGCCGAATGACACGGCACATGATGTATTCCAGAAGGTCGCCTGTGCGGCGGAGCAGGTATTGCTGCGTAGCGTGCCGCGCCTGCTGGACGGCAGCGCCCGGGAGACACCGCTTGATCTCGCTGCTGGCAGCTACTTCGGGGGCCGGCGCCCCGAGGACGGGCGCATCGACTGGCGCGCAGGCGCCTGGCAGATTCACAACCTCATCCGCGCGGTTGCGCCGCCCTACCCGGGGGCGTTTTTTGATCACGGACCGGTTCGCGTTCAGGTGCTGGGCAGTTACTATCGCGCCCAGAAGTCGAGTGGTCCCGGGGCCCGCGTCTATTGGCAGGACGGCCGATGCTGGGCGGACTGCGCGAACGGCGAGCGGCTACAGCTCACGCGCCTGAGTGTTGCCGGAACGGATCTGGACGAGGCCGGGTTTCAGCGCCACCTCGGCACGACTGAATTGAAACTGCATTAAGCCAACCGTATTACTGGAGCACGCAATGAATGTCTTGATACTTGGGGTAAACGGATTCATAGGCCACCACCTGTCGCGGCGTATCCTCGACACCACGCCGTGGCATGTCTACGGCATGGATATGCAGTGTGGGCGCATCGCCGAACTGATAGAACACGAACGCTTCCACTTCTTCGAGGGCGACATCACCATCAACCACGAGTGGATGGAATACCACATCAAGAAATGTGATGTGGTGCTGCCACTGGTGGCGATCGCGACTCCTGCTACCTACGTGCGCGACCCCCTGTCCGTGTTCGAACTCGACTTTGAGGCAAACCTTCCCATCGTCCGCGCCTGCGTGCGTTACAAGAAGCGCGTGCTGTTTCCGTCGACCTCCGAGGTCTACGGCATGTCGCCGGACCGTGAGTTTCATCCCTACGAATCGAACCTGGTACTTGGCCCGCTGACCAAACCACGCTGGATCTACTCCTGCGCCAAGCAACTCATGGACCGGGTCATCGCTGCCTACGGTCAGCAACGCGGCCTCGACTACACGCTGTTCCGGCCGTTCAACTGGATCGGCTCCGGCCTCGATAGCCTGCATACGCCGAAGGAAGGCAGCTCCCGCGTCGTCACCCAGTTCCTGGGCCACATCGCGCGTGGCGAGCCTATTCGCCTTGTCGACGGCGGCCGCCAACGCCGCAGCTTCACCGATGTCAGCGACGGTGTCTCGGCACTGATGAAGATCATCGAGAATGCCGAAGGCCACGCGAGCGGGAAGATCTACAACATCGGTAACCCGAAGAACGATCTCTCCGTGCGTGAACTCGCGGAACTGATGCTCGATATTGCGAAGGAATTTCCGGAGTACAAGCCGGGCGCTGCCAAGGTGACCCTCGAGGAAGTGCCGGCAGTGCAGTACTACGGCGCGGGGTATCAGGACATCCAGACACGCGTGCCCTGGATCGAAAACACCAGGCAGGAACTGGGATGGGCCCCGCAGGTTACGGTGCGCGATGCGTTGCGAGGCATCTTCGAGGCCTACCGGCACGAGGTCGGAGCAGCACGCGCGTTGCTGGACTGATCGGGCGAGAGCGATGCAAATCGCGCTCAAGGTCGATGTCGACTGCTTTCGCGGTACGCGCGAAGGTGTGCCGGCGCTGATGCGCCTGTTCGACGAGTTCAAAGTCCGGGCGACATTCCTGTTCAGCCTCGGCCCGGATCATACCGGCCGCGCCATCCGCCGGGTATTCCGGCCGGGCTTTCTGTCGAAGGTGGGTCGTACTTCTGTCGTGAGTCACTACGGCATCCGTACCCTGCTCTATGGAACGCTCCTTCCCGGTCCGCACATCGGCCGGCGTGCCGGCGACATCCTGCGCAGCGTGGCGAACGCCGGCCATGAGGTCGGTGTGCATTGCTACGATCACATCCGCTGGCAGGATTTCGTTGCACACAAGGATGCCGACTGGACACGGCGGGAGATGCAGCGCGCCGTTGACGCCTTCGAGGAGGTGTTCGGTCACCGGCCCACCGTGCACGGCGCGGCCGGCTGGCAGCTGAATGCACACACGCTCGCGCTCGAACAGGAGCTTGGCTTCCGCTACGCCAGCGACGTCCGTGGCCGGGACGCCTTCTACCCGGTCATGGATGGTGTCGTTTCGCGCTGCCCCCAGCTACCAACCACGTTACCCACACTTGATGAACTGATCGGTCTCGATGGCACGGATGAGACCAATGTCCATGAGCGCGTCTTTGCGGCAAGCCGGGTACCGCTGCCGCAAGGACATGTGTACACGTTGCACGCGGAGCTCGAGGGAATGAAGCTCATGCCAGTGATGCGCCGATTGCTCGAGCAGTGGCGCGCCTCGGGCGATGAGCTTGGCACCCTGGCGGCAACGTTCGAGCGAATCGATCTTCGGCGCCTCGAGCGCCGCGAAATCACCTGGGGTGAAGTGCCCGGCCGCTCGGGTTTGTTGGCCATCGAAACCGCGCACGCACAGGCCTGATGCGGGCGGACATCGCTCAAAGACGACCGGTATCTCCGCCGCGGCATCCGGCTCACGGCGATCCGGCGGTTGTTCGTCTTTAGTAGCGGCATTGCGTGCCAGCATGACCGCCAGCAGGACCAAGCTGAATGCTTTCGGAAGCCTGCTCGCCGCGAACCCGGCGCGTGGTTTCAGCGCGTTAGCCAGTAGATGAGACCCGGAAGATCTGCCACCCCGACGGTCAGGAACCAGCTGTTGTTTGCGTCATTGATATCACGCGCGCCCAGTCCAAGACGGATCCGATCCTTGAAGAACCCGAGATGGAAGTCGGCTGCCGGCGCATCCTGCCGGCCCATCTCAGGCGAGTGGAAGGTGTGATACCAACCCGCCATCGCGCCCCAGCTCGACCACAGCTGGTTGCCGGTGGCACGCGTAAAATCGAGGCCAAGCAACAGATAGTTCTCGCGTGGGTCGCTGGCGGAGGGACTGATCAAACCACCCGCGACGCCGATCGTGCCACGAATACCCAGCGCGGTATTTGCGCCAAGCGCCCAGGTTGGCTGCCAGGTGAGCATAAAGTCGCCATCGACGAGGTCAAAACCCACTTCGAAGGGAACAAGGTTGCGCCAAAACCAGTCATCCGGGGCGGTCGATGGCGCGAAGCTGAAGCTCGGGTACTTGTAGGTTGCAGACCGCAACACGTGGGAGGTCGCACCGAGCAGGCCGACCATCGCCTGCTCACGCTTCTCCTCGTTGGGCTCGCGCTCGGCATAGATGTCGCGCGCCTGCTGCTCAAGATACACGAGCCGGCTGGTGATTCGCCGCACCGCCTCCGCCGACCACGCGTCCGGATCCGCCATGATCTGTGCGAGCAAGGGCGCTCGACCATCGGGCGTCGGGCTAGGTTCAAATCCCTCGCTGCGCAGGTGCCGGAAGAACGATTCCTCCACGAAGAACAACTCCTGGCTGGCACTCGGCGCAAAATACCCGGCCTCGAGCGTCTTGCGCATGCCCTCATGGATAATGCGCATGTCGCGGTCTTCCTCGGGCATCGGGTCGTACGCAAAGCGCATTCTGCGTTCCGATCCGAATTCCGCGCGTGCCAGCAGTGCCAGTACATAGCGGCCACGCGGATCGTGCGCCACGCCAAGCTCGCCATAGAGAAAACGTGCGGTTTCATCGACGCAATCCGGATACTCCGCGCTGCGTCGATCGAGAGAAAAGCTTAGCCGGCAAATCGTGTCACCGACCGATACCAGCGCATCATAGACACCGACATAGTAATCGTACTCGCGGAACTTCCGGTCGAGAAACGCACCCAGAGAACTGAGCAGCGATCCGGTAACCGGCGCGCCGCGGCTCGAAACGCGCAAGCTTCGATCATTCTTTACTACCAGTCGCCCGCGCTGAACGCGCTGCACGAGCGGATCGTTTGCCAAACCGGCGCGCCGCATGGCGGCAACAAGTGCATCGGCCAGGGCGTCGCGCAACCGCACCGTGTCTATGCCGCACACAGTGCTTGATAACCCGACGCCGGCGCGCCCGGAAGCACGACAGGCATGCGCCAGCCCGGCTGCCTCCAGCCGTGGCGCCGAGAAAGGCGAACCGATCGGAACGGCCTGACGTCCGTAACTCAGCTCGAGCAACCGCGCTGTCTGGCGCACGCGCTCCGCACAGCCGGCCGTTCCCTCAAACACGGCCAACAGGTCCCGGCAGTTGGGTCGCTTGCCGCTTTCCTCCAGCCGGTGCGCCACGGCATACGCGAGGTCGGGCACGCCGATGCCCCAGTGTTCACTTGTCAGCTCACGGTAAAGCTCATACTTGCGTGCCGTGCTGAGCGCCCCGGACAGCAACTGGCCTTCCGAGGAGAGTCCGAAATCCAGTTTCCGGCACGCACGCGGAGGGTTCGGCTGCTCGCAGGCGCTGCCGCCGGTCCCCTTCGGGACCGGGTAACGAGTCCGGTCCGGCTCGAGATACACGTACATCACCGGCAACGGGTTGTCGGCCGCGCGCCGGTCCTGCTCGGCCAGCACACGCGCCACGCCTATCGGCAAATTGTCGAACAATCCGCCGTCGGCAAAGTCGGCCTCGGCAATCTCGTAGCCGCTCGGGCAGCTGAGCGCCGCTTCTACCACCGGCTGGGCCGGTGCAGAATCGCTGCGATCACCGATAAGCGCCCCCGGCTTGAGTCGGCAATAAGCAACGCGCCTGCGTCCGAAGGCGAGCGGCACTGACGCACTCGTGAACATGCTGTCAATGATCCGTTCCGGCGCGATCGAGAACATCGGCGCGCCGCGCTCCCGTGGCAACAGGATCATCGCCGGATCGGTCAGCGTCGGGAAATCGGCGGGATTGAAGAAGAAGCCGGCGCGGCCGTCTGCCTGCGTACGCAGGTCGAATGACAAATAGAAGCGTTGGTTCTGGATCTCTACATCGTTGACGTCGAGAAGCTCGGGCACGACGCGTGTGACGGTCAGGCCGATCGGGACGCGACACCCCTGGCGATACGCCGGCAAGCCCCAGAGCGAGATCAGATTCCGCCCGGATTCGCGCAGACTGCTGCGCGTGAAAAGCGCATCACCCTCGGCGTAAAGCGGCGATTCCGGATTCGGCGGCAGGAGATTGTTGACATCCGGCAACATCCACAGATTGCGAAAGACGTTGTCGTCGATGCGGTTGGCGAACCCGCCCTCCGATTCGGAACGTACACACCACACCATGGCGGACACTACCGCGTTGATACCGCCGGCCGAGGCTCCCGCGAAGCTTGCCGCTTCAATCGGACGAAGGGTTCCGCCCAGGTTTACCGAGTTCTGCTCGAACGCGCGTATCGCACGCAGTGCGCCCCAATTCAGACCCGCCTCGTAGGCGCCAAGACTACCGCCGCCGCTGATCGCCACTGAAAAGCGCCTGGCCTTGTCATCCAGACCGGATGCGGCGTGGCTGGCCGCAATCAACATGCCCCACAACCCGAACAGGGCCAGGGCATGACGCAAGCACATCTTCCGGCAAGTCGGCATAAATATCCGCATCGCGTTCATTTAACCAGACTGCGCTGATCCCGGCACGCGGGTGTGCGAGTCAGGATATCCCGGCATCCGCAACTTGGATCCTCATCGACGAATAGAGCGGCTGATCGCACCAGATTCTGACAACGGCTACTTGCGCACGGTTGATACTGGCGGCTAGGCGCCAGAGCCCATCACCAGAATTACGCCGGCTCCGGCGCTTATAATCCGGCACCCCAGCGATATTGCCAAAAAATTCCGACAGTATCGAAGCTGGTGCCCACACGCGTGCTGATCCCGCTGCTGGCGCTCAGTTTGATCGATTGGTATCTATCCACGGGCAGTGCCAGGATTGCGCCCGTGCGGGAGTTCCCCAGCGCATCATCGTTGCGCACGCCGTTCACGGTCGTCGCTCCGCCGCGGTAATAGGTAACGCCCAGCGAAGCCCAGGCGCCGCGACTGAAGTTGTAGCTGAGGTTGGTTTGAACCGAGTAGATCGGCTCCTGCTCGCGTGTCTGGCCGCCGTAATAGTCGTCGTTGTTGCTGTAGAAGGTGACTCCTGTGGTGAGGTCCAGTGTGAGCGAACCGAACGACTTGGAGAATCCAATGTCCGGTTTGAGCGACCAGCGATTGGTGGCAAGGTTCACTGCCTTGCTGGAATCGTACTGTCCGCCGGGAGCGGACACCTGGACGCTGGCGCCGACCACCAGGTCCTGCTGGTAGGCGGCGAACTCCTGCATCGAGAGCGCGGGGGCGCCGTAGAAGTTGACCGAAAGGCGAAACTTCGGGTCGCTGAACCCGCTGACATCACGTTCCTTGGGCTCACCCGCTAACAACGCAGTTCCGGACAACCGGGAATAAGGCAGAATCATGTCGAACTTGCCGGACATGCCCCACAGATCCAGGGAGCGCGCGTAGGCCAAGACGCCAGTATGTGTCTTGAGTTGGGCATCTTCCATCGGGATCGACGGATCGGTCGAGAAACCACCCTTTGAATAGGCATAGCCCGCGATGAAGAAATTGAGCCCGACCGGCGAATTGGAATAGGCCCTGGGTTCGAGCTCCTGCGCCCCTGCCAGCGTCGGAATAAGTATCAGGACTGTCGTGAACGCGGCTAGCGCGGTCGCCGGGCAAGCTGCATCGCCCTGCTTCGCGCCCCTACTCAACATGTCGCTCCGCCTTCACCCAGAAAGACCGATTCGGCCAGCTGCTCATGGTCTGCCCGCGACTGACCCCAGCGCCGGATCATCGGGGTTGATGGATGCGAGGGTGCGAATTGCCGATTCGGCAACGGCGCTGTCGCCGGATTGTAGCGCAAAACTTGCCAGCGCCAGCAGGGCATCCCGATCACCCCGGGTCTGTAGCACGGTCTTGAGCACACGCATCGCTTCGGGCCGACGACCGGCGCCGTCAAGAGTAACCGCATAGACATAAGCATGTCGGGGATTGTCCGGAGCGGCTATGGCAGCGGCGGCGAATTCGGCAAGCTGGCTGATTTTGAGATCAAACACACGTTTGGCGTTGATCCGCTACCGCGATACCTGATCGAGCTGCCCGGCGGGCACTGACGGCGCTAGCCGCTCACTCCTGCCCTGCCTAGAATGATCCGGTTACGAATAATGTGGGCCCGGTGAATTGCATGTTGACCCGGCCATGCCAATCGGGATCCGAAAGATCGACTTCGAGAGAATAGTTGCGTAATCCAAGACCGAATCCAACGTGACGAAACGGCTGGTAGAGAAGGTCCAAACCCGTACTCGTCAAGCTTCCGCCAAACTCGTCATAAGTGAGCGAAAAATAGTCCACGCGAAAGCGCAATGCCCACTCATCGGTGAGTGCAAAATTCCCGTAGAGATTGAGAGTCGGTAGCGGCGCCAACACCTTTCCTTGCTCGTCTCCAAGGTTGGGTTCTGCAATGCGCGCCGTGATGCCGGCAACGTGCATACCAAGTCCGACGCCCAGTTCCTTGTCGCGGGTCTTGTAGAATGAATAGCTAGCGCCGACCCGAACATCGTAAAAGTTAAACGTCGACTCGACGGTAGTACCGATCGGATAAGAGACATCGTTCCACTTGATTTCGGTCGCCAGGGTCTTGATGGCATCCCGGTTCAATCTGAAATACTCCGTTTCCAGTCGCCAGCGCTCAGCAAAGCGCCACGTGAAACCAAATAGTCCCGTGTAGCTCCTGTCCTCCATGCCTAGCGTGTCCTCGAAGTTCACTATGACGCCCGTGCCTCCACTCGCCGTTGTTAGGACCGCATTGGTCGAGCTATCGAGGTAAAGCAAGCCGGCTGTAACACTAAAGCGATCGGTCAGCGCGGGATGATTCGGGATAAACACCTCCGCCGCCGTTTCCGCCCGGGCGGTTGCGATTGGAGCCGAAATCGCCAGAACCAATGCTAGCGCTGACCACAAACGTTTCTTCTCGGCCATGCCCCGTATTGTGTAGTTCCATCTGATGTGGGTCAAACGTTCACCAACACGTACATTGACCGGCGCGCGAGGCACCAATCCTGGCGCCCTCGCACCCCGGCCTCCGATCCGGTGCGTGCTAACATGCGGCGATGAGTGGCGCCGACATCGAGCGCTGGGAACGCAAGTACGCCAGCGGCAACCCGAATCCGGCGTTTACCCCGGATGCCATCCTCTCCGAACACGCTCATCTGCTCGACGGGCAGGGAATGGCGCTCGATGTCGCCTGTGGCGTCGGCCACAACGCGCTGTTTCTCGCCCGTCGCGGTTATGACGTGATCGCCGTCGACGGAAGCCTCACGGGACTGCGCTACTGTAGCGCCCAACTTGCCACCACACCGTTACCGGTGCAGCTCGTTGTCGCCGATCTCGATCAGTTCGTGCCACCGCCGAAACGCTTCACACTCGTGCTCGTGGTGCGCTTCCTCAGCCGCGCGCTTATCCCGCACCTCAAGCGCGCACTCCTGCCGGGCGGGCTCTTGATCTACCACACGTTCAATCGCCGCCGTTTGCTGCTAAATCCTGACTTCAATCCTGACTACTTACTGGAACCGGGCGAGCTTCGCGCCATGTTTGCCGATTTCGAGGAGATTGCGAGCAACGACATGCCGGCCATGCGCGACCCAATCAGCCACTTTATCGGGCGGCGGCCGAACACGAATACCAGCTAGTCGAGAACGATAATGTCGGAGAGCTGCGGTCGCTCGGCGCTGATGCCATAGCGCGCCGCGATTGCGCCAGCGAGTGCCGCGCGCGCATCGTCCTCGCCGTGCGTGAGCACGATTCGCGGTTTGGCCGGCCCCACCCCGGACAGCCAGTCGAGCAGCTCCGATTGCCCGGCATGCGCCGAAAAACCATCGAGGTTATGAACCTGCGCACGTACCGCAACAGGCTCGCCGAAAATCTGAACCTCGCTCGCACCCTCCACCAGCGCGCGGCCGAGCGTGCCCCTTGCCATATAGCCCACCAGCACGACGTGGACATTCGAACGCCAGAGATTGTGGCGCAGGTGATGTACAACCCGCCCGCCCTCGCACATGCCCGAAGCGCTGATGATGATGCAGGGGTGCTCGCTATTGTTCAGCACCCTGGAATCATCGACTGATTCGGTCACGCGCAGTCCACGCAGATCGGATCGCAACTGGCCGCTCGTGGCAAGGGTACGCGCCTCCTCATCGTAGACCTCGGGATGTTCGGCGAGCGCCGCGGTTGCCTTGGTGGCCATGGGGCTGTCGAGGTAGATCGGAAAGTCGCGCGGCAACACACCCTCACGCACCGCCTCGGCGAGGTAAAAAAGAATGACCTGCGTACGACCAACTGCGAACGCCGGTACGATCACACGCGCGTGCTCGTGTACGGCGCGCGCAACGATGCGCTTGAATTCGGCGGCAACGTCCGCGAGTGTGGGGCGCTCGCGCCCGCCGTAGGTCGATTCCAGAAATACCATGTCGGCACGCGTTGGCGGCTGAGGATCGCGCAGGATTGGCGCGCCCCATGGACCGATATCGCCCGAAAACACGATCACACGCTCATCGGTGCCGTCCTGGATCGTCAACTCGATGCTCGCCGAACCCATGATGTGCCCCGCATCAAGAAAACGAGCCCGCACCCCATTGGCCACCAGGCGTGGCTCGTTGTAGCGCACCGCCCGCGCCAGCCGATGCAGGCGCCCGACATCGTCCAGCGTGAAAAGAGCTGAAATCGGTTCCTTCCCGGCGCGCTGGCGCCTGCGGTTGAGGCGCGCCACCGCTTCGTCCTCCAGCTTGGCCATGTCCGCCAGCAGGATTTCGGTGAGTGCGAACGTCGGCGGCGTGGCAAACACGGGTCCACGATAGCCGCGTGCCACGAGTAGCGGCAGGCGGCCGGAATGATCGATATGCGCGTGCGAGAGCGCGACCGCGTCCAGTTGATCGGGATCGACCGGACCGAGCGAGCGACTGCGCTCGCGCGCGTCGTCGCCGCCCTGAAACACACCGAAATCGACCAGCACCCGCGCGCTGGCGGTCTCGACCAGATAGCCGGAGCCCGTGACCTCCCCTGCCCCGCCACACAACCGGATCTCAATCACACGCCGCTCCTTGTACCCGCCGCTTGCACAATGTGCGACCGCGGTGACCAGCCGTCAGCTCCAGCGCACAAGCAGCACAGCCGCCAGCGCGGGACAACCATCGCCGAGCTGCTTTTATCGGCAGCGCCCCTGTCGGCGCACGATAGCCGCCGTGCGCGACGCTACTTGATTCCCACAGCGGCGATCTTCCGGCGCAAGAACGCGATTTGCGTCTTCAGCGGCAGGTTCTTCGGGCACACGTCGTGACAGGCGAGCAGGGACATACAGCCAAACACGCCATCGTCGTCGCCGATCAGCTCGTAGTAATCCGCGTCCGTGCGCGCATCGCGTGGATCGAGCCGAAAGCGCGCGATCTTGCTCAACCCCACGGCGCCAACGAAGTCCTCGCGCATGCGCGCGGTGCCGCAGGCCGCCACACAGCACCCGCATTCGATACAGCGATCAAGCAGGTAGATCTGCTCGGCCAGATCCGGATCCATGGTCTCCTCGATGTGGCCCAGATCCAATTCGCCAGCCTTCATATGTACCCAGGTTTCGAGCCGCTCACCCAAGTCCCGCATCCACCGGCCGGTATTGACCGACAGGTCGCCGATCAACTCGAAGATTGGCAGTGGCGCAAGCGTGATCTCGGGCGGCAGGTTCCTGGTGAGCGTGCGGCAGGCGAGCCCCGGCCGGCCGTTGATCATCATCCCGCAGCTGCCGCAAATGCCGGCACGGCACACGAAGTCGAACTGCAGTGACGGGTCCTGCTGCTCGCGAATCTCGTTGAGCGCGATAAAGAGCGTCATGCCGTCAGCCTCTTCTAGCTCGTAGCGCTGCAAGCGAGGCGTGCTGCCGTTCTCCTGCGGGTTATAGCGCAGGATGCGGAAGCTCAATTTGCGGTGTGCAGTCTGGTCGGTCATGGTCAGGATCGATCGTCAATGCGTTCGTTACGTCCGCGCAGCCGTGGTGGCAGCAGTTGCTCGTAGGGCATAAGCGCCTGCTGTACGGCGAAGCGGTCGGATGACGCCAGTTTTGCCTTGAGGGCCTCGACCTCCTTTTCGCGCGTCGCCGTGTCCGGGTGGTGGATGTGATCCCTGGCGCCGTAACCGCGCCAGCCGGGCGGCAGCTCCATTCTCCGCACGTCGAGTGCCTCATAAGTCAGGGTTGGCAGGGTGTCACTCTCGTTGCTCCAGCTGGCGAGCGTGCGCTTGAGCCATTCGGCGTCGTTGCGACGCGGGAAATCCTCGCGGTAGTGCGCCCCGCGACTTTCGGAACGTGCGAGCGCCCCGTAGGCGACGGTGAGAGCGAGCTTGAGCATTCTCTGCGTGCGATAGGCCGTCACCAGCTCCGGATTGGCGCCCGCGGCACGGTAACGCACACCGATGTCGCGGCTGCGCACCAGGAGCTGCTGAAGCTCGTCGACGGCCTGCTCGAGATCCTTGCCGCGGCGGAAGATGCCGACCTTGGCCGTCATGATTTCCTGCATCGCCACACGCAGCGCCACCGCGTCCTCGGTGCCACGGCCGGTGAGCAAGGCGCTTAGCCTGGCCTGCTCGCGTTCGAGATAGTCGTGCACCACCGCCGTTGGGATATTGATGTCGTTCTCCGGCCGGTCGCAGAAATCGCCAATGAACTCGCCTACGATCATGCCGGCCACGACGGTCTCGGCCACGGAATTGCCGCCGAGTCGGTTGAAACCATGCATGTCCCAACAGGCCGCCTCGCCCGCCGCGAACAGACCCTTCAAGTTCGGGCTCTCGCCGGTGGGACCAGTGCGCACGCCACCCATGGTGTAGTGCTGTGCGGCACGCACCGGGATCCACTCCTTCACTGGATCGACTCCGAGGAAGTAATGACAGATTTCGTAGACCTCGCGCAAGTTGTGCCGGATGTGGTGCTCGCCGAGCAGCGTGATGTCCAGCCACAGGTGATCACCGAAGCGACTTTTTGCGCCCTTGCCCCTGGCAATGTGCTCTTCCATGCGCCGCGACACGACGTCGCGCGAGGCGAGCTCCCTCTTCTCCGGCTCGTAGTCCGGCATGAAGCGATGTCCATCGGCATCCCTGAGCAGACCACCGTCACCGCGGCAACCCTCCGTCACCAGGATGCCGGCCGGGAAGATGCCGGTGGGGTGAAACTGCACCGCCTCCATGTTGCCAAGCGTGGCGACCCCGGTCTCGAGCGCGATGGCCTGACCGATGCCCTCGCAGATCACGGCGTTGGTCGTCACGCGATACAGGCGTCCGGCTCCACCTGTGGCGAGGGCTGTGGCCTTAGCCACATAGGCGGTAAGCTCGCCGCTCACTAGATCCCGCACCACTGCGCCGTAGCAGCGTCCGCTATCGTGGATCAGCGCGAGGGCCTCGTTATGCTCGTGCACCGGGATTGAGGCCGCGATCGCCTGGTCGGCGATGGCGGTAATCATTGCATGCCCGGTGCCATCCGCGACGTAGCAGGTGCGCCACTTCTTGGTGCCGCCGAAATCGCGCTGCGCCACCAGGCCGTGTGCTGCGTCGCGCTCGGTGATGGTGACCTTCTGGCCGTTGATGATCACCTCGCGATCGCCCTTGCGGACACGGCTCCACGGCACGCCCCATGCGGCGAGCTCGCGCACCGCCTTCGGCGCAGTGTTGACGAACATGCGTACCACCTCCTGGTCGGCGCCCCAGTCGCCGCCACGCACGGTGTCCTCGAAATGCACGTCCTCACTGTCGCCCTGGCCCTTGATGACATTGCCGAGGCTCGCCTGCATGCCGCCCTGCGCGGCCTTGGAGTGCGAGCGCTTGGCGGGCACCAGCGACAGGATGATGGCCTCGTGCCCGCGGCGCCTGGCAGCAATTGCCATGCGCAGTCCGGCGAGACCGCCGCCGATCACGAGCACATCCGTGTAGATGATTCGCATCCGACTACTCCGTTAACCGCAGACCGAGAATCGTGTAGGCAACCAGTGCCGCAAGCCCGAGGACGCAGTAGGCCCCAGCGATGCCCCACACCCAGGGCCTGAGTCTCACGCGCGACAGCTTGGGCCAACCCCACTTCACAACCATTCGATAGGTACCGGCGGCAGCGTGCAGCAGAACGACCGGCAACAGGATCGCATACAAGACCCAGGCACGCTCCGCCACCACGCGATGCGCAGACGCCGAGGCACCAATCGTCTCGGGCTGGGTAATCACGATATACAGGTGCGGCGCGATGAGAAAGAACAGGGCCATCCCTGTGACCACCTGCCACCACCACAGCCGGGTGTCGCCGTGGTTGATGCCACGCAGGTGATGGCGGAATGCGACGTACTCGCGCGTGGAGTGCGGCAGCTTGCGCAGCGCCAGCACGGCATGCACGACAATCAGCGTGAGCAGCGCCAGTGCGGCCAACGACACGATCCACGGGTGCGCAGTACCGAACAGGTATTGGCCTTCGAATGCGCGAGCCACGGCATCGGCGGCCGATGGGCCGATGAGGATGGCAGCATCAAGCAGCAGATGCATACCGAGAAACATGACCAGCGCGAGGCCGCTGATACTCTGCACCACATCAAGCAGCGCCGGCAAACGGTCGCGCGGCGCGCGCCTGGTCGCGGCGGCAACATCTGCGAGTTGGTCGCTGCCCTTCATCCGCGGCTCCACCCCTTTCCTTTTCGCGACCGGTCTATACGACGGTCACAGGAATCTTGCCGATGCGGGCACGCCATTCGGCGGGGCCGCTCTTGTGCACGGCATTGCCGCCGCTGTCGACCGCAACCGTCACCGGCATATCCTTCACCTCAAACTCATAAATCGCCTCCATGCCAAGCTCGGGGAACGCCACCACCCTGGAGGCGCGGATCGCCTTCGACACCAGGTAGGCCGCGCCGCCCACGGCGATGCAGTACACCGCACGGTGCTTCTTGATCGACTCAATTGCCGCCGGGCCGCGCTCCGACTTGCCAACCATGCCGAGCAAACCGGCCTGCGTCAGCATCGGCTCTACGTACCGGTCCATGCGCGAGGACGTTGTGGGTCCGGCCGGCCCGACCACCTCGTCGCGCACCGGATCGACCGGACCGACGTAATAGATAAAGCGGTCCTTGAAATCTACCGGCAGCTTTTCGCCACGCGCCAGCATCTCGGTGAGACGCTTGTGCGCCGCGTCGCGTCCGGTGAGTAGCTTGCCGGACAGCAGCAGGCGATCACCCGCCTTCCAGGTCGAGACCTCCTCACGCGTGATGCCGTCGAGGTTGACGCGCCGGCTGGTCGCGAGGTCTAGCGCGAGCTTCGGCCAATCGTCGAGACTCGGTGGCTCGAAATGCGCAGGGCCGCGACCGTCGAGGGTGAAGTGCACATGGCGGGTCGCGGCGCAGTTCGGCAACAGCGCCACCGGCTTCGAGGCCGCGTGCGTCGGGTAGTCGACAACCTTGACGTCGAGCACCGTGGTGAGCCCACCCAAACCCTGCGCGCCGATTCCGAGCGCATTGACCTTTTCGTACAACTCGAGTCGCAGCTGCTCGGCACGATTGGCTGGCCCGCGCGCCTGGAGCTCATGAATGTTGATAGGCTCCATCATTGCCCACTTGGCCATCAACATCGCCTTCTCCGGCGTACCGCCGATGCCGAGCGACAGGATGCCGGGCGGGCACCAGTCCGCGCCCATCACCGGCACCTGCGACAACACCCAGTCGACGATGCTGTCGTTCGGCAGCAGCATCGCGAACTTGGACTTGTTTTCCGAGCCGCCGCCCTTTGCCGCGACCGTGACTTCCACCTTGTCGCCCGGCACCAGCTGGACGTGGGTGACCGCGGGGGTGTTATCCCTGGTGTTGGTGCGCTTGCCGTCCGGGTCGGCCAGCACCGAGGCGCGCAGCTTGTTGTCGGGATCGAGATAGGCGCGGCGCACGCCCTCGTTCACCATGTCCTCGATGGTCAGCTTCACGTCCCAACGCACGTCCATACCGACCTTGATGAAGGCGATGGCAATGCCGGTGTCCTGGCAGATGGGTCGATGGCCCTCGGCGGCCATGCGCGAGTTGACAAGGATTTGCGCCATGGCGTCCTTCGCCGCCGGCGACTGCTCGCGCTGATAGGCCTCATACAGGCCCTTGATGTAGTCGACCGGGTGGTAATAGGAAATGAACTGAAACGCGTCGGCCACGCTCTGGATAAAGTCACCCTGTTTAATCGTCGCCATGAAGGACCTCCTGCGTACGCTTGCCAATAGACGATGGTTCGCCGTTAACGCGAGCGGCACATTGTCACGCACGCTAATCCACGCGCGTACGATGCATGCAAACGTGCCAACCGATGTTGATCTGCATCAAGAACCGGAGCAGCACAACCGCAACGTGGATTATGCCCTCGGGTCCGGCGGGAGGCGCTACTTCAACCGGCCAACAGAACCCTATCCCGGATTCAGCGCTATTTCCCATCTACCGCGATGGGTCGGACTCTTGTCTCGATGAATCCCAGCCTCGCCCGCGGCGCCGCACAAACCGATCGAAGTCTCCTGGGCCGCTCCCTTTCGTCCACATCCGGTGACTAGAACAATGTCAGCGCTGCCGCCCCGGTCGCGAGCGTCGCGACCGTTGCCACCAACAGTCGCAGGCGGATTGCCGCGCTACCGAATACCACGGCCAAACCGCACTTGACCACGGTATTGGATAGCGTCGCGATCACGATGGCACCGACTGCCGTGTGTGCGTCGCCACCGAGGCGCGCATAGTCGGCCATCGAAAGCGTAATGGCATCCACATCGGTCAGCCCGGCGAGCGCCGCCACGATATACAGACCCTGACCCTCGAGATAACGCCGCGTGAGCGCAACGACCAGCACTACCACGGCGAACAACAGCCCGAACTTGCTCGCCTCCCACAGGCTGAACGGGTTCTTGAGCTGCACCTCGGCCGGCGGTTCGCTTGCCCCGCCCGCCCGCCCGCGCCAGAAGAGGAAGCCCGCCAGCAGCGCCGCCACCACGGCCATCGCAATGAATGGCGCAAGCACGCCACCGACCAGACTCGCATTAACAATCGCGACCGCGATGATCACGCGCACGAACATGACGGCCCACGCGACCAGAACGCCCGCGGCGAGCATATCGCCGCTGCGGCGCCCCGGATCGATGCGGCTCTGGCGCGCGAAGGAAAGACTCACCGCTGTCGACGACACCAGCCCGCCACTCGCGGCCGTAAGCAATGTTCCGCGCGCGGGCCCGAGCCAGCGCACCGCGACATAGCCCACCATCGACAGGCCGGAAATCAGAATCACCAGGAGCCACAATCGGTGGGGATTGAGGGCCTGCCAAGGATCGACCATGCGATCGGGCAACAGCGGCAGCACGATGAAGGTTGCGATCAGCAGTCTCAGTCCGGCGTACAGATCGTCAGTGCTGATCCGTGCGACGGCCGCGTGCAGCGGGCGTTTATAGGCAAGCACCGTGGAGGTGATGATCGCAAGCGCCACTGCGATCGCGACGAAGCCGTACATTACGGCACCGCCCAGCAGGCAGACGGTGATCGCCGCTAGCTCCGTCGTTACCCCGATCTCGGTAGGTCGCACCCGGCTCTCAAGGACATAGCCCGTCACGACGATGGCCGAAATCGCCGCCACTGTCGCCACAAAAATCCACGGGTAACTGAGATGAATCGACAACCATGCGGACACGGCACCCGCCTGCGCGAACAGGATGAAGGTACGCAGCCCGCCAAAGGAAACCTCCTGCTCGCTGACCTTGCGCTTCTCGCGCTCGGTGCCGACCAGCGCACCGATCAACAGCGCGATGATCAAATTGCGAACTTCAAGGAACTCTGGCGAATCCACGGCTTGGCACGCTCCAGTCGGGTCATTCTGCCACAGCCCCATGTCCGGGAGACACGGGCTCTTTGCCAGCATGATCGCGCCACGACGACGCAGCGTCTGGCACCCGTCTTGCTAATCCGTGGGCTTCGGTGCCGGTGACAGATGCCACTGATCTTTGGAAACCACCTTGGGTTGCGGTGCATCGGCCACATAGGCGGGGGTCATGATTTGCACGCCGTACTCGTTGAACACATCGAGAATGTTCCGGTGCAAGGCAGTATAGAGCTGCGGCATCTGGTGCGGCTGATCGCAATGGACATTAAGCTCGTAGGTCACGCAGAAATCGCCCAGGGCCTGCTGCAACACGAACGCGGCCGGTTCCCGCAGCAATCCCGGTGTGCGTTCCGCCGCCATCAGCAGCATCGCTTCCACCTGCCGCCACGGGGTCTCGTATCCGATGCCAACCGTGGTGTGCAGAATCAGGCCTTGCGTTCCGGAGATGCCACTGTAGTTGACGAGGTCACTGTTCAGGATGATTGAATTGGGGATGACGACCCGCTCCCCCTTTAAACTGCGCAGGCTCGTGACCAGCAGCCGCACCTCCTCGACGTCGCCGACATGAGCGCCAATTTTCACGCGGTCACCGACCCGGAACGCACGCCGGTAGGTCATCGTGTATCCCGCGATAATATTGGCAATCACCGAAGTTGAACCGAGCGAGAAGATGACGCCGAGAAACAACGAGATGCCCTTGAACGCGCCGGAATCCGAACCCGGGATATAAGGGTAGGCGACGACCGCCGCGAACGCGATCACGAGCAGCCGCACGATACGGTAGGTCGGCCACGCCCACTCCTGGTCGAAGCCCCGCATTTTCACCGACCCGCGGGCGACTGCGACGAAGAAGAGTCGGATCGTCTTGAGCAGATAACGCGTGACGATGACAAGAATCGCCAAGAACAGGAGGTTCGGTATGGCTTCGACAATTCCCCGGCCAATCGACAACAACGGGTTCACTACCAGGCCGAGCAGGCGCTCCTGCAGCGCGCGCGTCCATGGAAAACGCCCCAACGCAAAGTCGATGAATACCGCCACGACAAGAATCGCCACGATCACATGCGTGGCGCGCAATGCCCCTTGCACACCGGCCCACAGGTGTTCTGCCTGCAAGATGCGGAAGGACTGGATTCGCACGTCGCCCAGCTTCGCCTTGAAGCGCCGGGCGATCAGCCCATCGAGCCCGCGAAAGCCCTTGCCGAGCAAATAAATCAGCGCAACGAGAAGTGCTGCTGCCGCAAGTGTATAACCAGCCGCGAGCAACAGCGCGCGTGGCGTTCTGTCGCTGCGGTACGCTGCGACCGCCTCCGCGATCCGTCGACGATAGACCTCGGCAATTAATGGACGCGCGATCCCCTCATTCTGTGCATCAACATCGAATACAGTCATGAGCTCGTATTTGCCAGCAGACAGCCGCGTGCGATTGCCGAGATCTACAGCCTCAACCGCATTGGGATCAAATGCCTTGTCCTGCGCGAACAACTCAATTCGCGCCGAAATCTCCGTAGCGCGCCGCTCGGCCGGAAAAGCCGTCACACCCCTCACCTCGAACAGCTTGACACCATCGATCACCACTGGCGCGGCTTCTCGCGCCGGCGCGGCCACGCCGGCGACAATAGTGCCTTGTCCACGTTCGCCACCGGTTTGCGACTCCGCGGCCTGCGCGCCAACGGCGACGAGCAATCCGGCAAGTCCCCAGATTGCACTGCGCCACCTGTCCTGACTGCCCCGTGCCTTACGCATCGTTTCCCGCACCCTTTGAACCAGATTTGGTTCCGATATCATCAAATTCAGTAGGCGTTGATCAACATCGCGGCCAATCACGGTTTGCTGCTGCTCCCGGCGCGTAGCCGCTGCAATTCCTGCCTGAACCACGCCGCACTCTCCATCGCCCCTTCGCCATCGCAACGCACCCGATAGGCCTCGCCCGACATGCTGCTTCTTGTCGCGCCCCGCTCGATGAACTCCTCGGTTGTGCCAATCAGATCGCGCGCACGCATGGCGCGATACTTGCGCTCAAGATGCGCGCGTGCCTTGGCCGCGTTCGCCCAGGTGCCGTTGCGATAGAACTCACAGCCGGACGTTTCCATGCGCGCCAGAAGCTGAGGCACTTCGGTTTCCATCGGCGCTGCCAGCACTGGAGCCGACAGAGCAACCAGAATCAGCGCAACCGATAGGAGCAGGGAACGCCGGTCGGACCCGGAGTGAACGGGTCGGATGCTCCGCGTGCGCTTCATAGGGTAACCATGCTACCCGGCCTTCCGGATTCCGGGGAGATACCCTCCAGATGAACCACGGCCGCCGGTCATTTAGCCGGTGGGCCAGGTTGCGCCGCCCCGGCGAGCGGCTTTGCAAGCAAGGCCGCGCATGGATTCTTTTCCTTCGCGCCGAGATCCCCAAACATCAGAAGGAGTGCGTAAGGCTGGGCAACGCCTATCGCAATCTTCCCAAGCGTTAACAACGAATACTCGGTGGGGCCCACGCTGGGCGCCCCCAAGGTTCCGCTCAGACGCAAGGGCGCCGCGAGTTTTACCAAAGACGCCTGTTTCGGTTGCGGCTTGAACAAGCCATTGATTTCCTCGGTTGCGAGATTCAGCACCATCTCACCTGCGACCGTGACGTCGCGCGAATCGAGAAGAAGCAACTCGCTACGGACGATGCCATCACCAATGTCGAAGCGCCCCGCAACGCAGTTGAGTTCGGTGTCGGTATTTCTCGCCCAAGACACCGGATTGAGGAGCTGCATGAGATTCCCTCCCCACACCTCGAGCAGCCTGCCACGTATGTAACCCTTGTCGCCGAGAATCTCCACCCTGCCTTGCGCGTGCTCCAGCATTGCGTGCAGATCGTTACCCTCCCCGGCAATTCGCGCCTGCAGTGCGAGCACGCCTTTCACGCCGCCGGTCACGCCGCTGGCCTTTAACAGCGCGCCATAGTCGATTGACGCTGCATCCAGCTGGGCCTCGACGGTTGTCGGATCTCGGCGCGCATCGACCGTCAAGTTGAGCACGGTCGGCGCACCGCTCACGTCACTGCGCAGGTTCTTCAAAACGAGTCGCCCGTTCACGGCCCGCAATTGTCCGTCGAATGAGGCAAGGACTTTGCCTTCGTCAAAGAATTGCAGATCATCGATCGACAGATCGACATCCGCCTCGCGTATCCGTTTTCCCGAAAGAGGGATTTCGGGGATCACTTTCCCTCCTTTGGATTCTGTTGGCTCGGTGTCCTGTGCTGACTCTGGTTTAGCGTCGTTTCGCAGGTCCTCGAACCGGATCTGACTCGGCTTAAGCACGATACGTATACGCGGCGACGCCTTCTCCGACCACGCGAACTCTCCCCGAAGCTGGCTGCCCGCAAGCCTTAACTCCAGGTCGGAAAGTCGCACGCGCCCCGGATCTTCCGCGAGCTTTCCCGACAGAGTCGCCGGCCCGCGCGGCGGCAGCTCGACCCCCGCCACTTCGCTGATGCTCGAAAGCTTGTCAGCGCTGACGCTGAACTGACCCTCGAAGAGCGCCTCGGACAGTGGCTTGCGCATGGCGCCACGGAACTCCCCGCTCGCCATCGCAGATTCGATTGAGGCATCGATGCGCCACGGAGCCTTCGGCGACAACAGCGCTTCAATACTGCCAAGCGTGCCGCGCGCCATAATTGCCTCGTTCCGATAACGACCCCGCACGACTGCCTTGATCGGACCCCCGGATTTCGCCGCCGCCTCGACCGTTGCGCCGTTCACCACGATCGGCGGCTTACCTTCAAGGTGCTGCCAGCGAAGCTCCGCGTCCTGTGCCGAGAGCTGCCAGTTCGCGCCCACCAACAATTCCGAAAGCGTCCCGGCCGTGCCTTGCCCCTGCAGCCGCAGCTGTCGCGATTTGATTTCAAGCGCCGACACCTCGTCCCTACCGGCCCACAGCTTGCTCAGTTCGGCGCCCGAACCCTCGACGTCCAAATCGAAGCCGAACCCCGCCGAATCTGATGTGAACCGCGCCACACCACGGTACTCAGCGAATCGCGGTACGTGCTCGGTAAGCGCCGAGCGCGTGTCGCCAGAGCGCGTGCCGAAATAGCGAAGCGACACATCCACCCCGGCGAGTTTCTGCGGATCGCGTAGACTCCCGTTGACGTCGGCGTGCAGACTGCCGGCCACCACCTTTCCGCGAAATTCCCAGGCCTGCTCAGCGGCAAGGAGCGCCTTGAGCGAGCCGCCATCCAGCGTCGCTTCGACTGGAAGATCGTGGAAACGGCCCGTCAGGTTCACGCGCACCGGCTGATCCGGCGCCAGCTGCGCTTTCAGGTCATCAATCAGTCCCGCGGTGCGGTCTCCGTTCGGTTCGCGATAGGCGAGCTTCGAGTTGGCGACACCGAACGACAGAACCTCCACAGACATTCCAGTCCGTCCGCCCGTGTCTTCCCTGGGGCCAAGCTGCCAGTTGGGTGTGCCGTCAGCGGTCTTCTCGAGCAGCACATCAGCACCGACAAGATTCAATTCGAGTATCCGGAGCCGCCCGCTCAGCAACGGCAAGAGCGCAATCTTGATCTCGAGTCTTTTGGCTGATGCGAAGACCGGCCGCGACGCCTTCGGCGGATTGGCAATACTCACGTCCTCCATGACCAGGCGCGGTCGAAGCGATCGCTCCAGAGTGATCGTGCCGCTAAGTCTCACCTCCCGGTCGAGACCGCGGGTTAGCAGCGCCTCGACCTCGCCGTGGTGCTTGTCGATATCAATTGTCATCACGGCCACGTACAGCGCAACCAGCGCCAACACCACGACCGCCGCCAGCACGGCGGCGGCAATCAGCAGGCGCTTTCTTGTCAGGACGTTGTTGGTCATGGAAGCCCGATGGCTACCTATTTATCGGTTGAGATGCTCTCGCCGCTTTGATCCGCGTCATTGTCGCCGTGATGGGAAGCGATTAGTGTAACGCCAAGTTCTGGGAGGATCTGCATGGCCATTCATCCGCTCGCGGGGAAACCCGCCCCGCGCGAGAGTCTCGCGGATATCGACGCGCTCAGGCGCGCCTACTACGATGAGCAGCCCGATGTGGGCAAGGCCGCCGAACGGGTAAGTTTCGGCACCAGCGGCCACCGCGGATCGAGCCTCGAGCGGAGCTTCAACGAGGCACACATCCTCGCCATTACCCAGGCAATCTGCGATTACCGCCGCGACAATGGCGTCGAGGGTCCGCTCTATCTCGGCAAGGACACGCACGCGCTTTCGGACCCCGCGCAGCGCACTGCGCTGGAAGTGCTCGCGGCAAACGGCGTTGAAACCGTGGTCCCGAGCGACGGCGGCTACACCCCGACGCCGGTGATCTCCCGCGCGATTCTCGTGCACAACGCCGATCCGGAATCGCGTCGCGCCGATGGCATTGGCATTACGCCCTCGCACAATCCGCCGACGGATGGCGGCATCAAGTACAACCCGCCGGGCGGCGGCCCGGCCGACACCGACGTCACCAGTTGGATCGAAGCGCGCGCGAATTCGCTGCTTGTCGAAGCAAACAACGGCGTGCGCCGGCTCCCTTCCGACGTTGGCGGCAAACCGGATGTTCGTGCCGAAGACCTCGCCGGCAGCTACATCGCCGATCTGGCAAACGTCATCGACTTCGAGCCAATCCGCAAGGCGCGGCTGCGAATCGGCGTTGACCCGCTCGGCGGTGCCGGCGTCGCCTATTGGAAGCCGATTGCCGAGCGCTACAACCTCAATATTACCGTGGTAAACGACCGGGTCGATCCGGCTTTTGGCTTCATGACGCTCGACCACGACGGCAAGATTCGCATGGACTGTTCAAGCCCTTATGCCATGGCAAGTCTCGTGGGTCTGAAGGACAATTTCGACATCGCCTGGGGTAATGACGCCGATGCCGATCGACATGGCATTGTCACTCGCTCCCAGGGGTTGCTCAATCCGAATCACTATCTCGCGGTGGCCATTCACTACCTCCTGAATCATCGGCCCGACTGGTCACC